>PAMR01000020.1 GCA_002708205.1 Gammaproteobacteria bacterium
CTCACCAATGCCTATAGTTCCGCCAAACAACGCTTTCCGATAGAAAGTCGGTGACTCCACAGTAACCGTCACCGTCGGATTGCCATCGCCAAATGTTAGTGACTTATTACCTTCACGCAGAATGAGCGTACCCTCTTTGATCCGACCCAAAATAGATAGGAAAAAACGACGCGGCACACTAACCGTAATTGACGAACATAACACTGTTGTTTCTAAGCTCACCAGCTACCTCAAATCAACTACGGGTCTTCGGATGGGGGTGAAAGGTTGAGCCTTTCCGCCACAGGCGCAATGCATTCATATATATTCGAATGAGCGTCTTCTGGTTTTGAAACGGATGATGCCAGGCCATACGTCGTAAAGCCTTTATGTCAGGCGCTTGTTTATCCAGCACAAGACTTGCGCACAATGATTCCAATCCCTCTTCCTTTAATCGCATATCTATCTGGACACGATCAGAATTGAAGTCAAAATACCACTCATAATCCACTTTCATGCTGGCAAAAGGCGACACGTGAAAACTTTTTGGAAAATGCACGATAAATTGTTCACCCTCTTTTTCCTCTGGCCCAAACACATAGCTATGTCGTTCATTCCAAGGTGTGTTATGGATCTCAGCGACCACTACTGCAGGCACGTCTACCTCAAAACAACAAAAGAAGACGACAGGATTAAAGAAAAAACCGAAAGATCGAGGTTGCGCTAGGACGTATATCGGGCCACGAGGCATGCGCAGGCCGGACCGAATTACTGCCCTCTCAACTCGTGCCCTCGGATTGGAATGTTCATCCAAATCAGAGACCGTCAACGACATCGGCAGGCCCTGACCTGGGATTTCGTCTAGCTTATCAATATCACTCCATAGCATCCAAACAGCGTAATGAAATTCATGTACTACGGGGTGAAACCGTTTATGAGAAATGCGCCCCGTACACAAAGCTGGTGCCAAGTTACTAGGCATAACTAGTACTAGCCCCNCNAAGNTNCTTCACGCTGTCAATTGCACTTCTAATTCCATCTTCATGAAAACCCCAACCCCAATAAGCACCCGCATAAAAAACTCGTTTTANGCCGTTTATTTTGTGCTTCTGTTTTTGTGCGGCTTTGGCTTTCCCATCAAATATTGGATGAGCATAGTNTCGTTCNACCCAAGTTGATGCGGGTTCAGTTGACGGATTCAACGTAACAAAGAATGGGTGTCCAACAAGATTNTGCAATCGATTCATCCAATAAGTGACCGAGCATGAGNTGCTTTCAGGATCAACAACCGCATTCCAGCTNGACCAAGNGCGCCTANGATAGGGCATAAAACTGGCATCACTATGCAGAACAACGCGATTCGATCCATATCGTATGGCGCCAAGTATTTGCGTCTCCAAATTCGTGGGGCGTTCTAACAATGCCAACGCTTGATCGCTGTGCACACACAGAATTATCGCATCGAATTCTTGGCAACCGTTGTCATCGATAACGTGCACCGAGGACCCAGTGCGGCGTATGCTCCGAACCGGGGCGCCAAGTTGAATTCGACCCAAAAACTNTCTTTTGAATGCGCTCAAATAAGCCCCCGACCCACCGCTTACAGTGCACCATTGAGGTCGCCCTATAAGCTGCAGCATTCGATGATTACCCATGAATTCAAGAACATGTGCAGCCGAAGCTGATATCGCTTCGTTCTGTTCTTGCGACCATAGCGCTCCACACATCGGTCCAAGATGGAAAGGAACAAAACGTTCGCCAAAAGATTTTTGAGCAAGATAGTCTTTTAAACTTCCTTGTACCGAACCGGTTTGGAGATCATGCCTCGCACGCCGATAAAAGCGATATACATCCAGAAACATACGATAGTGCGCCGGCGAAAAAATATTTCTACGCTGAGCAAAAAAAGCATCTATGCCACCGGTCCCATACTCGAGATCTGTTTCCGTATCCCGTACTGAAAAAGACATATGTGACGACTGCCATTGGATTCCAAGTTCCCCGAGCCAATGACAAAATTTCGGGTAATTGTGTTGATTAAAGACGATAAAACCCGTGTCCACATGGAAGGTTTTGTCAGCACAATCAATCCGGTGGGTATCCGTGTGTCCACCNAGTCGGCTTTCTGCTTCAAAAATTGTGACTTCCGAAAANCTCTGCAGGTAATAGGCACTGGCGAGCCCAGATATCCCTGAACCAACCACAGCNACTTTCATCGCCGGCCCTCTTTTATTACCGCCTCGGGAACGACTCTTAAATTCTCTACAAGCCCAAAGCACCGAAGAATTCGCAAGATGTAGTAGGAGACATCAACCTCCCACCAGTAGAACCCTTGGCGGNCACTNCCCGCATANCGATGGTGATTATTATGCCATCCCTCCCCGAAGGTCAGAATNGCCACCCACCAGCAATTCCTACTCGANTCTCTNGTGTTAAAGCGGCGTCCACCCATCTTATGACACACCGAATTTACNAACGAAGTGATATGNATGAGAAATACGGTAGAAACCACATAACCCCATACAAACATTTGCCATCCACTAGTACCGTATCCCGAAAGGAGTTCACCCAACACATAAATCGCTAGTGCGTAACAAACAGGCGCAAACAAATCGAAACGGTCTAGCCACACGAGTTCAGGAAACTTTTCCCATTCCGGTACATTTGGCGGTGCCGCAAAATGACGCTTCGATAAAAACCACCCTACCTGCACCCACCACCAGCTCCTACTGGCGTTGTGAGGGTCGTTCGTAGTATCCGAATGACGATGATGAGCTCTATGATGCGCTGCCCACCACANCGGGCCACGCTGCGTGGCTGTAGCCCCCAAGAACGCCAAACCAAACTGCATCTTGCGACCCATGGAATAGGACTTGTGTGCAAAATACCGATGATANACAGCCGTAATAGCGAACATTCGAATACAATATGATCCTATAGCTACGGCAACCGCCATCGAGCTAAANCCCACCCAGAAGACACTAACCATTCCGACGTGAAGGAGCAGAAAAGGTACGATTCGTACCCAATCAACCGCATCACTTTGGGAGGCTACTTGCCGGCTCGAATCAAACCATCGCAGCACTCTTTCCAACCTGCGCTCCCTATTAACCACTACGATCATCCCATTGACCTGTCAATCCACAGTAAAAGNACGACATTCCNGACTTCACCTCTTCTTCACGGTTTATCAAATAATTTCCCCCAATGANTAAGTTGTGGTTTTGCATCCTCGCAGTTTCAATGACCCTNGGATGCGTTCATAAAAACAATACCGACTATCCNTCCGCCTACACGCAAGCCATTGCTCAAACTNANGGCGTTAGTCCCACACCAGACAANATAGCTATGTGGATNAGTTTTTTTAGCCAGTTTNAGCCNGATAACGAAACACAAAAGATAGCGGTGTCTGAAGTCTATGCAAAAAACGTATACTTTAGCGACTCCCTGATGCATACCGATCAAATCGACGATATAGCCGCACACTTTGAACGTTTACNAAACAACGGAACAACCGTCAAATTACAAATACTTAGTACGATTATCCAGGACCAAGATGTCTACGTCATATGGCAAATGGAAAGCCGCTTCAAGCCATTACTTCGCTACATGAAAAGTAACACGATAGGAGCTACTCACCTTCGTTTCAATAGCAAAGGCAAAGTATTACTGCACCAAGATTTTTGGGACACCGGTCGCGGGTTATATCGCCACATACCAGTGCTAGGCTACGCTATAAGGGCTGTTGAATCCCGTTTCAAGAGTAGCGTCGAATAATGCTACTTCTNCTTCTTTATCTCACAGCAACCGGCGTGGCTATATTACTTTGGTTCGTATCTCTACAAAGAAACGCTGTCTCATTTGTCGATATTCTATGGCCAGTGCTGCACCTCATACCTGCTACGCAGATCCTCATCATTGCNTCCGCAGGAGAAGCGGTGCCATGGTCCACTCTTCTGACCTATCTCTTACTGTTCGCTTGGGCAACCCGCCTTATGACCCACCTTGCAGCTCGAGCCGCAGGAGAACCNGAGGATGGTCGGTACGTGGATATACGTAACAATAATGAACCAGGCTTCCGATACAAAAGCGTCTACATCATCTTCGGATTGCAATCGTTTCTCGCTTGTACCATCGCTCTTCTCTTTATACCTATCGCCAGTGGAGAGAGCTGGTCGAGTCTTCTTTTCTGCCTCGGTTACGCTACGTCCGTCGCCGGATTTTTTTACGAAACTTTGGCGGATGAACAATTAACCGCATTTCGAAAATCCAGTTCGAAACAAGAACTACTAGAGACCGGTCTATGGAGTAGCTGCCGCCACCCCAATTATTTTGGTGAGTGGCTCGTCTGGGTCGGCTTTACCACCATATCAATAGCACACGGGGGTTGGTGGAGCATCTTTATACTTGCGGGTATTACTTTCCTACTCCTTCAGTTCTCAGGTGTGGCACGCATGGAAAGGACGATTCCCGATCGGCGTCCGCGATACTCGACTTATATACAAAAAATTCCAGCTTTCTTCCCCCGTCGNAATAGCNTNTTTATNGTAGGNTTCNTNATCGTTGCAACTATTGTCGGTCAAAATATNCNNGCNCANNCTGCTGAAGATACATGGCTTTGGCACGCTGATATGGACGGCCGCAACATCGGGCAACACTCATTTGATATCACTCGGGAAGCCGATATCGTTTCTGTAGAGAGCAACGCACAATTTGACATAAGATTTTTCTTACTGGGANCCTATACCTACCAACACCAGTCAGTCGAACGTTACGACAAGAATGGCTGTCTTCTTCAAATGAGAAGTGAAACGCAAACAGGTTCTAAAAAAAATACNGTCGTGGGTAAACAATTAGCAGACCAATCATTCCTTGTTTCAGCNAATGACGCTTCATCGCGTTCGCACGAATGCTTAATGACATTCGCTTATTGGAATCCAAAAATCCTTCAACAAAGCAAATTGATTAACGCGCAAACTGGCAAAATAGTCCCCGTAGACATCCAATTCGTCGGCACCGAGAAATACAACCANACAGAGGCAGAACGCTACGAACTTAGCGCCCCAGACCTACAAATTACACTCTGGTACACGTTAGGAGACCGCAGGTGGGTCGGATTGGCTTCCACAATGGGTAACGGAAAAATATTAACCTATCAAATCATCTAGACAGTTTAGTGAGGCGTTCGACTTNGGTCTGCATACGATCCCAACTGTCTAAAATGAAGTCCTCGATCCCCGGTTCGGTTTTTGGAATATCGCTAACAGATACACGCCAAAAATGAANCCGAATAACCCGGCCATGCCATCCACCATTCATCAGTGACCGAAATCCGCTCGATCCTTCGAAACCGACATGAGCGCAAAAAAGAAGATCCAGTTTCTGATTGCTTTGCAACAAAGCCTTCAATCCACCTAAACGAGGGGGTAGAAGGCTGGTCCATCGATTCGCTCGTTCTGCCAGATGAGCCGGCAATTTTTTTAGTATTTTGAGTCGCTTGGTGCTCGAGAAACGAGTGCCCTCCGGATAAATCAAAACTCCCTCATTGGCTCGTACCCCTTCCAACAATCTCACGATCCCACGTATTTCTCCATCTTTATCATCGGCATTGCGGTCGACAAAATAGTTGTCGAGTCGATTACCAAAAATATCGATACAGGGATCGAGAAGAAGTTCTTTTTTTATGACGTGCCGGAGTTGTTTGGAATTTGGGAAGGTATAGAACACCGTCGCCAAGATGGTATCCCCGATACTACTGTGCCTCGGGATCATGATGACGTCGGAGCCCGTCAATGCGTCCAAACCGGTAACAACAAAATGTGCCTGGAAAAGTCGCTGGCCTACAACTTTTAATGCAACACACCACTGGCCCTGAACGAACAGATTTCGACTACGATATTTTTCTGTGTCCCGATCAACCAAATACCGCAACCAAATATATAACGCACCGATAATCCCTAAAATCTCACACCAGAGGAAACACCAAAGGAACAAACCTGCCCTTAGAATCCCCTGTATTGGTCGAAATGTAGACAGGATCCCAAAAACTAGAATCCAGATAGGAGCAGTCAAGGTAACCAGTAGTCCAAGAAAAATAACAATCGGTATTGTAATTACACGTCGCTTCCACATGGACTACTTCTCGTAATCTACCGGCCATCGGGTGTTGGCAAATAGGGATGTGCTTCCGCCACTTCTTCATCCAATTCAATGCCCAAACCAGGGTCCGTCGGAGGGAGAATGTAACCGTCCTCCCACTGTATAGGCTTTTTCAAAATAGTCGCGTGAAAACCATCGAATTTATGAATGCTTTCTTGTATTAAAAAATTAGGACTACAGACATCGATCTGAATGTTGGCGGCGGCCTCAACCGGACCACAATACAGATGCGGTGCAATTTGCGCATAGTAGGATTCGGCCATGCCCGCTATCTTTTTAGCTTCAAGAATTCCACCAACGCGCCCAAGAGCCATCTGCAATATGGCGGCAGCTTGTTTTTCCAGTAACTCTCGAAACTCATATTTCGTGGACAACCTTTCGCCGGAAGCGATTGGTATTGTTGTTTTTTGTGCAACGCGCGCCATCTCATCACGGTTCTCTGGCGGTACTGGTTCTTCAAACCAGAGAGGATCATATCGTTCTACACGCCGGGCAAATCGGATAGTTCCGGACGTGGTCGATTGTCCATGCGTACCAATGAGAATGTCACATTTCCCTCCCACGGCCTCCCGTACATTTCTCACAACTAACTCCGCGTTATCCAATCGATCAATAGGAGGCTCCCGCGGATCTTCATTGCCCATCACGTCGATCAACGGATCAAACTTCACCGCAGTAAACCCCTCCTTCACGTAGTATTCCGCTCGCTTGCCTGCTGCGTCCGGATCGGTGTGAGGTGATCGTATAGAATCTTGGGTGAGGTCAGGATACAAATACGTATACGAACGAAGTCGCTCGTGGTACCGCCCTCCTAACAAATTGTAGATAGGCTGGTCTAGAGCCTTGCCAATAATATCCCAGCAAGCCATCTCAACGGCACTCAGAATACCCATAACGGTATGATCAGGGTGTTGATGGTGATCGTTGCGTTCATACCCATCTCCGTAATACACCCGTCTCCAAAGGCTTTCAATTTGAAAGGGGTCTGTGTCAATGACATAGGTCTGACACAAGTCCTCTATCATGAGGGCGATCGTATTCGGATGAAATTGTGCTTTATACACTTCACCAACGCCCACGATACCGTTATCAGTAGTTAGCTTTACGAAAACCCAATTACGTCCGCCAAAATGGGGTGGCGGTGTGCCAACTACAAAAACTTTGACATCCGTAATTCTCATACAACGTTGTCACATCGACTAACTTCTTTAATCGCCATCAGCACTATGCCCATTCTCTCGACGAGCGAGTTCCTCTTTCTCCAATAATCGCGCGCCCCGTAAAATATTACCCATAGCGTAGTTCCCCTCGTGGCAAGCATATTCGTATACCGGCTCATCGCTTTTCTTCCAAATATATTCACCACTCCATGGTTGCGTCCAAGCCGTCGGATCATTCACCGTAAAGTTGTAAACGAGGTTCCCATCCTCTCGCAAAGTGAATCGTTCGGTAAGGTGCAAATTTTCGTCACCGCCATACAAACCTGTTTCTGCCCTAAAGTTCTTCGTTTCGACAACCAATGTGTCTTTATCCCAGCGACCGATCGAATCACCTAACCATTTGCGAACATCTCCAGGTGCGTGTTCCGAGTTTAACCGCACGATCCGTGCATCATGGACCATTTCCACCAGAATCATGACATGATCTTCACCCTGCACGATCCGTTTGTAGTTGTTGTAGAGACCGGGAAGCATCGGCGGACCCGCACTGAAACCGAGTAAACATCGCTCGGCCAATGCAAGTTCTTCAGGGCCATCGAAAGGCCCNGGGCCTTCCTCATCCAACCAAGAGGCTGTGCCGTCNTTCTCATGCCTAAACGAACTAAAATTATCGGCATTTCGCATACTCGCTTCTGCCGTCATGGGAGGCTGGCGTCCATTCGGCGGATCATAAATGATGGANGTACGATATTTGCCATCGATCGCAACGACNTCATCACCCGGNTCAACCCAAAACGAGTTGTACCCCCCTACATTACCNGCTCCGAGAGCNTTATTGCCNTCCCCNCCTTTCACNGGGGCNCCTCGATTCGGATCGCTCTTCCGAGAATCAGCCGCCTCTCTTGCTTTTCGTCGAGATTCTATGAGCGAACGAGCTTCTTCCGGAGCCATAAATTGCTTGTCACCAAAGTAAGACGGCCGACTTAGGGGTGTCAGTGAACCTGCATCATAATTACCCGAAAAATCGGGCCTACCCGTCGGCGTCCGCTTGATGTCAGCTAAGGCCATCGAACTCCACATCANAGTCCAGCTGACCAGAAGTAATAACGTTTGTTTCATCGNTATTTTCCCATTTAGGTCATGCATTTTACGAAGAACGCACTTCGTCTCTTTTCTTGACTCTACAGCAATCCAGCCAGAACCGTAGGAATGTTTTAGACTAAACTGCCCAATTAAAACGGAGACCAATTTACAAAAGAATGATGGAGCATCAGGTATCACCATCGAGAGAATATTTTCACTAAGACATTGGAGATAAAAGTCCATGATCATCGTTAACGGACGAATCGAAACAACGGCATCGAACATCGAAGGGTTAGAAAAAGCCCTGAAAAAAATGGAAGACGCGAGTCGTACTGAAAATGGTTGCCATGACTACACATTTTCCGTCGAGTTAAACGATCCAAACATAATTCGAATTACAGAGCGCTGGGATAGTATGGCTGCTCTCGAGGATCACTTTAAATCCGACCATATGTCAGCCTTCCAAGCNGCTATGGCCGCCTCACCACCCAAATCAGCCGCTGTTCATTTTTATGAGGCCAATGAAGTGCCCCGTCCAGGGAATTAAAACTCATGAGCAAACTCACTATTTGGGGCGGTGCAACNTCTCGAGCTCTTCGAGCCCATTGGGCCGCCCATGAAGTACAGATCGACTACGAGCCAAAACTCATCGGGTCACGAACAGGCGAAACTCAGTCCGCCGAATTCGTAGCCCTAAACACAAAAGAGAAAATACCGGTACTCATTGATAACAATTTGGTACTAACTGAAAGTGCTGCAATAGTCACCTACTTAGGCGACACGTACCGAACTCCTGAATTTTCTCTCACTCCCGACTTTAACACGCCGGATCGGGCCAAATATAACGAGTGGCTTTCGTACATCATCATGGAACTCGACGCTCACACGCTCTATATCTTAAGGAAGCACCGTGACCTTGCTCATCTGTACGGCGAAGCTCCAGCGGCAGTCCAAGCAGCCATCGACGGCTTTAACAAACAAATTCGATGGGCATTGCCCCAAGTTGAAGCGAACGAATATCTGATCGGTACTTCGTTTACCGGAGCAGACTTAATGCTAACTACCTGTCTCGATTGGGCTATTGCCTACGGATTTGATTTAGATCCGTCATTCCACCGATATCGAAATCGGATACATGAGCGTTCAGCTTTTATAGAAGCCAACCGTCTGAACTCCTCGATCTCGGCGGGCGCTTGACCCGACACAGTCTCGATTACTCATTACTAACATGTATGTCATCAGCAATCTTAAGTCCAAGCACAATCAAGACGTCTCTGTTGTAGGGACGGTGCCATGTAGAAACCAATTCATAATATTAGGATTTTCGTCACGCGGATAGGTATGGGAAAGATCACTGATCTCTCGGTAGCACACGTTGGCTCCTGCTGCACTAAGGGTTTGATGAGCTCCGCGCGCCACATCAATAGGGAACATCCAATCGAGGGCTCCATGCATCAGGTAAATCGGTAATCCTTGAATACGTTCGGGTGGGTATCCCTCTATCAGNAGTGGATGGAAACTCGCAGAACTGGGNGCNAGGTGNGTGAANGGAGAATTCCCATCTAAACCAGAAACATAGGTAAACGTACCCCCATCGCTCATCCCAGTAAGCAGCATTTTCGATGAATCCACGTTCCANCGTTCCTGCACATGGTTCACGATCCCATGCAAATTTGGACTATCTACATCAGGACCCATCAGTGACCAAGTATCGCCCTTCGATGTAGGGCTNACCAAAATGGCTCCATAACTCCGGGCCTCCCGAAGCCACGTCCAAAGGAAGTCGCGACCATGCCCAGAGCCACCATGTAAGGCAACAATTAATGGGGAAGAATCAGTCTCTTCATAATATTCGGGCACATACAGAGAAAAACCGCCCTTACTCTCTTTATCATTACCCATATGAATAATTCCGACGTTCTCACGTCTCGNATCGGATTTCGCGAGTTTTTCCTGCAACACCGCATCNTCCCGCCGACCTGGTTCAACAAAAAAACGGCTCACAGGGGGTAACATAAGCGCAATCGGGTACAGCGACTCTACAGCTCGATTATGGTAACGCATGACACGGTAGGCGCGAAAAACGCTTTTTTCGTCGTCTCCAATAGTTTTCAATCCATCGATCGCAGAGATTACATGACCTGCAACCTCTGAGATCTGGTCGGCAAATTGTTGCAGATGGTCCGGCCATGGGGCGCCCTTAAAGACCTTTAGGCCTTCCTCAACAGGTTCCACGCGTTCTTTTAGCGGCNGTACCAGCGCTTGGATATTACCGGGATGCATATGTCGCCCAAAATAAGCAAATGCCTCCAGAGCGGTCAATACGGAGGGAATCAGAGCAGTAATCGCATCCAGTAGCTCGTCATTTTCGTCCATTATTTATCAACCATCCCAATTTGGAGTACTCTCATACTATCGCACCACACGACCAGGGGTTCAGCCCCAAGCAAAAAATAGGATTGAAGAAGATGAGTGAAGTAAGAGAATTCGACCGGAGCGCTGAGGACATAGGCAATATTCTCAACATGGAACATATCAATCTGACGGTACCAGACCAGCAAATAGCTGCTCTCTTTTACGTATCCGGTCTCGGTTTTACTCGCGATCCATATATCGATTTTGGAACCTTTAATATGTGGGTCAACGCCGGTGAACAACAATTTCATCTACCTAAACGAGAAGCCCAGAAATTTCGTGGATATATTGTTGTGGTAGTGCCTGACCTCGAAGATCTGAAACGACGTCTCAAGTTCATCGAGAAACCGATGACAGGAACCGAATTTGCTTACGAGGATAAAGAGGATCATGTGGCTGTCACCTGCCCTTGGGGAAACGATATTCGTGTGTATCCTCCAGGATCCTTTGGGAATATGAGTCTGGGTATCCCCTATGCAGCAACTCCGGTCAAGCCTGGAAGCGCCGACGCAATTGCAAAATTTTATCGAGACGTGTTCAACACCCCTGCGCAAAAAGTCGATGACAATGAGGGAAGCAGGGCGGTGATATCTATGGGCACGAATCAAAATTTCGTATTCCAGGAAACCAGTGGCGATATAGCGGAATATGACGGGCACCATATAGCGATTTACGTATCGAATTTTTCCAAGCCCCATGGATTTTTAGCAGAAAGGGGACTTATCAGCGANGAGTCGGACCAACACCAGTACCGATTTCAAAAAATAATCGATCTAGATACTGGTGAAGAACTTACCGAAATTGAGCATGAAGTCCGCAGCCTGAAACATCCGATGTTTAAACGTTTCTTAGTCAATCGTAATCCA
This sequence comes from Gammaproteobacteria bacterium, assembly GCA_002708205.1. Lineage (GTDB taxonomy): Bacteria > Pseudomonadota > Gammaproteobacteria > Pseudomonadales > Azotimanducaceae > UBA11889. The sequence continues at coordinate 11,663 of PAMR01000020.1, forward strand.
GCCCAGTCGTTTTTTAATTACCGTAGCGGACGCGACGCGTTTGTACCTGAATAGTTTCTAACTTAGGCCCTTTTTCTCGTGAATGAACAACCGTATTACCTGCCGTTTGCCGATGAGGTAGACGTATTCAAAGCCGCCTATGAAAGCCGCTTACCGGTTCTCCTTAAAGGNCCCACTGGCTGCGGAAAGACTCGTTTTGTAGAACATATGACTTGGGAGATTTTTCAAAAAAAAGAGATCTCCGACCCCCTCATTACTGTTTCCTGTCATGAAGATTTGACCAGTACCGATTTGGTGGGCAGATACCTACTGAAAGGCGACGAAACTGTGTGGCANGACGGACCGCTAACGCAAGCTGTAAGAACAGGTGCGCTGTGCTATTTGGATGAAGTGGTAGAGGCTCGCAAGGACACAACCGTTTTGATTCACTCATTAACCGACCATCGCCGCGTACTTCCCATTGATAAGACTTCGGAGATTCTCCAGGCCCATCAAGACTTTCTGTTAGTCATATCATATAACCCAGGCTATCAAAGCATCTTAAAAGATCTAAAACCGAGTACTAGACAGCGATTTGTTAGTCTAACTTTCGATTATCCCGACGAGGAATTGGAAGCAGCAATTATCGAACATGAGAGCGGTGCAGATGCATCAGTATCGAGCCGTCTCGCGATTATTGGGAAAAAAGTTCGAAATTTGCGAGAACATGGGTTCGAGGAGGGGGTTAGTACCCGACTTTTGATTTATGCCGGTGAACTCATGAAAAGGGGTATTGATGCCCGTCGCGCCAGCGAAATCGCCATCGTNCAAGCCGTATCGGACGACGCCAATATACAGGAGGCTGTATCTAATATTATCGATGTCGTGTGGCCATGAGTAACCATTCACCCGCTGACATCAATTGTGTCGACCTGGCGGATATCCAGCACGTTCTAGCCTTGTTTGCAGAGGGGATTATGGGGAGATATTTCCACGTAAAATCCAACGAAGACAATGCAGAAGCTAGTACGACTACATCATTATTTGGTGCTGCACACGACGCCCACAACCTGTATTTACCACCACAAATTGATTGGTTAGATCGAGCTGAATTGAATTCAGCGATTTACCGATTGTTGATTCTTCAACAACTAGGCTTTCGCTTATTTGAAACTTACAGTTTCTCCATAGATACGGCACGGGAAAAATTGGCCGATCTAGCTTCGCGACCCCTACCTTCCCATTATCGCGAATCCGACCTCGAAATTTTCTTCCAGCACTTCGAACATCCCGATCTCATGCGTTCGTTGTTCCTGATCATTGAAAGCAGTCGAGTGGAACGACAGATGCTAGAAAAATACCCGGGAGCAAAAAAATATAGGCATTTGCTCCAACCCGAGATTGACCGAAAATTTGACCCGACAATGGATGGCATAAAAGGCGAGTTATATTCGCTGCAGGCCGTACTCAATCACGTTTCTATAGCCAGTTCCAGCTTANNAAGCCTAACTTCCTTCGCCACGAAACTGGAGTCTACCGTTTACGATAGCGCTTCATCGGCCGTGACTTGTTACGAGATTCTCGCCACAAAACTTCTGCACATCAGTGATACAACTGCTGGTGAAACAGAGTACCAAGAAGAAGGGCTCCCGCTGGATTGGTTACAAAGGCANGTACGATTAGANGATTGGGAACAGGAAGTCGAAGAAATGAATATGCAAATCGCCTCATTTGAATTACTACCTGAGGAAAATCCACAAGAAGCCAAAGTCGGTGACGGTCAAGACGAAGGTGGCTCTCTTCGGGAAATAGATATAGAGATTGCTGTCGAACGCGAACAAACTCAACGTCGAATTGAGATAGAGAAATCCGCTATTCGCCACGCGTTGGGCGAGCAACATGAAAATACCCGTAGCTTCTTGTACGACGAATGGGACTACTTAAATCGAACGTACTTAAAGGGCTGGTGCAGAGTATTCGAGGAATCGCTCATTGCCGACAATGAGATCGATTCAAGTGAACTCGTCGATACGATTAAACCTTTAGCCAGATCCGTTGGACGTCAATTCGAACAAATTCGTCCCGCAGGCTACCAGCGAATNAACAAAGTATCCGACGGAGACGAACTCTATCTGAATGCCGTAATCGACGCNCGCGCTGACCTAAAAGCAGGGAATTCCCCCGACGAACGCGTNTACAGCCGGCGAGAGCGGCTACGTCGTGATGTTGGCGCCGTATTTCTAGTNGATCTATCCGCTTCCACCGACGANCCCGTAGAAGACGCTGAGAACGACCTAAACGCCTCTGAAGAAGCNCCCAATGCAAACCTCAGAGACCCGTATGAAGACGACGAAGACGATTTCTTATCAGTCGATTATGCCGCCCGTATGGCCGAGGAAGCGGCTCGTCGTCGAATCATTGATATTCAGCGCGAAGCAGTGGCTTTAATGGCGACTGCGTTGGAACGGTTAGGNGATATGTACGCAGTCTACGGCTTTTCAGGATATGGAGCCGATTGTGTCGAATTTTATGTCGCTAAGGAATTCACCCACGCTCTAGACAAAAGTGCACTGGATGCAATCGCAGCGATGAAACCCAAGCGATCGACACGGATGGGGCCTGCAATTCGGCATGCACTGCGAAAGCTCGACGGAGCCGGTACAGCTTCAAAGGTTTTGATGATCGTCAGCGACGGGTTCCCGCAAGATTGCGATTACGGTCCGGAACGAGGTAATCACGAATACGGGCTGCAAGATACCGCCCAGGCACTACGCGAAGCTGCTAAAGCAGGAGTAGAAACTTTCTGCGTAACCGTGGACCGATCCGGNAATGACTATCTGAAGCGTATGTGTCCGGAAAATAGATATATGGTCATTGAGGAAACTACTGAACTCCCCGAGGCGCTTCAAAAAGCTTATAGACAACTCACTATGATTTAACAAGCGGGCACCTAGTGGTGCCCGTGCCTGGATTTCGCCGATCAGGTTCCTATAGGATCGCAAGGACCCATAAATTGGTTGGTCCTACGACTAATCGTCACCGCCCATACCGAAAAGAGCTAAAAGATTCATAAACAGCAGGTAGACGGATACAAAAAGATTATTCGCCGCAATGATGTAGTTTGTTTCGCCACCCAGCACAATCGCACTGGTTTGATACAAAATGAGCGCACAGGCTACAAAAACCATAAATGCTGAAATCAGCATGGAAAAGGCGCTCATATCAAAGAAGAATGACGCTACGATCATTCCAATCACCACGAAAAACGCTACTGTCAGAAACTGACCGAGCCAACTGAAATTCTTACGCGCAATCACGGTATATGCCGATAGGCCCACAAAAGTAGCTGCTGTCACAAAGAGCGACTGAACTACAGCACCCGGGTTAACAGACAAGTAGATTTGTAAAATGGGAGCGATTGCGATCCCAATAAAACCTGTAAATGCGAACGTCCAAACTAGCCCCCAAGCACTCTGAGCCGTCTTATTGACCGCCCAAGATAAACCGAAGAAGCCTATTAAATATGGAATAAAGCCCATAAACGGCATTTGCAAAGCGATGCCCACGAATGCGGTGACCGCTGCAAAAGCAATTGTCATAGCCAATAGTAAATAAGTGCTTCGCAGGACACTGTTTATTTCTACGGGTGATCGTGTGCTCGCTGATTCGACACGATAACGCGCAGTTTGGGACCTCATATCAGCCATCTAAAATTTCCTATCAATGTTCCTTAACGCGTATATAGATCCCCTAACGTCATTTTTCAAGTCCAAATTTATAAATACAAAAAATTTATAAACACTTTAAGGGGTCTATCGTGGCCGAAAGGCATGGTTTGAACGATCCAGTTTGACTTGATTTGCTTGTATCTGGAGAATTGCGGCGCCTGTTCCGGTCGTTGCAAGACCTGAGATTGGCTACGTAGCTCAGCTGGTTAGAGCACAGCATTCATAATGCTGGGGTCGGTGGTTCAAGTCCACCCGTAGCTACCAATCTTTCAGAATCCGACTGGCAAATTTTGGCGGCATAAGATTAAGCTCAAAGTAATCTCTCTGAGCTATTAGTAATATCGCATCACCATTTCCGCGGGGAATTCAGTATAGGGCTTTGAGTCCTTCAGCTCCGATCGTGGGCTGGGCTTCAAAGGCATCGCTAATCCATCGCGCTTCCGAAGGGCGACCCGGATTACGATAGGCATAAACAATGCAGTAGCGGGTTGAAGAGTCCGACCGTCTTACTGACACGCCGTGCGCGGCGTGAGTCCACATCACAATGACACTACCGGGGATTGCAGAAAGGTGCGAAATCGCAAGGGGGTCTCCTGTATCAGGATGGGTCTTGCCAGATAACCAACCTGCAAGCAGCTCCTCATCGTCCCCGGCCCGTATTCCCTTGTCCCGGTATAGGTGACTGCCAGGGACGACTTTGAGCCCACCATCGTCCGGCTCAAACCCAGACACATAGAAGAAGATGCGTAACAATCCGAGCTTTGGATCATCTTCGCTATATTCGTGGCTGTGCCAGCCCATCGCGGGAGTTCCGGCGGGACGTACGAGTGAGACACAGTGGTCATAGCGAATCTCATTGCCCAAGATGCAGCGCGCAAGCCCGAGCATCTGAGGATGACCGATTAGGCTTTCGAGATAGTCGTCGAACTCAGCAGAAAAACGTTGTGGCTCGTGCCCCTTAACCGCGCGCTTACCCTGGTCGATGACATGACGCATAGATTCGATAAGCCTGTCCCGGGTGGGTTCAGTAAGAAGACCTGGAAACAGAAAGTGTCCGACACGATCCATTTCTCGCCGGTCATCCTCCGTAAAAGCGTATTCATCAAAAATAGGTTCCATGCTCATCCTCATGATCCTGTATAGGCGCTGCTATCGAATTTAATGATGATTATATATCTAGCAAATCGGTCGACAGTGCACCCACCTCCCACTTTGAGGTTACTACCGGCTTATGTCGATACACGGAGGGAGTTACCACTGAATGGGGCTTTTTGCTGCCAAACAGTCTTCAGTTTGTTACAGATTTCTATAGGATTTCGGGAAATTGAAGATTACTAGTCGAAATAAAAAACCGTTAAGCTAGTCATTCTCTCGCCAGTCTGCCCAAAACTATGCCTAGACACGCTATAACGAAGGGTTTTTATCTCGTTATCTTTTTACTTAGTGCACAAGCACTGTATGCCGCAGACGATTGCGCAGATGCAGAGTACAGACACGGCATATCCTATGTCGCTCCCTTGAAGTACGACGCAAATTTTCAACACTTCGAATGGGTAAATCCGANCGCTCCAAAAGAGGGACAATTGCATCTACCAGACATGGGTACATTCGATAGCTTTAACAGCATAAACGAGAAAGGTCGGGTTGCTGCCGGATACGACTACGGCGGTTCACGTGCGTTGGTATACGANACGCTTCTCGAGATCGCTATCGATGAACCTGCAAGCTACTACGGAAGACTCGCTGAAGGCGTCTCCGTCCAGGAGNATTACAAGTGGATCGCCTTCAAGATTCGTTCAGATGCTTACTGGCACGATGGAAAACGGATCACAAGCGAAGATGTCGTATGGACATTNCAAACGCTTAAAGAGCATGGTTCGGTATCACTGAAAACCGCGTTACTTGATCTGCAGCACATCTTTGCTCTGAATGAGACCGAGATCTGCTTCGTGACACAAGATGGNTCTGAAATAAATCCAATCATGCCATTCGCTTACGGATCTATGCCAATACTCCCCAAACATTACTGGACGACAGAGAATCGCGATATCAGTAAAACAACCGTGGAGCCACCTCTTGGGAGCGGGCCGTACCAACTCAAAGCCGTCGACTTCGGACGATTTCTAATATACGAACGAATACCCGACTACTGGGGTCAAAATATTCCCTCGATGCGAGGNCGGTACAACTGGGACACCGTCAAATTCGACTACTTTCGCGATGAAAATATTATGCTCGAAGCACACAAAGCGGGTGTGATCGACGCTCGCGAAGANACCGTCTCAAAAAATTGGGCTATGCAGTACAATTTCCCAGCGGTCGAAGCCGGCCTTTTCAAACGAGAATTACGCTATATCAACCGTGTTTGGGGACTCTGGTGGCCTATTTTTTGGAACCAAAACCGAGAAAGGTTCCAAGACATACGGGTTCGGGAAGCGTTATGGCTTCTCTATGACTTCCCTTGGATCAACCGAGTGATTCTTTTTGGCTTTTACCAAACTGGTAAAAGNTTTTTTCACAATTCGACCATGGGACAAAGCGGTCTTCCNAGTGAAGCAGAGCTAGAATTACTAGAGCCTTTGCGAGGCANCATTCCTGATCGCGTATTCACCCAAACCTATCAGCCGCCCGAATCNTCCTCATACGGTAAATCGCGCAAAAATACCAAGCGGGCGCTAGAGTTACTGTCGCAAGCAGGATGGGAGCTACAAGATGGTGAATTACGAAATATCACAACCAATGAGCCGTTCACCATCGACTTCGTGTTCGTATCCGCCGCACTGCGTCGAGCCCAAATGCCTTTCATACAAAGACTCAATGAAATTGGTATCGAGACTGTTGCTACAGCCCCAGAAAATTCCCACTGGCAGCATCGCATGCGGACCGGAACATTCGATGGCGGCGGGTATCTCTATATCCCTTCCTACACACCTGGATTGGATCTTCTAAATCGTTTCGGAAGCGCCGCAGCAAAACAAGACTACAGCCTCAATTGGGCCCGTATACAAGACCCTGCTATCGACTCATTAATAGCTTCTGTGATTGCCGCTCGCAACGAACCAGATCTCTTAGCAGCAACTAGAGCGCTTGACCGTGTACTCCTATGGAACTTCTATTTCATTCCATCAATGGCGCAGCCAGGTTATCGCCTCGTATACTGGGATAAGTTTTGCGAGATCCCAAACAAAGAACTGTCACGAGTGCCCATACTAGACGCTTGGTGGTGGGACAGAGAAAAGGCTTTTCGTGTTGAATCAGGTTTGCTCTCTCTAGAAGGCCCTCGCGAATAGTTATTTTTGTACCTTTTTATCTCAATAACTCTTTTACTCAAACCTAGATTAATCCGTTTGTTAGCTTTTGTTCGCGGATGTCCTAAAGTCATTTTTTAGACAGAATCACCAATAGAAATGAACTCACAATAAAGATTTATTGTTAGAGCTTATAAGAGTATAGTGATTAACCGGGTTCAGCAGTACCAACGTAAATTCATCTATATTGTTAGAAGAGGTTATTATGGTTCAACAGATTCTCGGATGGGGGTCGCTCGCTATTGCAGTGATCGCAGGCTTTGTGCCAATTCCCATGGTATTACTTATTCTTCTTGTTATCGGTCTCATTGGTGGATTTATGAATCCACTCGAAGACGTGACGACACGCATTGCCTACTATGTGCTCGCCGCAGCGCTGCCCGCAATAGCAAATAATCTAGACGCTATTCCCGTTGTCGGTATGTATCTAAATACTATACTCGACAACATTGCGGTAATGATAGCCGGTATCGCGATCGCCAACTTCGTGCTTGCTTTTTATAACAATCTAACAGCAAGTAACGCGTCTACGTCCGAAGAGTAATTGATCTGAATGGGCATGGAGCACGGCTGGACAGTATTAGTCATCAGCCGTGCTCTTCTCTAAAAATATGTGGTGTGACTCGAGGTCTCTATTATGCCATTTATTTACGAGGTGCTGAGCCAACTCGCGCCATACCCCCATCAACAGCAATAACTTCACCCGTCACGTAACGTGAAGCATCGGACGCGAAAAATAAAACAACATCCGCAATATCATCGCCATACCCCCAACGCTTTAAAGCGATCTGCTCCTCTAGTTGTTCGATAAGTCCAGGAATATTATTTCGATTGTCCTCCCATATGGCAGTAGCAATCAGCCCAGGACAAATAGCATTGACACGAATTCCATCGTTACCCCAATCAGCCGCCAAAGCACGAGTCATGGCATCAACGGCCCCCTTGGTCCCGGCATAGGCAACGCGCCCGAGTGGCCCCCTCAAACTGGCGATCGACTAGATATTGATTACAGATCCACCGCCCCGAGAGGCCATACTTGGTCCTAAACCAAGAGTTAGCATGAGCAATGATCTGACATTGATTGAAAATACCAAATCAAAATCATCTTCAGTCAAATCATCCGGAGTACGTCGCATCGGTATACCCGCATTATTTACAAGTATGTCGACCCCTCCAACGCTCTCTAGCACCTGCTCAGCCAATATTGAGCCAGCTTGAGCAGGGGCTAGATCCGACTCTATAACTACTGGATTATTCTCCAGGTCTGAAGCAACCCGCTCTAGGTCAGAGACCGTTCTGCCCGTCAAAACCACTTGCGCGCCCGAGCTATCGAGCGTCCTCGCACTCGCTTCACCAATGCCTCTACTGGCGCCAGTAACCACAGCTATTTTTCCTGTTAAATCACTCATGACTCAATATTCTCCTTCCTAGAGCTAAACTTCCTGTCTTATCTATATCTCTTAACTTACTACAAATTGATATCTTGAAATCGTTTCTACTAGATTCCAGTCGATATTTCTCTTACGTTTGGTACTTATTCAATCACTATTAAATAACCAAAATGACCGCCGAAGGGACACATCGTTACTTACTTAGTAAACCAGAAGCCAAAGAGGACTTTCCTTTTGGTCCATCGATCTATGTGTACAAAATAAAAATCAGAATGTTCGCTCTAATTCGTTACGTTAACAACACGGCAAAAATAAACCTCAAATGTGATCCTCAAGAAGCGATCGTGCTCCGCGATATCTTTGAGGCCGTAGAACCCGGTTATCACATGAATAAAGCCCATTGGAACACCGTCACATTAGATGGGAGTATTCCACAAGGAGAAATAGAACGAATGATCGATCAATCCTATGNACTTGNGGTAAAAAATCTAACCAAATTGGANCAAAAACATCTCNTAAATATGTACGGTCGAGACCGTCTATACNACTAACAAAGAATATGTACAACAACATCACATCTGTCGTGATTGTTTCTATTTTTTTGATGGGTCCACCCCCATCCATAAACCTGTCGAATAACTGGGATAGAGAACTCGAGTCTATTGTTATAACGCTAGAGTTAACAGAGTATCCCCGTTTTCTATTGTCTTACAGAGGAAAGTATCGAATTCCTTTCGACGGCACAATATGTTATGAAGTGCTCGGTTACAGTGAAACCTGCGCTCAAACTCAAAATCGATTTCTGACACAGACAACGCGCATATACTTGGTTGCACCAGGGGGCATCCCTTTCGATGTACTTCGTGGATACGAGCTATTTATTCGTTTTCCCATACTGTCATCTAACAGATTTAAATACTCTATTAAGAATTGAAAGAACGAGTAACATTGAATGACTTATGAGTTTTAACACCACAAAACATGCGCCAATCGAATTCATACGCCGCAGGAAGAACGAAATATTTGATGGAGGCATCCCGAACGGGCAGGTCATAGCTTCCAACATAGCTTTTGGCGCTGCAGTATTAGGCGCCAGTCATATCGAACTAAAAAACCAGAATAACTGGTGGTTTGTCGCAAGCCCATTTAATTGGTTGAAATCCAATGAACACAATTACGACATTAACTCTTTATTTAATCGGCTGATTCCGTTCCCAGAACAAAGCCCCTCGAGCTACCGATCAGAGATTTACGTTACCGCTTTTTCTGAAAGTGCATACGTGGTTATGGAGCATCATTCACACCCAGTATTTCGGAAAAATATACTAGATACAGATCTAATCGATCTACCTCATATTGGAGTAGTCCCCTCTTGGTGCTCCACTGTGTTGGCGTTTCTTATCAACAGTAATGCAGGCGAAGGTAATTTCAACTCTTAGTAACTGCTCAAAGCCACATCAAACATTAAATCGAAAGTGCACCACATCTCCGTCCTGAACGGTGTATTCCTTTCCTTCCAGTCGCCACCGCCCCGCTTCTTTAGCACCATTTTCGCCTGCGTGATTGATGAAATCGTCATACCCGACTACTTCGGCGCGAATAAAACCTTTCTCAAAGTCGGTATGTATAACGCCGGCTGCCTCCGGCGCGAGAGCTCCAATGGGAATCGTCCAAGACCGGGTTTCTTTCGGCCCCGCTGTAAAGTAACTGTGTAGACTCAAGAGTTTGTACCCGGCACGTATCACTCTATTAAGTCCAGGTTCCTGCAAACCCAAATCTGCTAAGAATTCCTCTCTTTCTTCCGCGTCGAGTTCTGCGATCTCCGCCTCGATCTTATTACACACAGGCACCACTTCAGAATTCTCTTCATCAGCTATCCGGTATACCTCATCTAGGAACTTGTTATTACTAAATCCATTCTCATCAACATTGGCAATATACATGACAGGTTTCGCTGTGATGAAGTGACATTCAGAAACAAGATCCAGGTCATCTTGATCAAGGTCGATATTACGTACCATGACCCCTTTTCCTAACTCATCAATAATACGATCTAACACTTCGACAACGGTTTTAGCTCCTTTTTCACCCGAATTTGCGACACGACTATATCGTTCATAAACTTTTTGAGCTGTATCGAGATCAGCCAAAGCTAGTTCCGTATTTATAACCTCTATATCTTCCGTTGGGGAAATATTTCCAGATACATGCACTATGTTCTCGTCATCAAAACATCGCACTACATGGGCTATAGCGTCGGTTTCACGAATATGTGACAGAAACTGGTTGCCTAATCCTTCCCCATCCGCCGCTCCTTTTACCAATCCCGCAATATCTACAAACTCCATGGTACTTGGTATTACTTTGACAGGATTAACGATCTCAGAAATAGCTTGAAGACGAGGGTCAGGAACTCCCACAATGCCTGTATTAGGCTCTATGGTACAAAACGGAAAATTTTCCGCATCGATTCCTGCGCTTGTTAGCGCATTAAACAGAGTAGACTTTCCGACATTTGGCATTCCGACAATACCGCAATTAAATCCCACTACCACTCCCGACTCATCGCTTGATGTCCTCTTTTAGCGAATGAAAAAGAGTCATTGCCTTTTCCCAATCACCGATTAAAACATATTCGAGAAGTGTGTCATTCATCTTACTACTTGACGCCATCGACTCAATTTCATCCGTGGACATAGTTAGTTTTGTCAAATAAGACACCATTTCCGCTGCATTCCCAGGGTGCCCCACTCCTATCCGAAGACGGGCAAAGTCCTTCCGATTGCCCAGAGCTGACATGACGCTTTTCACCCCATTATGCCCATTATCGCCGCCTCCCAGCTTGATTCTGCATGTTCCCAATTCAAAAGCGACTTCATCATAGACGATTAATATCTCAGCAGGTGCTATTTTGTAATATGATGCGAAAGGGCCGACCGACTCTCCAGAAGCATTCATATAGGTGAGAGGAAACAACAAGCGTATGTCATGGCCTAACATGCTACCTCTTCCTATTTCTCCTTTAAATCTTGCACTCTCTTCCAGAGATATTTGGAAACGTTGCGCTAAGTCTCTAAGCCATCGCTCTCCGACATTATGACGCGTCCTAGAAAATTTCTTCCCAGGATTACCCAAACCAACAATCAGACGAACACTCGGGCTAACCATTTCCCTATTAAACTTTCAGTTATCACCAGCAATCTAGGGTCTCAGAATACTGTTGTGGCTAACCTACTCCTCCTCAGAACCCTCATCTCCTGCCTCTTCCGTATCATCAGCCGCATCAGAAATTTCACCATCCACACCTTCCTCGTCAGCCACTTCGATTGGTTCGTCTTCCTCGACGATTCTAACAGGTAACACGCTCGCAACAGTGGTATCGTGATCTTCACCTAAACTTAGCGCCACAATAGATACTGCTTCGGGCAATTCAAGGTCCGATAAATGTATGGACCCATTCAGTTCTACGTTAATCATATCGACTTCGATAAACTCAGGAAGATCGGCAGGCAAACTAACTATCTCNACTTCATTTAAGTTATGAGTAATTGATCCTCCTTCCGTCTTTACTCCCACACAATCTTCCTCGTTAATGAAATGCAAAGGAATTGAAACTTGAATCGGTTTATCTGCTGTAATACGTAGAAANTCCAGGTGCGTTACTCGTTCTGAAGCAGGACTCCTCTGGACATCACGAAGGATCGCTTGCTGTGATTTGTCTTGGACCTTTATCTCAAGAATTTGTGAGTAAAAGGCTTCATCCTCCATCACCTTAGTCAAATCGTTATAGTCGATCGTAAGAGGCATAGCCTCCTCTCCNGCTCCATACAANATTCCAGGGACCTTACCCCCTTGTTTCCGCAGGCGGCGGCTCGCACCTTTCCCCACTTGCTGACGGAATTCCGCATTTATAACGAGTGTGTCAGACATAATNCCTCCAAATAACCAATTAAGTCGATCGCGACCAATCGACATCACCAAAAAAGTTTTTAGTACCTAAACACAAACTGTTTTCTAGCTTGTGTAAACCCTACATCCCGAAATGCATTTAGCGGAACATTGCACTCAAAGATTCTTCATTACTTACCCGCCGAATCGCTTCCGCAAGTACACGATCCAAACTCAGCTGGCGGATCTTGCCACATTTGACCGCTTCAACAAATAGCGGAATAGTATCAGTGACTATCACCTCATCAATATCCGATTTACTTATGCGGTCAATAGCGGGCCCGGATAAAACTGCATGAGTACAATAGGCAACCACTTTCTCAGCTCCGCTTTCTTTTAGAGCCGTAGCGGCATTAGATAATGTACCTGCCGTATCGACGATATCGTCCACGAGAATCGCAGTTCGCCCTCGAACATCACCAATTATATTCATAACCTCTGATTCATTAGCACGTGCTCGTCGCTTGTCTATAATGGCCAAATCCGTATCGTTTATTTGCTTTGCATAGGCCCTTGCTCTCACGACACCACCAACATCTGGACTGACTACTACNGGCCGCTGGTAGTTCTGAGCGATCGCGTCATCTATGAGAACGGGTGAACCGTATACATTGTCCACAGGAACGTTGAAGAAGCCCTGTATCTGATCTGCATGCAGGTCCACGGTCAATATTCGGTTAATACCTACGGTACCAAGAATATCAGCTACCATTTTGGCACTAATCGGTACTCTAGCCGATCGCGGCCTTCTGTCTTGTCTAGCGTAACCAAAATATGGAATTACAGCAGTTATACGAGTTGCAGATGCTCTCTTAATTGCGTCTGCAAGTATCAATAATTCCATTAAATTGTCATTAGTCGGAGCACACGTTGATTGAACTATAAAGACATCTTTTCCCCGAACATTTTCGCGCACTTCTATATTTACTTCACCATCACTAAATCGGTCNACGAGCGCTCTCCCGGCTTCGATACGCAACTCATCCACAATCCGGGCGGATAGTGCAGCTACCGAACTCCCACTAAATATCATCATCTCGCTCATGGCTTCTGTCTCCGTTTCTTTGGATTTCACAGCCGGTCAAATAGGCTTGTCTCTAGAAGCTTGTAACCTCTTCAGACATTAGAGAAAACAAAAAGTTAAGCGCTACTGGCTGGGGTGGCAGGATTCGAACCTGCGAATGCCGGGATCAAAACCCGGTGCCTTACCACTTGGCGACACCCCAATTTTGCGAACTTGGTGTTTTGTCGCACCGTAGCGCGGCAGCGCGTATTTTGAGTTCCGCTNTATGCCCTGTCAATGAAGACTCTCAGCAAGTTCTAACCAGGNGCCACAGAGAATAGTAAGAAGATTACCTCCTTTCTCCATAACCACGCGGGTAGTCGCCCCATTTTCAGGGCTTCTGCTCAATTCAATCTGCCAACCTAGTTGCTGGAATCGAATAATCTCACCTCTTGTATTCAAAAGCACTGCATTATGTGGGTGTTCTTCGAATGGTCGTCCTCTAATCCAAGCGGCAACAAACGAAATCGGTAAGGANAAGCCCAACTCATTTTCCATCCATTGCTGATAATTGGTGAAAACTCGTTTACCTCCTGAAGGTNTCGTCAAAGTAACGCGTTCCCTTCCCCCGATGAGACTTGTCTTTCCCTGCCCTAGAGGACCCCAGAAAACCATCTCGAAGCTATCAATATATTGTCGCCAGTTAAAACTCGCACTAAACGACGTTTCATTGGCTCTAGAAGCCAGGATTCTTCCGTTCAACTCAAAAAGCAAATGGCGACTTGGATCTTTTTCTGCAGTGCGGTTAATAGCGCACGATACCAAACCCGGACTCAGAAAAAGAATCGTGGTTANACAGATAAAATGTTTAGACAATTTCAATTCGCGATAAGGAAAAACCATCTGGTATTATTGCTTTGTTCGCTTTTATGTTTTACACCTAAATTCGTAAATTCACTCTATTTCTTATTTTAACTCGCAAATTCGGCTAAAACTTAGGAAACGATGCAAATGACGATCCTTGCATACGGTATAAATCACAAAACAGCCGATATTTCACTGCGAGAACGTATCGCGTTTTCGGCAAGTGAAATCCAATCTGCCTTGACGAGGCTGATAGGTTCTGAAAAGAACATTAACGAAGCCGCTATTCTCTCTACGTGCAATCGTACCGAGGTCTATTGCGCTACGACACAAAGCCACGAAAATGCCGTAAAAAACTGGCTCGCGTCCGACCGACAAATAATACAATACGAACTTGATCAGGCCAGCTATACCCTTTGGGAAAAAGATGCTGCAAGCCACATTATGCGAGTCGCTTCAGGTTTAGACTCGCAGATAGTTGGTGAACCTCAAATCATGGGCCAAGTTAAAACAGCCTACGAACTCGCGCGAGCAGCGGGTACTTTAGGCACTGAGCTTAATGTACTTTCAGACTTGTCACTTCGGGTAGCTAAACGCATACGCACCGAAACGGAAATCGGAAATCACCCCGTCTCAATTGCGTATGCCGCCGTAACAATGGCACAACAAATATTTACCGATATCAAAAAGACTCGTGTGCTGCTCATTGGTGCCGGTAAAACCATCGAACTAGTTGCCACTCATATGCAAAGCGCAGGTGTTAAATCTGTAGATATTGCCAATAGAACCATTAGTAATGCAGCAAGAATCGCACTGAAAACCGGCGGTTCTGCCCTAAAACTAAGCCAAATTAACGAAAAGCTACACCGTTACGACATAGTAATAAGTTCTACAGGAAGTACGTTACCTATTCTGGGTAAAGGCGCAGTAGAGAAAGCGTGTAGGCAAAGACGCCACAAGCCAATATTTATGGTTGATATTGCCGTACCTCGAGATATAGAACCCGAAGTACAAACTCTCAGTGACGTTTACCTCTATTCCATAGATGATCTAACTGAAGTTATCGACGAAAATATCTCAAATCGAACGAAAGCTGCAGAAAAGGCTGAGCAGTTAATTCACGAAGGAACTTTAAGCTACGAAAAGGAACTGAGAGTTCGTTCATCACAAGACTTAATGTCCCGACTCCGTGAAGGTGCAGGACGGCAACGAGACGCAGAAGTTGCTAAAGCCTTGCTCCGAATAGAAAGCGGTTCCAATCCAGAGCAAGTAATCTAACGTCTTGGTCGAGATCTAACA
>PAMR01000021.1 GCA_002708205.1 Gammaproteobacteria bacterium
TGACCTTCGATGTTGACGATAGATCTTCCCTCCTGATCTTTTTCCATTTCTTGGAGTTTTTTTACGTCTTCATTGCGGGTATCTAAATCAGCTTGAAGCTCTTGGATACTAAGTGTCCTTGCTATAGTAAGAAGTTCTAAATCATCAAGGTCTTCTCGTTGTTTACTTGCATCCTCTACTGTTGCAACTAGTTGTTTCCGTGCTTCTTCTACTCGTTTCTTTGTGTCTTCCAATAATTTTTCTAAATCGACAAGATCCTTCTGGCCTGAATCAATCTCAAAATCTAATTTGCGCGCTTCCGATAGGAGGTCACGATTCAATTGTTTAGCGTCGTCCTCGGTCGCATGGTTAATGATTAGAAAGATCAGAACTACAGCACCAAAACCACAGGACATAACATCCAGAAAAGATAAAGAGAATACGTTAAAGCGACGTTTTTTTTGTCTAGACATTGGTTGATACGTGGATTAACCGATAATTGAGGCCGTCTATCTCAATAATGTCCCCGGTCGACACGTTAGTTATCTTTGTGATTCGTTCGCCATTAACGGATATTTTTTCTCTTATTAAGGGGATTAAGGCGCATCGATTCGTTTCTTGAATAATGTCACAAGTTTCCTTGAGTTGTTTGTAGTTTGGATCATCTCGGTCGTCTAGTAATTTGTTTAAAGGTGTTGCAATGTGGTCTAGCAAAAGATGAGTGGGTTGAAGAGTCTTGTCCGCGGAGCCTGAATCGGACGCATCGTTTTTAAAGAGTGAGCGAAGGAATTGNACNGAATNATCTTGAAAGTGATCGGNACNAAGATTGTGTATNTGACTTGTTAANNAGNTTNANTCGACNGGTATCACTTNGTGACCGTTGTTTTTCAGATGGTCGATCAATCCTGGAATATGTGCAATTCGTGTGGGGATGATCAACGTAGTACTGCTAGCAAACGACTGNGTTATTTGTTCGAAGCGAGGTAATANTTTGGTTGCAAGAACCTCATTGTCGACGTCCACCTGGCGGGTGGACCCATCATATTCAATCGTAATGGTTAATTCGTATACGGATGTCTCGTAGGCATTCAGAACTTGTTCAAACACTTGTTGTTCAGTGTCGGCTATGCGAAGTGGATCGAAACGTGTTTCGGCAACAAACTGATCTGCAATGGTAGATACCCAGCTCTCAATAAGGTAATTCAAACCGATCGTGTGAATTTCACTAACGTTCCCTCCGACTGTTTGCTGATCTTGGGTAATGTCTGTTAACAGGCCACGATGCCAGTTAAGGTCCAAAAAAAACGATGTATTGGGTAATGAAAGAGTGGATCCCGCTGCAATAGCAACGTCAACAAAAGCCCGGATATTTAATTCGACGGCTTGAGCAATTCCAAGAAAGAGCGATAGTTGATTTTGTGTAGTATTGCCACTAACCAGTACTATGATTGGCTCATCTTTATCNATTGATACGGTTGACTTTATTTCAGCNAGTTGTCGATATACAAGGTCGGCTTGATTTTTAACGCCNGGACCACCTGGGACTACCGGTTCTGTGCTGAGCTGTTGCCAATATTGGCTGTGAGTATGAGTCGGATCTAAACGGGCTTTTTTGAGTGCGCTTTTACCAAAACAAATCTCATCATTTGTAACGATGGCCATTCCNGGCTCTTCATATGCTATGTCTCCGTCCCGATAAACAGATAAAGCAGAGTCATTGATCATCATAACTAGCATGTCAGCGTACCTGCATATGCCGAATGAGATTGTGATCACAATAGTACTGAGTATCCAAAACAAGCCTTTCCTGAATCAATTGCAATTGATGCATCAGAAACATGATGATGATACTAATTACTAAAGCNACAAAGGTGGAATTAAAAGCCACTCCTAGACTCGCTGTTACGCCTGCTATATCACCTTCCACCGCTTTATAGGCTTGGCCAAGGGCATCACCGATTCCGCGTACGGTCCCAATGAAGCCTATGGAAGGAATCGCCCAGGCGATGTATCGAACCATTGAAAGTTCACTGTCTAGTCGGTCGGATTCGCTTTCGCAAATGGTACGAACTGCCTCCGATACATCTTGGACATTGTGTGTCGATGCAAACCGCTGTAGTGCTGCAAGCAGCGCACGTGGCAGTAGTTGAGAGCGGGAGTCTGGGTTCAAGGCCTGTAACGGCCTCGAATATTCTCGAGTATCTTCTGGTAATATACTAATTCCTTCCGCTAGTTTTATGAGCTCTCCGTCTAACAATCTGCGCTCTTTTACTGAATTCTTTATTTTATAGCCCATGATGGCGAATGCCCAAAGCATCAGTATGAAGCAGGATTCTTGTTCGTAATCTCGCAGGACGACATAGAATGAACGTTCCTCTTCAAAAACATCCCCCGCAGCTGTTCGAGCAGCCCTTTCGTCTAGAATAGCGTCAGCGTTCGGTCGGATGACGGTAACGTAGATTAAATGAACTAGAATGACTGCGATTATCAGAGAGATAATCTGAAAGAGAAATTCGAAGGGGAGGTTTTTTTTCACTTTGCAATACCTCTAAATATCGACGGGGAAAGATACGGCTATGTCTTCAGAAATATCTTCCGAAGGCATAAAAGTTTCGGGGCTTTTCGGTTGTTCTCTACTGGTTTGATCGTCGTTTGGAACTGGCGTGATTTTCTCTGGGTCAGATGCTATCTCGTTGGATGTCTCATAGTCTTCTGTTGTGTCGGCACCCTGGGCGGCCGAAAAATTAGCTGACAGCAGGAAAGCGGCAATAAAATAATATTTACTAACCATCATCTACTCTGCATACCTTGCGATTCTGAATCCGACATCTGCTCTACCTTCTGTTCCGTAATCGCGAAATGAGTACCGCAGTTCCGTTACTGTACCGTGTTTCCAGCTGGATCCCCTTATTACCCTATATTCACCCGTTGAAGGCCCGAGCGATAGCGATTTCGAGTCTAGTTCGGGAATCTCGTAAAAGTCGTGAACCCATTCGGCTACGTTGCCACCTAAATCGTAGATGCCTTTTGTATTAGGGTCGAAGGTTCCGACGGGTGCAGAAACAATATGATTGTCGTTGTATCCGAAAATAATCCGACCAACGAGGTGCTGTGCGGCCCTGTCGGCATAATTGCCGTGTTTGTTTTCTGGTGGTAGTTTGGATCCCCATGGGAATCGCAAAAGTTCTTCTTTTCCTGTCCTATGTCGAGCCGTCCACGCCCATTCGGCTTCTGTAGGAAGTCGATAGCCTAAGGAAGTGTTGTCAACGCCTGTAATTTTCCCGAATTCCTGAAGATAAAATGGCGCAAGGCCTTCTTGCTGAGACAGCCAGTTGCAATATTGCGCGGCCTCATACCATGAAATTCCTGTAACGGGTTGCGAGCTTGTATTTAATTTATATCCCTGGAACTCTTCTGAGTTGTGTCCAGGAGCAAATTGTTTGAACTCTCTATTGGTTACTTCGTGTTTTCCCAGATAAAATAAACGTTCGAGCGTGGCGTTACGATACACCTCATTAGCCCGTCTNCCTGGCTCTCTTCGAGAAGCTCCTAAGCGAATTGANCTAGGTGCTAACAATACGAGCTGCTCGCCATTTGTCGTGGTATGAATAGGCTTAAGCTGTGCCAGACGTGCTTCTTCTAATGTTAACAGGCGAACACGTAATTGCTGTGGGAATCCTGGTTGAGGTGTGATGGTTCTCTTGAATGAAGCNTATCCTTTTTTTGTTAGTTCGATTTCGTGTGCGATCGAGGAGAGAGTAATGGTTTGATTCGATTCGCCGTACGGTTTGCCGTCTATAGTAATGTTCACCTCAGAAGGCTTGGTTTCGATTTGTATATCACCCATTAGTATCTCTAATGGGATTTTTATATTTCGCTGTTCGTTAGAACGTACTTGAACAGCACGTTCTGTTGCTGCGTATCCAACTTTAAAAACTTTTAACAGGTGCTGCTCGTTTGGTGTGACTGAGATATTAAGAGGCGAGCTACCTAGAAATACGCCATCCAGAGTCACGCTAGCCCCGGATGGAGTGGTGGAGATTGATACAAGTCCTTCTACTTTTTTCAGTTCAATTGATGGAAGGGTAATAGGCTTTCCGGCTTCCACAACGATAATGTCATTCCATGATTGAAAGCCGGGTGCAACGACTGTGATATTGCGCCTGCCATCAAGGATTTCCACTGGCCCTGGGGTTTTGAACCCTGTGTCCTCTTGGTCTACAAAAACCTGGGCGTTATTAGGATTGGAAGGTATGGTGACGTCAGCCCAGTTGGGAATTAGCGTTTGACGCACCTCTTGGTTCAGTTCTTTTCCTTCGATTGTTGTTTCTAGAATTGCTTTTTTATAACGAGGAGTCTTAAAGACAAACACGGTCTCTCCCGCAGGCACATTCGCCTGGAACGGAGTAACCCCCAGGGGTTTATTTTCTAGCAGTACTTCTACTCCAGGCGGCTGAGTTGTGAACGACACTCTTCCTGGAAGCTTTTGCATTGTATGGCTTAAGACTTGGTTCCTTCGATCATCGATTTCATGCTCAAAATCGCTATCGTAGTAGCCTTCTGCTTTCGTTTCGATGCGATACCGGCCTTCTCGAAGCAGGTAGATCTCGCCAAGTGGTAGCGAGAAACCTCCTGATATTTTCATTTCGGAGATGTTTGGTTCGATTACGATTTGTACGGATTTTGCCGTAAATATAAACCAAAGGAACCACAGGATCAGAGCAGATAGGAAGGCAGTAACTAACTTCCATCGACTAAGTCCTAGGGAATGAGTGGTCTTCTCTTCCGTTGGTGTGAAGGCGCTCGGTGTGAGTCCCGATGGCTGTTTTTTTTCTACCAATTGCCTAGATCCGCTCGTTACATGCAATAGTTACCGGATCCATATTTTTCGATACGACTATTGTCTTTCTAACATCTCTGCAACCATCACGACTTCCGACCACAGTGTATCTTCCTGGCCGCAACGAAATCACACTTCTTGTAAAACTCCCAAAAAGCCCGATTTTGTTTATTCTCACATCGGTAACGTTGTCGGAAAGGAGAATTAAAGAAATAGGTGTCGAAGCTTCAGCTAGTATCTTTTCAAATTTCAAAAATCGCTCATCGAAATATTTGGATTGGCCTGTGAGTCCAGAAGCATTAGTGATTAAATTCTTGGCTCTAGAGAATGCATCGTCATTGGAGAGTTCGTCTGGGTCGGCAATAAAGGATTCGATCTGATCGGTAGTATTGATGAAGGTCTGAAGTTTGAATTTGCCTTCTCTGGCAAAAGTTAGAGAAGCATCGATTTCTAACGCGGCTTCATAATCTAACAAAGCATCTCCCCAGTCGCCGATATTTTCTTTTTCCAACGCACTTATTTTCAACGTTTGTATGCGTGTGAGTGTCTTGTTTTGGACCGTTTGTTGAATTCCTGCAAGCGCCTCCAAATTCTCAGGATTCTCCATCAATATATCTTGAAAGAGCTTCTCTGCTTGTATGTAGTTTTTGTCATCGAGTGCGCTAAAGGCACTCGATAATTGGTCCTTAAGCTTTTTGATCGATAATTCGTTCTCGAGCAGTTTAGCCCTCTCTACTATGTCTGCGGCTAATGGGTCCATATCTAATATAGATTCGAGTTGTGCATGAGCCGATTCAACATCTCCCTGTAGCTCAGCTCTTTCACTTTGAAGAATTAAATTGAGTATCTCGGGGATCAGTTTTGCTCGCGACAACCCCTTAGTAGCAGTTGGATCGCCAGGCATAATAGCTAGCGCTTGGTTGAAAGAGCCCGTTGCACTGACCTCGTCTCGGATGGCAAGTGCCGCTAATCCCTCATTAATAGAGAGTGCGTACAAGTTTTCTCCTTCTTGTATTAGTTGCTGCAAATTCACGGTAGCACTTGCATAACTCGTCAAAGCTTGATCGTAGGATTCTTCGAGGAAGCGCTGGTCGGCTTGGTTTGCTTCTTCGAGTACATAGTTATATTTGGATTGTCCCCACACTGAGACATTCATTTTGTCTTCAAGTTGTATTTGTAAACTTACGAATTCCGCGAGCTGGGTCTGAGCCTTTTTCCGAGCTCGTTGTCGCTCGGATTCCTCAAATGGGGGACGCAGAGATTCTTCCCTATTGGGTGTCTCCACTTTGGACTGCGTGTTGCTAACTTCGGAAGTGGGGTTATTGTTAGGTGTTGCATCCGAAACTGTGTTAGTGGGAATAGTGATATAGATCATGAAACCAATTATCCCGAGCAACAGTAAAAGGCAGATGAAAAAGAACATCCGGATCCCACCCTTTGCCACGGCTGTTTCGTCTTGAAACTCAGAAGTCAGGGAGACCTCAGACGGAGTAATAGTGATCGATTCGTTATTTTCAGATGGATTGTTCGTATTCGTCATTTTTATCGTCATCTTCGGTAAAAATTACAGATTGACCAGGCTCAGGTTTTAGTTCTACCGGAATTGGTTGGCCCAATTCTTCGAGATAAAGACGTTTAAGAATACGTCTCAATTCGGTGTACTGTTCATCCACCGTTCCCTGTAAAGAAAGCGTTTGATTTTCCAGTTCGATAGTGTGAGGCATTATTTCTGTTTCGGCCGACACGCCGAGTTCCTGTAAAACCTCGCTATGGAGTTTCGCATTAGCGCGTTTTTCGATTCCACTTTTTACCAGTGCGGCCCCACCAATTATGGACACGGCCCCACCGTAATTTGCCATGCGATCAGCTGAAGATTGTCCAGCCACACCGCTGACGATAGCCGCAGCTCCAACCCAGGTTCTCGATTTTGCCTTATTTCGTTCCTCTCGGAAGGCTATTGCCTCATCGTAAGTCGCCCGGCGCCAATCGTGGTACGGCAAAAACATGGCTTGAGCAAAAGTCGCGTAGTATTCATCGAGAGTATCGATGAAGAGATATTCTCGCTCCCTTATTTTTCTTATTTGTTCTAACATTGGGTCATTGTCTGCTGGCAGGCGGCGCACCTCATAATTGTTAGGCGAAATCTCTACGACATGGTTACTGAACGCATCAGGAGAGAAATCTAGTGCGAATTTCATTTCAGCTGTCCTACGTATCTCATGAATCTCCGAATCGGTAAGCTGTTCGCGTATGGACAACATATCGTCGGCTAGTCGCTTGTAAGTTGCCTGATAAGGATCTATCTCCTTTGGGACGATATCGTCGTAGGCGTATTTGCTTGCAAGTGTTTCATACACTTTATCGAACCAGATGATTCCACGAGCGTCCGATACTTTTGCCTTAAGAATCATTCTTTCTCCGTCAGAGTGCACGATTTGTCCCGATACCGTGACGTCGACGGCATGTGTTTCGCGCGGTACAACGCGTACTGCTCCCCAGTTGCCAGTGGACTGAATGAGGTTTTTGAAGAAGAAAGGCATGTAATTTGACTCGGCTCGCCTAATCTCAGTTTGTATATTGGATTCTTCTAGTTTTTCAAACGAGTCTGGTACGTTAGGGTCAAAGACTGCCACACCGATATCAAGAAGAAGCGATTCGGATATTTCCAGTGTTGATTGGGCAGGAGGGGTTAAGTCAACAGTTCTCACAGTGTGTGAAACGCAACCAAGTAAGCAAATACCTAGGAAGAGAGCGCTAAATGTCTTCGAGTGTTTCTGAAGTACTAACATGCTCAGGAATCCGATTTGTACCGACGATAGTCGTTCCATAAAGCTTCTCGCAAATTTGGATCGGTCTCGGCCATAGCTGCCTCGCGCAATTGCCGAGCTACCACGTCATCGTCCCTAGCATCGGGGATGTCGGGAGGTACAGCACTAGGTGCAGGAGCTGACCGTGGCCCAGGGTAATTTGCGTTGGCGGCGCTCTGACGAACAGCCCCCCCAGGTGACGCACCCTCTCCACTGCCGGGGGTGCCAGCAATATCTTGGTTTCCTGTTTCTTGACTACCTCCGGTGCCGTTCCCTTCGGCTCCATTGCCTTGTTGTGCTTCATCGTTGTCTGTCAGAACGGTCTCTCTACCCTCTAGAATTTCCCCATCAAATACGCCCAGTTGTTTTTCGAATTCTTCGTCACCGCCTGAACCATAGTCTGCATTGTCTTTTCCATCAGTTTCCTCGCTACCCGAAGCACTTGTATCGTCCGACGTGCCGTCGGATCCATCTTCTTCCCCGTCCCCGGTAGGAATATATGCTCCAGTCTCCCAACCATCGTTCTCGTCTGAGTTTTCTTGTGAGGTTTGTCGATCACCTGATGGACTTGATTCGGCCGCCGGTCCGTTCGAAGCGTTGGCCTCAGTTTCGTCACTGTCTCCAGTAGAGTCATTGTCAGTATCCTGTTGCGAGTTGCCCTGTTTCCCGCTGTTGGCTGATTGCTGATCTCCTGATTCTTGTTTCTGCGAACCTTGTTCTTGTCCCTGTTCTTGATCTTGGCCAGCTCGGGTATCGTTTTGTTGTTTTTCGCCATCTTGTGCGGTGGACTCAGCCGAAGATCGAGAAGGTTCTGAATCTTTCGACTGGTTTTTTTGAGTAGTCCCACTGTTGGACGGATTTGTTTGGGATTTTTGTTTTCGTTGGCTTTGTTGGTTGGGAGTACTTTTTGAGCTTGACTTACTGGGAGTACTTTTTGAACTCGGCTTACTGGGCGAACTTTTGGGTGTGCTCGGTTTGCTTGGAGTACTTTGTGAACTAGGGGTAGATGGTGTGGGAATCGATGGCATGGGTGGTGGTGGAAGTGTACGTTGGTTACAAGCGACCAAGAAAATAAGGGTGCCTAAGACTAAAATTCTGAAAGTAATCAACGGGCTTAGGTTCATCGTTTACTCCGTCTCTATTGGCGAATATGTTTTGTCAAAGCAAGTGCGAGCTGCTTTGATAGGAATGTGTGGTGAATTTGGTTAGACGAATAAAGACGAGTATTCCAATCATGTATGTGTAACAAAAAGGTACTAGATGGAAAAAGTACAAGTAATTTCGTGAAAAGGATGTAAAGGCTTTTCGTTAATTCTTTATTTTGTACGAGTCTATTCATAGATCGCCTCTATACAAAATTCAAGTGTGGTGTTCTTAGCATATACGACCAATTACCCTTGATGTCTAGGAATTAATTGTTTGTGTTCCTACCCCCCGAATTACCTGCAATACGAGGGAAGTAAGTGAACCGGTGCTCCAACCGAACATCGTTAAGACTGCGCGCCTTCCCTTTTTCGAACGCTGGCCGATAGCGAGCTCTTTTGATTTCTCGTTTGATCTTGGTTTCCATCATGCCGCGCGGCTCGGTACGCAGGGTTTCTATGCTAGTTATTTTACCTTTCTGGTTGATAGACAGAGAAAGTTCCACAATTCCCTCGAGGGGTGCGCCACGTAGATTCTCGGGGGGTGGCTTGGGGTTATTGGGTAATGGAAGAAATATGGGTTTTCCGTAGCGTAATTCTTGATCTAATAGTCCTTGATCTGAGGTTTCCAATTGACGCCAGACATCTTCGTACAAGGTATAAGCCCGGCTGTCCTGACCAAATAGTAGGTACCAGTCCGCCAGGTCAAGCATGGCTACAGCGATATCTTGTTTAGTCGATAAGGGGTTTGTCCTCAGCATATTGACTACATCAAGTAGGGCTCTCTCTCCAGGTGCAAAATTGTTTATGGAAGTTCGAGGCTGCCGAATAGGATCCTGTGGGGGCCCTGCCGATCGTGAAAGGGTCGTATCTTGTCGCGATGGCATTTCAGATGGTCTAAAGCGCTCTAATCGATAGGTCATCGCCTCGCCTTTGTATGCTCGAATTACTTCGGGGTGACCCAAGCCATAATGTTTGATCGCAAGATCGCCAGCGAGTTCGTACAGGCTGCGTGCAGAAAAAATGTTGTATGTTTGGGTATACCACTCTGCAAGACGAAATATTCCAGGAAGCATTAGCGGATCGAGTACGTTGAAGTTTCGTAACAGGACATTGTATGCATACTCCTGGCGGTCGTTTGCTCGGTTTAATTCACCTCTTGCAAACATGGTAGCCGCCTCGCGATATACGATATCTACTTGCTTTGGATCGTGTAGACCGAGATTGACTCGAGTCACATGGATTGCACGGTCGTATGCCTTCAGAGCGCCATCATAGTCTCCGAACTCGGTTAGAGCATCACCCAGAAGTACAAGCGGTACAGTTAGGTCGAGGTCATACCGGGATTCACGGCGTTCCACATTTCGGATTTGGTTCTCTGCTGCATTAATGGCAACCTCAAATTCCTTGGCTTGGATTTGTTTTCGAATGGTATTGGCGAAATTCACTGACTCTTCGTTCTCAACCGATAGCTCGAGTGAGATCGATTCATTCGCTAGTGCTGGTGTTACGATCACTAAAGTTATAGGTAACGCCAGTATCAAGGAGAACGATCTTTGCATTAGTGGCGCCTCCATAATTTGTTCAAATTGTGCCTAATATTTGGATAAAAGACATCGAATTCAAGTGTTTAAGCATTCTTTCGAATAGCAGTGAGGGAAGATTACGCGATTCATACCCTAATCGGATATGATTTAGAGTATGAAACAGGCGGATTTTGACATTGATACGAAGGGTTTAGTTTGTCCTGAACCGCTAATGTTGGTGCGAAATAAAGTTAGAGATATCAAAGTAGGTGAATCAATACACATACTAGCGACTGACCCGTCAACGCGCCGTGATTTCACCAACTACTGTCGATTTATGGGGCACCACCTCGATGAAAGCATAGAGAATGATGGTGTTTTCGAATACGTCATCACAAAGGGCGTTTAGTTGGACTCACTGTTCTATTTCGCTTACGGAAGCAACATGGATCCCGAGCGCGTTCGGACGCGAGGTTTGCAGTACGAAGAAATTCTAGGTGGAACTCTCGCGGGCTATGGACTTCGCTTTGAAAAGCGATCGCGAAATCAAATTGGAGCAGGGCACGCAAATATTGTTGTCTCGAAGAACGAGTATGTTGAGGGTTTGTTATTTAAGTTGTCGGATGAGCATCAGATCGAAAAGATGGATCCGTTCGAGGGAGTGCCGGTACATTATGCTCGAGACACCATTTGTGTTGAATCGCAAGTTGGGATGATTTTGGCGTGGACCTACTTTGCTAATTCAGCTGTTATAGGTAAGAATTTGAAGCCGCCGCGCTGGTATCTCAATCATCTGCTCGCCGGTAGGCTGTATCTTTCTCCTGGATATATGAAGCAGTTGGAGCAAATCGATTGCCTGGATTAAATCACCGCGAGATAGCGCGTTTGTTTAATAGTACCTTCGAAGTCGAATACGGGGTTGTTATGTCTGGCGGTTATAGTGAGCCCCTCTATCTGCCCGGTGAACAATTGGGAGAGGGAAAGAGTCATGTGCGTTACACATATGATTATGCCTCTAGTGCCCTGCATGAAGCTTCCCATTGGTGTATGGCTGGAAGAGCGCGCCGGAAACTCGTTGATTACGGCTATTTTTACGATCCGCCTCCTAGGAGTGAAGTTACGCAAAGGCGTTTTGAATACTTCGAATTAGACGCTCAAGCATTAGAATGTCTTCTAAGCCGGAGCGCGGATATTCCATTCCATGTCAGTCTCGATGATGTAGGAACTACGTTAGAAACGGCTTATTTGTATAGATGTCGTGTTGAGAGGCGAGCTCGCGATTGGCTTATGTCAGGTTTGCCACCGAGAGCAGCCCTCTTTATGAATCGTTTGGCCTGCAACAAAAGTGTTAGATTTGCGGAGATGAGCATTGGCTGAAGTGTGCGATAGCGTGGTAATAGGAGCCGGGGTGGTTGGGTTGGCCGTTGCTCGGGCCCTGGCACGGGCCGGGCACGAGGTTCTGGTTCTTGAACGTGAAGATTCAATTGGAACTGAAACATCGAGCCGCAATTCGGAAGTTATTCATGCAGGAATTTACTATCCATCTGGTTCTGTCAAAGCGCAAATGTGCGTTCGGGGCAAGTTGTTGTTATATGAGCATTGTGATGAATACCGAGTACCGTATGAGAATATTGGCAAGGTCATTGTTGCTACAACGGAAGAACAGTTTGACACTTTGCGGGGCTATCAAAAACAAGCAGAAACAAATGGAGTGGGAGAGCTCCGTTGGATGTCAAAAGCAGATATAGCAAGCATTGAACCCGATGTCTCTTGTCTTGCAGGCGTTTATTCGCCGACGACTGGTATTATCGATAGTCATAGCTATATGGTCAGCTTGCAAGGCGACCTAGAAGCCCATGGTGGTATGGTTTCTTTCTTAACCGAAGTAGCTAGCATCGATGTGAACGATGGCATCAAAATTGATTGTGGCGGGTTTGAGCTTGCCCCAAACATTTTGGTGAATTCTGCGGGTCTTCACGCCCCCCGTCTAGCACAGCAGGTTGCAGGCGGATATCAAAGCTACTTTGCTAAAGGTCACTATTATGTCTTGTCGGGAAAGTCACCGTTTAATCGGTTGATCTACCCAGTAGCGGAGCCAGGTGGTCTGGGTGTTCATGTGACGTTAGATCTAGCGCATCAAGCAAAGTTTGGACCAGATGTGGTATGGATCGATCGCCTCGATTACGGTTTTGATACCAGTAGTAAGGATGACTTTATTAAAGCAATAAGGCGCTATTATCCGGCGCTTGATGAGTCTCGTCTTCATCCAAGTTATACCGGAGTCCGTCCGAAGCTGGCACCTGCTGGTGCGGCTGCTCCTGATTTTGTTATTAATGGACCTCGTGAGACTGGAGTGTCGGGACTGATCGATTTGTTAGGAATAGAATCTCCAGGCTTAACTGCCTCTTTGGCTATTGCTGAGCGGGTTGTTCAGATATTAGACACTTAGGATTCGAAAAATGTTAGGAGTGCGTCCAATAGACATAGTGTTGGAGCGGCTACTGCTAGAAAGTGGTCCTCAGAGGCTTTTGCATGGCCGAGGTGGTTGTTATGACGGATTTCATGACATTAGCATTGATTGGTATCCGCCCTGTGTTGTGATCGGACTATTCGGTACAAATGCTCACAAAGAGATTGTAGAAGAAGTCGGTCGTTGTGAGAAAGTTGAGGGCGTACTCGTTCAAAAGCGTGATGGTCGCAATACAACATCGGAGGTTGTTCAAGGGTCTGTCCCTGAAGAATACGTTTGCATCGAAAACGGATTGAAATTTCAAATTCAGCCAAAACGAAATCAAAACGTGGGTTTATTTTTGGATATGGTGGAAGTTCGACAGTGGGTCCGCGAACATTCGCGAGATGCGAATGTCCTTAATCTCTTTGCATATACGGCATCTTTTTCCGTCTATGCTGTGTCGGGTGGATCTACGCGAGTGGTTAACAATGATATGAGTCGTTCTGCCCTCAATTGGGGGAAAATCAATCATCAATTAAATATGCAACACCGATCGGATGTACGCATGGTCCCTCATAACTTGTTTAAATCGTGGTGGAAATTGCGGCAATTTGGGCCGTATGATCTTGTGATTGTTGATCCGCCCACGCGCCAAGGACGGAGTTTTAATGTGGAGAAAAATTATGCGCAAGTCATTAAGCGCATTAGTAGTTTGTTGTCTCCTCATGGTCGTGCGGTGATGTGTTTGAATTCGCCATTTCACGATTTTGAATATCTTTCGAATCTAATGAAATTACGTGCATCCGATATGCATCTTGAGCACTGGTTGCCTCCGGCTGCCGAGTTCGAGGAGGTTAATCCAAATGCTGGTTTGAAGGTCGGGGTATTTCGTCGAAATTGAGCGAATTCACCCTTGTTGGTAGTGCTCGAAAAAATTACTAATTCGTGTAATCGCAGGACGAAGTTCTTCCACTTTAGGAAGGAAGACGATTCTAAAATGGTCTGCTGTCGGATAATTGAATCCGGTTCCTTGTACCACCAATATTTTTTCCTGCTGTAACAAGTCGAGCACCATTTTTTCGTCGCTGTGTATTCCAAATCGACGAGAGTCTACTTTCGGAAACAGATACAGTGCGCCTAGAGGTTTGACGCAGGTTATGCCTTCTATTTCATTAAGCATCGACCATGCGATTTCACGTTGTTCGCTCAATTGTCCGCCCGGTTGCACATACTCGTTGATGGACTGGAAACCTCCGAGTGCTGTCTGTATGGCATGTTGGCTTGGAACATTTGCACAAAGGCGCATTGACGAGAGTATATCTATTCCTTCGATATAGTCCTTGGCTCGATCTTTCGCTCCACTTAACACCATCCAACCTGATCTAAATCCCGGAACTCGGTAGGCTTTCGAGAGACCATTGAAAGTGACGGTAAGTATGTCGTCAGAAAGAGTGGCAAGTGGCACGTGATGGGCGCCATCAAAGACTATTTTTGAATAAATTTCGTCAGCGAACAAGATGAGATCGTGTTCTTGTCCGTGCTTCACTATGTCTTTAAGGATGCTTTTTTCGTAAACCGCACCTGTCGGATTGTTAGGGTTAATTACCACAATGCCGCGGGTTCTATTAGAGGTTTTCTTTTTGATATCGTCTAAGTCGGGAGCCCATTCTGCTGATTCATCGCAGATATAGTGTACAGGTACTCCTCCAGCTAGAGTTATTGCGGCTGTCCAAAGTGGATAATCTGGAGCGGGCACAAGAATTTCGTCTCCATTATTCAGCAATCCTTGCATAGCAATAACGATGAGTTCGCTGACACCGTTCCCCAGGTAAATGTCGTCAATGTCTGTTCTCGGGAAGCCCTGTTTTTGACACTCTTGCATGACAGATTTACGTGCAGAGTAGAGGCCCTTAGAGTCGGCATAGCCTTGTGACTCAGGTAGATGATGTATTACGTCTCTAAGAATCTCTTCAGGCGCTTCAAAACCGAAAGGTGTTGGATTACCAATATTTAGCTTGATGACGCGGTGCCCTTCTTCCTCTAGCCGGTGTGCTTCCGATAAAACAGGCCCTCTTATCTCATAGCAGACGTTATCAAGTTTGCTTGATTTTGTGATCTTTCGACTATGTGTTGGGTGTAACGGGCTTATATTATTGCCGGCTTTGTCGATGTTGTTTTTATCGCCAGATTGCATTGTGCTCTATACTGATACGTCCTGAATGTTGATGTATTGTATCAGTGATCATATTAGGAGGTCCTGACTAGGATTTTGAGATGGGAAAGATCGATAAGACGAACGAAGAATGGCGCGAACAGCTTACAGAGTCGGAATTCCATATTACCCGTGAAGCCCGAACTGAGATGGCGTTCTCGGGCCAATATTGGGATACAAAAACGAAAGGCATATATAACTGTCGATGCTGTGGGGAGCCTTTGTTTGATTCGGAATCTAAGTATGATTCTGGATGCGGTTGGCCCAGTTTTTATGAGACCCTCGATAAGGATGTAGTTGAAACAAGGGAGGACCGATCGATGTTTATGGTTCGTACGGAGGTTATCTGCTCCAAGTGTGATGCACATTTAGGACACGTATTCCCGGACGGTCCTCATCCAACAGGCTTGCGATTCTGTATGAACTCAGCATCTCTTGCCCTTCAAGAGGAAAATGAATAGCGGTATTTAGTAGCCGGTTGCCATTCCTTCTTTGCGATGATCAGAAGCGGCGCAATACCCATCTTTTAATTTGTAAATAAGCTGAGCACCGCCAAAAATATTGGAGTCCTTGCTAATGGTTGGATGGTGTCCGCGATCAATTAAGCCCCTATAGGTTGAACTGGTTGTCCCTTCTTCAAGTAATAAGTCAAAATTAGGCCCCACATGCCAGCGAGGGGCATCGCTGGCCGCTTGAGGATTTTCGTGATGGTCGAAGATACGCGTGACCATCTGGACGTGACCTTGGTGTTGCATATGTCCGCCCATTACCCCAAAAGCCATTTTAGGTTCTCGGTTTTGAGTAACGAAGCCAGGAATTATTGTGTGGAAAGGACGCTTTCCTCCGGCCACTTCGTTTGGATGCTCTTTTTCTAATGAAAACCCCGCCCCTCTGTTTTGCATTGAGATACCGGTGCCGTCAATTACCACTCCTGAACCAAATCCTTGAAAGTTGGATTGGATCATTGAAACCATGTTCCCCTCGTCATCAGCGGTACAGAGATATACGGTGTCATGCGATATTGGAAGTTGGAGTGGTGGTAGCGGCGATGCAGTCTCGTCGATAGAAGCAGCAGATTTTCTGATGGAATCAGGTTCAAGTAAGGCACTTGGTTCAATACGCATTGCTCTGGGATCTGCAAAGTGGTCAAACGACGCTCGGATAGCTATCTTCATTGCTTCAACTTGATAGTGAACCCACCGGTCAGAGCCGGGTTCCATAGAGTCGATTGTGGTGTGATCAAGAATTGCGAGAGCTATTTGCGCGGCCAATCCTTGTCCGTTTGGCGGGATCTCATGTAGTGAGATATCGCGATAACTTTGTGCCAACGGTGTTGTCCATAAGATTCTGTGTGAATCAAGATCTTCTACAGTCATTACGCCGCCTTCGTCCCTGGCTTGTTTGGCTATCTTTTGAGCGAGTTCCCCTCGGTAAAAATCTTCTCCCTTGGTCGAGGCAATTTTCTCAAGTGTTCTAGCTAACTCCGGACGACGGAATAACTCGCCGGGTACGGGTGCGATTCCATTGGGTGCAAAGTGCTTTTGAAACGGCTTGAAATCCGAAAACGTCTCTACGGTCGCTGCCCAAATCGCTGCTGTCTTAGTCCCCACCTGAAAGCCTTTTTCAGCGTAATCTACGGCGTCAGTAAACAATTGCTCAAACGGTAGTTTTCCAAACCGCTCGGAAAGTGCTGCCCATACACTGACACAACCCGGCACCGTAACTGAATTCCAGCCGACTCTAGGCATGGAAGTGCCAGAAAATCTGTCTCGCTTCCAGCCTGATGGGGATTTTCCGGAGCCGTTGATACCGACTAATTCATTCCCGTTCCAAATTATTGCGAACGCGTCACTTCCTACGCCATTCATTGCTGGTTCTACGACAGTAAGGGTTACGGCGCAAGCAATTGCAGCATCGATTGCATTCCCTCCTGAACGTAGCGCGTTCAAACCTGCTTGTGCAGCAAGGGGTTGGGAAGTCGCAACTACATTTCTTGCAAACACAGGCGCCCGCCTAGAGGCGTAGGGGAAATTCCAATCAAGCATCGCGCTTTCCGACCGATAAGTTTACAGCAACATTAAGCGTTACCGACCTATACCGACAACAAAATATTATCGACTGTTGAGCTAGCGTATACAGTTTGGAGTACGCCATGTCCTATTGGTTACGCAGGAGGTTCGCGGGAGAATATTGGTCAGTCAGTGGTCTGGCCGATTGGTCCCAGTCTCTCCTAGTAGTCATCGCTTTTGGAAAATTTTTAATTGGCACCCCGTACGGTCGTAATCGATTCTCCCAGGCTTCTGCCCTTGTCATTAATTGTTGTCTGGATGGGAGTGATTCTGAATTGGCGATTAAAATTCTATTTGATGTTTCACCGTACTGCAGAGAAAAGAAAGTGTCGAATACTGCGCGATAGGTCTCTGATTCATGGTCGTACAATTTACTGATAGAGAAAGTATTTGCGGCTATTGTTCCGGATGGAACTAACAAGTCCCTTACTTCTTCGAGAAATTCCTTGGTCATGAGATGTTCGGGAATATAATCTCCGTTGAATGCGTCTAAGATTACAAGGTCGTATTGCGTGTTTTGGAATTGGGCTCTTTTTATAAAAACACGGCCATCTTGCACATGCACTTTTATATGAGCATTCGTCTTGAAGTTGAAGTAACGTTTAGCGACCTCTACGACGATGGGGTCTATTTCCACCACATCAATGCGGGCCTCGGGCAGGAGTTCGTTTAGGGCTACGGGTAGAGTGCCGCCGCCTAGCCCAATGATGAGAATGCTCCGGGGATTGGGTTGGACTAGCAATACGGACATCATCATTCGAGCATACGTAAACACCATTTTTTTCGGGTACCGCGTATCGAAGCAGGTTTGGTTTTTTTGATCTCGTTTTACTGCAAATTGGAGACATCTTCTAAAATTAGACTCACTGACTAGTATGGTTTGATAGAGAGACTGTTCTCTGTGAATCTCACGCGCATCAGTGAAATTAATGAAGAAAGTTATAAAAAAAAGAACGTACCAATGCCTCATAACTTTTTCCCAACCCACATCGCGAATAGTCCGGAGAGTGCCAGAATCAGACAAAGTAACGTCACAATGGAGTTTACGCTCATCCAAAGTATGAGATAAAAGGATGTGGCTAATGTGCCCATTGCACTGCCAAGGGTGGATACAAAATATAATGTTCCGGCTACCTTTCCTGATCGTATAACGTCGGTAACCAATAGTCTCACGGCATAGGGTGAGATTGCGCCAAGAATTACTGTGGGGACAACAAATAAGATTAGGGAGGCGACCAAGGAGCCATAGCGTGGATCGACGATCGCAGCGAATGTCATCTCCATAATGGGTTGGGCTAGGAGAATCAAAGGATAAAGTGTCACGGCGCCGAGCAAAAAGATCGTTCCGAAGCGAATCAGAGTGGGATTATGAATCGAAATACGTCCGCCAATGAGATAACCGGCAGATAGCGATAGCATGAACACGGTAATGATGCTGCCCCACACGTAAATGCTACTGCCGAAGAAGGGGGCGAGTATTCGTCCACCGAGTAATTCGAGGGACATTATGGAAAACCCTCCGGTGAATGCGAGAACATTGATTATGAAATTTCTTAAATGCATGCTTATTTGCGCCGTTTTTCAACGCGGCACACTAACATCAATCACCTGAATACCAAATAGATTGAGGAGACGATAAAAATATGAAATATGGCGTCACCATTCGAAATATGGGTCCAGAATCGATGCCAGATGTCATGCTCGAATGCGCTCGCGCTGCTGAGAACGCTGGAATAGATTCGATATGGATAACCGATCATTTAGCTATTCCGCCCGACGACTCGGAAGGATCGGGGGGGCGTTATGTCGATCCTTTGATTACGCTTGCTTGGTTGGCGAATGGAACGTCGAGAATCCAACTGGGCACAGGTGTTTTAATTCTGCCTTATCGGGATGCTCTCGTTACTGCGAAACAGGTAGCTAGCTTGCAAGAACTTTCTGGAGAGCGCCTTCTCCTCGGCGTCGGTATTGGGTGGATGGACGCCGAATTTCGGGCAGTAGGAGTCGATCGGCATAGACGCGGGAGAATTTCGGATGACGCCTTGAAGCTTTTAAACCAGTGCTTTGGATCGGACGTGAGTGAGCGATACGGTCAAAAGTTTATTTTCCGTCCGCGGCCTAAAAAACCGCCTGTTTACGTTGGAGGGAGCGCGCCCCATGCCTTGAGACGNGCAGCGCAATATGGAGATGGTTGGCTTCCGATGGGATTGAAAGTGGAAGAAGTGGAACACTCGATCCAGTCCTATGAACAGTTGACTGCGCGNTTTGGTANGGCGCGTGGCNCTATAAACGTTATGGGCGGGTTGCCATTAAACAATCGTTCGCAAGTGCGGGAACAGATCGAAGCATACGATGGAGCGGGTATAGATAGTTATATATGCAATATTCGATACAAAACCATTGATGACTATCATAGGCAACTGGACAGCCTAGCGAGCGCGATCAAATGATCGCGCTGCTTTGACGGTGGTGTTGAACGGCCGCTACTTTCCCTTCCAATTAGGTTTTCGTTTCTCTGAAAATGCGAGGGGACCCTCGACAAAATCCTCTCCTGTGTTCATTGCTTTTACCGAGTCATAAGGCATCTCCATTGACTCCTTAAGNGACCCAATAGAAAGGCTCTGGTAGACAACGTCTTTACTNGCACGTATGGACAGGGGTGCACACTCTAATATCATACCCGCCCATCGACGCGCCTCATCCATAAGTTGATCGTGTGGAACCACCTCGTTNACAAAACCAAGTTCTTTGCCTTCCGCTGCGGGAACATGTCGNCCCGTTAAGATCATTCCGAGTGCTCGTTTAACGCCNATTTGCCTGGGAAGTCTCTGTAGCCCACCAGCTAGAGCAGCTAAACCGACTTTCGGCTCGGGCAGTGCAAATAGGGCTTGATCAGATGCGATAATTAGGTCGCACGACAGGGCTATTTCAAAACCGCCGCCCATTGCGACGCCGTTTACTGCGGCGATAACTGGTTTGGTTAAATCCCAGCGAGAACTTAAGCCTCCAAAACCTCGGGGTGTAGGAACTCGTTCGCCTCCCTCCGCCTGATGACGCAAATCATTACCAGCTGAAAAACCGCGCCCNGCACCGGTAATAATGGCGACCCATAAATCGTCGTTTGAAGCGAAATCATCAAAAACTTCGCCGAGCTCCGCATTTCCTGGCGGATGNAGTGCATTTAATCTTTCTGGCCGGTTTATAGTAACGGTCAATATATGGTTTGACGATTCAACCTTGCAGAATTCCATTTGTTCTCCCCAATCTTGATTTAATCTTATGAATTATTGCTATTTTACAGCGTGCGTCGAGACGTTTTTTCTGAGAGTTCGGGTCTTTCTCTATATCCGACTAAACGTCGTTGTTTAAAAAATGTTTTCCATGGACGGGATTAGAATACCGAAAAGTAAGGTGATTGGTTATCTATTCACGAAGNGATAAGCAGGATTATTTCATTCGAACTATTCATGTCGTGGCCTTTGCGTTGAGTGGCATATTATTCGGTTGTGGAAGTGTTGACCGATTTGAGAGTTTCGAGCGTTCCATTATGGGAACCCAATTCCACTTGAAAGCTGCNTGTCCGTCTAAAATTGATCGTCATGCAGTGAACCAGATTCTAGAAGGCATTGATGCATCTATGTCTACTTATCGCGCTCGTTCGGAAGTGAGTAAATTGAATGTGCTCGGCGGCGCCAAAGATTGGTATCCGGTATCGAAGGATCTATTGCATGTACTTAAAACGTCTTTATGGATCGCTGAAGAATCTGNTGGAGCATTTGATCCGACGGTNGGGAGNTTGGTCGAGGCTATGGGTTTTGGGGTAAAGCAGCCTTCTAGTAACGATTTGGACAACATAAGAAGTACTGCGAGGGTTGGATATCGTGCTATACGAATTCGGCTGGATCCACCCGGTATTCGCATGATCGAATCGAGGCTCTTGGATTTTTCGGCTATTGCAAAAGGATATGCGATTGATAAGGTTGCGTCGCTTCTTTCTAAAAGGAAATGTTCGGATTTCTTGGTCTTTCTAGGGGGCGAGGTTAAAGTTCGTGGCCGACGAAGCGATGGACAGCTTTGGCAAGTGGCAATCGAGTCTCCTCTGGATGGCAAACCAGTTGGTGTTGTTCGTCTGCGAAATCGTGCTGTAGCGAGTTCGGGAAACTACAGGAACTATCGCTGGATTAATGGNAGCCGTATAAGTCATCTGATTGATCCTCGAAATAATAGCATCGTCGAAGATGTGCCCGATTTAGTGACTGTGATCTTGCCGAGTGCAGAGCTTGCGGATGCATATGCGACGGCTTTGTTTATCGTTGGTATTTCTCGAGGTCTACAATTGGCNAATCGATATCAAATCCCAGCAATATTTGGAAGTGTTCAGAATGGAAGTCTGACTTGGCAAGTCTCAAATGCTTTGCAGGAGACAAACGACTTAGAATTACGATAAGCCATAGAATTTGGGGGCTGGTTAATTTTTTTGAGGATCATTGATTCCANCGTAACAGATAGCTAATGAACATTATTGGAAAACTTTTGTGCAGTCTTTAACAAGCATATTTGGTGGTCGCTTTCTAGGGATGGCGATTGGGTTGCGTTATGTTAGATCGAGCCGAAGTTTTTTATCCTTTGTGTCTCTGATAGCGATAGTCGGGCTAGTTATTTCTGTATCGGTATTGCTTTTTGTGCAAGGTGTGGTGGGAGGTTTTGAGCGTGAATTGAAAACTCGTATTCTAGGGGTTTTGCCTCACGTTACCTTATACGGGCTAGAGCATTTACGTGAAGTAGAGTTGGCTCAAAGCATTATGTCACAAAGTAATGGTGTTGCTGGATTAGATTTGGTTGTCACCGGTCCGGGGCTTCTATCGAATGGAAGAAAGGTGGTCGGTACCATAGTCACTGGTATCACACCAATTTCTTACGAGCGTGTCTCTTCGATCAACACGTATATAAGTGATTTTGATAGATCCGATTGGAAGGCTGGTGAGTTTCAGATAGTCGTTGGTCGTGGAGCCGCTCAAGCATTAGATCTGATTGTGGGGAACCAAGTTTCGCTAACTTTGCCGGAAATGACTGCTTCTCCGGTTGGCTTTTTTCCACGACAGAAGCGATTTACGGTAGCCGCAATATTTGATACGGATTCAGAGCTCGATTCATCTCATGTGTACCTCCACATAAACGATGCGGATACACTCTTCCGCAGTCGCCAAAATCGGGCTATACAAGTGCGCTTAAAGGACCCCCTATTAGTAGTAGAAGCGGTCTCTAGCTTTTATGAAAAGACCGATAATCAAGTGCTTATTACTAGTTGGCTAAGTCAGCACGGGGCGCTTTACGGGGCTATACAAGTTCAGAAAGGTATGATGCTTCTGCTTTTGTCCCTGCTCGTAGCAGTAGCTGCGTTTAATCTGGTTTCTAGTTTGATTATGGCGGTCAATGAACGTCAGGGAGATATAGCTATTTTGCGTACCATAGGGAGTGCTCGTGGTCTGATAATGAGCATGTTTGTGACGATGGGGATGGTGATTTCCTCGATAGGCGTGTTGCTTGGTATTGTTCTCGGATACTTGTTAGGTTCGTTTGCAGAAGCTGGTTTTCCGTGGCTAGAAAAGACATTTGAAGTAAATTTAATGAGTGAATACGTCGTGCACTCCCTTCCAGTTGAATACGATTCGATGGACGTGATTAAGGTGTCTTTGATTTCGGGGATACTTTCTTTGATGGCGTCAGTCTATCCTTCTTGGCGAGCTTCAAACTTGAATCCAGCAGAGGTACTTCAAGATGAATAATGTCCTAGTAGCTTGCGGGATAAATAAAACGTTTCTTGAAGCTCAAGAAAAGCTTCAGGTGTTAAAAGGTGTTGATCTAACCGTTCGGGAAGGTGAGCGTCTCGCCATACTTGGCCGTTCTGGTTCTGGAAAAAGTACGCTGTTACATGTTTTGGCGGGCTTGATTGAATGTGATGAAGGGCGGGTGCTTATAGGTGGCGAAGAGATCACTAGTGGCACAGCTGATATGAAAGCTGGCATACGAAATCGTTTAATGGGTTTCGTCTATCAATTCCATCATCTATTACCGGAATTTTCCGCAGTGGAGAATGTCGCCATGCCATTGTTAGTTGGTAANCAGGCAGGAATAGATGTCATGCGATCCTCTCGCGAACTNCTGGAAATAGTTGGTTTGGGGGATCGTCTTGGCCATAGACCACATCAATTATCTGGCGGTGAAAGGCAGCGTGTTGCCGTTGCCCGNGCGTTGGCACCTAAACCAAAAATAGTATTAGCCGACGAGCCTACTGGAAACTTGGATCGTGAGAGTGCTAGTCAGGTAAATCGATTGATGGAAAAGCTNTGTAAAACCACAGGCACCGCTTTTGTAATTGTCACTCACGATGAAAATGTTAGCGCGTCGGTGGATCGAGTAATGCATCTTGAGAATGGTAAATTAGAGAATCAAAATGTGGTGGGCTAGGCGATTTCCTGACATATGGATAGCGACACGTTATTTCTTTAGGCGGACTCAAGTTTTTGGATTCCTTACGCATTGGTTTTCCTTTTTCGGATTAGTGCTTGGGGTCCTGATACTGTGTGTTGTTGTAAGTGTGATGAATGGGTTTGATCGGGAATTGAAAGATCGCTTGCTAACGATGGTTCCCCATATTTTTGTCGATGATCAGATTAGCNCTACAGATGTTCAGGCACTAATTCAGCGGGATGGTGTAAGAGAGGCCCATCGATTTTTTAGGAGTGATGCGATGATAGTTCACAATGGGGCAGTGAACGGTGTTCAGATATACGGGGTCGATAACTATGGGTTGGCTTTTCTTGAAAACTTTCTGGATGGTAACAAAGCGATCGAACTTGGAGACGGAATATTACTCGGTAAACCCTTGGCACGTCGTTTGGGGGTACGGGTAGGAGAATCTGTGGCGCTGCTATTTTCTCGGCCCACTCTTTCGGGGGTGGTTCCTCGAGTTCAACGATTTACATTACTCGATACATTTGAGGTCGGCGCGGAGCCTGATTATGGGATCGTATTTGTTTCTCTGGATCAAATTTATAAACGCAATATGCTGGATGCTGGTCAGTCAGGTTGGCGCATTTCGTTGGTGGATCCTTTGTCGGTAAACTCTTTTTTAGCGGGGCATGGAACTCAAGGTGAAGGNGTTCGACCTTGGTCAGAGGAATACGGTCAGTTATTTCGTGCAGTCAGCATTGAGAAAGCCATTATGTTTATCTTGTTATTGCTCGTAGTTGGAATAGCGACATTTAATATTGTGAGNAGTCAAGCNATGCTTATTAACAGCAAACGNGCNGATATNGCAATCTTACTAACCCTAGGNGCGAGCGAGTCATTGATAGTAAGAATATTCGTTTGCCAAGGACTAATCGTATCGGTGGTTGGNGTNTTTTTTGGCATGACTCTAGGNGTGATTGTTAGCATATATGCCAGNGAGGTTGTCGGATTTCTGGAGCTTTTGGTTGGTGTAAGCATAGTGGAAAATACCTATTTTTCTCGAGTGCCATCAGAGGTACGGAGTATCGATTTATTAGTTATCGCATTTTTTTCATTATCACTTTGTGTAATGGCGATTCTTCGGCCCGCTTTTCTTGCAGCTCGTGTTGATCCTATAGAAGGACTAAACGGCTAATTCGTGATGCTGCGCTAATAACCAAGGGGTAATTTGCTCCGNGGACCATGTTATTGGATTTTTCAGCTTGATTTTTTGGTCGTGTGGCCGATGACTATTTGAGCCACAATATCGTACGACTCTAGTTTGACTGATGATTAGAAGAGATGATGCTGANTGACAGCANAGGNTTTAGTGTAGATATACCATGTGCGAATNGNGGTTTATTAGGCGACAATCGAGAAAAGATGATTTCATGAGTGTNATTGAAGGTAAGAAAGATTTAATTATTTNTAGGGCGGGATTTGTGCNAAGCACTTTGTTCGAGGAGGTGNTTGTTGTGTTATTTAAAAATATTCCCTCATGGATTTTGTTGATGGCCCTGGCTTCTGGGTGTCAGGTGACGCCCACAGCTAATACTGAGGATGTGAAAAATACAAATCTGACAGTTGGCTTGGTACAGCAAAATATCAACTTGGGTACCAGTGCTTCGGATGTCTTACGAGTGTTGGGTAGTCCTAACATAGTNAAAAAATCAAAAAATCAGGGCGAGGTTTGGGTGTACGATAAATTTTCTACTGAACAAATCAGTCAGAGTGTGTCTGGAGCTTTGGTGTTACTAACTCCTGCTGTCGGGCCGGGTGCNGTTGGAGGAGGTAGCTCGCGAACGACGTCCAGCACATCGACTCTAACAATAATCCTGACGTTTGATGAGAATGATCTTGTNCAAGATGTGGCCTACCATAGTTCTAGATATTAGTGATGAGAGTACGGATATTTAGTCGTTTACGTGGTCCTGTTTCGGGGCTGATCACTCTGATACTAGCCGTAGGATGCGTCTCACAAGATGTGAATGATTCAACACCTGTACTCCTTCGTGAAAAGCAAAGTCGCACTTACAACGATNTCGAGGAGATCGTCGTATACAAAGCAATAGTTAATGCGTTGCTTGANGAAGGGTTTACTTTGCGGCTGTCTGATTCCTCGGCTGGTGTATTAACNGCATCTATTTCTAAAACGGAGTTTGATTCTGCGAAACTGGTGNNAGGAATGGCATTNACNTTTNTCACNGGAGGTTTGTGGGCTCTAACGATNCCATTTCTGTACGNTGGCGATNTGGATTTNGANCAGCGTATNGAGGTTACTGCGAATGTNACTNCNNTGNCNGGNGCNGTTAAGGCGAGAATGAATTTTGTGGCTAATNCCTACAAGAAAGAAAAACTAAAAAAATCTGTTCCGATAGAGGANNNTGATTTNTATAATGCNNTNTTCGCAAAANTCGATAANTCTATCTTCCTTGAAGAAAATCTGTAATGTACAANTTGGTNAGGGATCGGTTCTAAAANTCGCTTTGGAGCTTGTTTCTGCCCGATAGATCTTTCTACAAGNACGTGGCCTTCGGNGGTGTTAAANAAAGCCATGAACTCTCGANCTTCGTATAAGAAAATAATTTTCTTGGTTTAAGAATACTATTAAAAAAACAAGTNGAGGTGNNGTTCGTTGCCAACGTTTTACAAATTTAAATATTTTTATTTGTGTTGTAGTGCGTGTGTGCTAGCAACGTTTAGCTTTGGATCCCCGGTAGTGAATATCGAGGACCAGCGAAAGGAAGAATTAGAAGGTTTCACGTTGACTTTATCGGGCGGAGTTGATGGGAATCATGGAACGACAGAACGTAGGGAATATGAGTTTGATGTTCGTATTGACGATGTTCGAACTGACTGGCAGTGGTTTCTTATTGCTTCATCGGAAATTGGAAGCAAGGATGTAGTTCGCTACTCGGATAGTCGTTTCTTACACCTCAGATTAATGCATGATTTTTCAGATCGCGTGTCCTTCGAGAATTTCTATCAATACGGACAGGCGGTGTATCGACTGCAAAAAAAACGTGTTTTGTTAGGATCGGGTATACGATATGTGCCTGCCCCAAACTGGCGAATAGGAGTTTCTGTCATGCACGAA
>PAMR01000022.1 GCA_002708205.1 Gammaproteobacteria bacterium
GGCACCGACTACCACGCCAAATAGAGCCCGACGAATTGTCAATACGGCTAGTGGTTTTGTCTACTACGTCTCTCTTAAAGGTGTGACTGGAGCCTCTCATCTGCAGTCAGAAGCAATAAGGGCAAAGGTTGTGGCA
Organism: Gammaproteobacteria bacterium; assembly: GCA_002708205.1. Classification (GTDB taxonomy): domain Bacteria; phylum Pseudomonadota; class Gammaproteobacteria; order Pseudomonadales; family Azotimanducaceae; genus UBA11889. Next base: position 137 of record PAMR01000022.1, read on the forward strand.
GTAAAATCCATGACGAACCTTCCTGTTATGGTTGGTTTTGGAATTAAAGATCCGGAAATGGCGAGTCAAGTAGCAGCGTTTGCTGATGGCGTAGTGATTGGCAGCGCTCTGGTTGACACGATGGCCAGGCTTGATAATCGTGTTGAGGAAATTCCGGATGCACTTAGGGTTCAAGCACAATCTATTCGAACAGCGTTAGATCAGTCCTCAACGGGATGACGAAAAATAACAGTATGGAACTTGATGATTGGCTGCAGAAATTGGGAAATGAAAACCCCAAAGACGTCCTTGGTGGACTCGAACGAGTGCGTTCGGTGGCAAAGCGTATGGGTGTTTTGCCTCCAGCGAAGAGGAACATTGTTGTCGGAGGTACGAATGGAAAAGGATCGACGACTTTTTTTTTGGAAAAATTACTTCTTACATCGGGGAAAAAGGTAGGTGCCACTCTGTCGCCGCACATCAACCGCTTTAATGAACGAATACGAGTTGATGGGGCAGACGCGGACGACAGATCTATCATTAACGCTTTTGAAATAGTGGAAAAAGCTCAGGAGGGCACACCGTTAAACTATTTCGAGTTCGCTATTCTGGCCGCGTTGGAAATATTTCGACAAAACGAAGTAGAGTATTGTGTGTTAGAGGTCGGTTTAGGGGGGCGTCTTGATGCCGTGAATATCATTGATGCCGATATCTCTGTGATAACTAGCATTGGCCTGGATCATCAAAATTATCTGGGTAATACACGCGAGTCTATTGGTTTCGAGAAAGCTGGAATTCTTAGGCACGGAGTTCCACTCGTGTATGGCGAACGTGATATGCCGTTGTCAGTTAAAAAAAAGGCTGAAAGTCTTTGTGTTCCTGTCTACCAATATGAGTCAGCCTATTTTCAGGCTGAAACCTCTCGATTTTGGACGTTAAAAACCCGTATTAGTGATCGCACTTTTGAACGTTCACAATTGTCGATACCGCTTATAGCAAAGGAGAATGCGGCGACCGCAATTCAAGTAGCGGATTTGCTTTTGCAAGATGTATCGAACGAGGCAATTGAGGAAGCGGCGTGTGTCAACTTTCCAGGCCGCGCGGAAGTAATTGAAGTAAAAGGTAGGCGTTGGATATTGGACGTCGCACATAACCCAGATGGTGCTAAATTTCTGAACAAACAACTTTCCGATCGGTATCGGATAAATACGACTATGTGTTTGTTTGCTTGCTTCCAGGATAAAGATAGTGCCGGAATCGTGTTAGCTATGGAGTCTCTCATTGGAAGGCTGGTCATCACTTCGTCTCACGGTGATCGGGGTCAAACTGCTAGAATTACGGCTCAAAAGATTCGAGAGTCCCGTCAGGTCAGTCGGAAATTGGAGGAGTCTATTGTCATTCAAGAAGATTTTTATTCGGCGGTTGAATACATTGGGAATAAGACGCAAAGTACTGATACGGTTCTCGTTTTCGGGTCTTTTTCATTGATAGGACGTATGCGCGAATTCTTACGGAGACAGCAATAAGGTGAGAGTGCTCAATCAGCGTGCACGTGATCAAATTATTGGAGGTCTTTTTATAGCCGCAGTGTTTGTTCTTGTATCACCCATGCTTTTTGACCGGAACGCATTACCCGTTGGTTCGGTGACGGATATAGATACAACAGAGATCGTCGTTGGAGAGCAGAGCAAGTCAACGCCGCAGTCGTTGACGGAAATAGAATCAACGCGAACACGATTGAGCGGGCTTCTCGATAATGAAGGATATTGGGTTGATTCGGAAACTTTAATCGGTGAGCCGATACTAGGCGAGAATGCCGAAACACATGGTTCAAAGCCGGCGTGGGCCATACAAGTGGCGAGCTTTATCGAAGAAAGAAATGCTCTCTCGTTGCGGGATAAATTGACAGTTCTAGACTTACCAGCTTGGTTAGTGCACGTACGTAAGGATGGTCGGAAGGTTACGCGTGTTGGAGTAGGACCGATGGTTTCCCTGGAATCCGCGAAAATAATGAAGGAGCGGCTTGTAGAAGATTATCCCGAATCTATTATCGTGAGTTTTAAGTTATGACTTCTTTATCTTCGGCTGATTTAGTCATGCTGGCCGTTGTATTGTTGTCGTCGTTCATAGGAATGTGGCGTGGATTAGTCAAAGAGATATTGTCGTTAATCGTTTGGTTTGCCGCATTAATCGCTGCGTATTCCTTCTCACATAAGGCAGCAGAAAAAATCGATCTGGCAATTATTTTTGGACCTCAGGTTGGTGACGTAGCAGACCAGGTCGCTGGATTTCTGGCTATTTTTATTGGTGTATTGCTTGTCGGTGGATTGATACAGTACCTCATTAGTAAAGCGATACAAATTACAGCTCTTAGCAGTGTCGATCGGTTATTGGGAATAGTCTTTGGAGCTGTGCGTGGCTTGGTTTTGCTTCTGGTCGGTTTGATTGCCTTGGAGCCTTATCAAGTTGGCTCGGAATGGTGGGAGGCTTCGGTGATACGTGGTCCGTTATTGGAATATAAAGATGATGCCATTTCGGTGTTTCAGAGTATGTCGTCAGTTGCGACGTCATCAATGGAAAAAGAGGGAGTGTGAGGAATGTGCGGTGTTGTTGGGATCGTAGGAAAAGCGCCGGTCAACCAGCAACTTTACGATGCCCTGGTAGTTTTACAGCATCGAGGACAAGATGCTGCGGGCATAGTGACGGATGATGGCAAAGATCGTTTGGCTCTACGTAAAGATATAGGGCTTGTTAGTAAAGTATTTGAGAGCAGGCATATGCGTCGACTGATTGGTAATATCGGTATCGGCCACGTGAGATATCCCACAGCAGGCACATCAAGCTCTGCCGAAGCGCAGCCTATGTATGTAAATTCGCCTTACGGAATCAGCTTGGCTCACAATGGCAATCTTACTAATGCTAAAGATTTGGCGGTTGAGATACGGCAGGACCTTAGGCATTTGAATACAAGTTCTGACTCGGAAATATTGCTCAACGTTTTTGCTAATGCGATGCAAAAAAATGCGGTGCCGAATGTAATGCCAAATCATGTCTTTCGGGCTGTCGAAGGGGTTCACGAGAGATGTAAGGGAGCCTATGCAGTAGTGGCGTTAATTTGCGGTGCAGGTATTGTTGGATTTCGAGATCCGCATGGCATTCGACCACTCGTTTATGGGAAGAAAGATACTGTGAACGGTACTGAGTACATGATTGCCAGTGAAAGTTCGGCTTTAGACATAATGGGTTACAGTTTGGAGCGAGATGTCGCGCCAGGCGAGGCAATATATATAGACCAAGAGGGCCATGTACATAGCTATCAATTTGCTCGGTCTCCGACATACTCACCCTGTATATTCGAACATGTTTATTTGGCTCGTCCCGATTCGATCATGGATGGGATATCGGTGTATAAGGCTAGATTACGTATGGGGGAGAAACTTGCCGATAGAGTTCTAGAACAATATAGCGACCGTGGGCATGACATTGATGTGGTCATACCCATTCCCGAGACCAGTCGTACATGTGCAATACCTTTGGCTCATAAATTGGGAGTCAAATTTAGAGAGGGATTTGTCAAGAATCGATATATAGGTAGAACATTCATCATGCCTGGCCAAAGTATTCGAAGAAAAAGTGTGCGNCAAAAACTAAATGCGATCGGTTTGGAATTTAAGGACAAAAACGTCCTTTTGGTAGAAGATTCGATTGTTAGAGGAACAACCACCCANGAAATTGTTCAACAGGCTCGTCAAGCTGGAGCNAAAAAAGTTTATCTTGCAGTGGCTGCACCGGCTGTGCGTTATCCAAATGTCTATGGAATAGATATGCCAGCAGCGGAAGAATTCATGGCGTACCATCGCACCGATAAAGAGGTGGGAGATATTATTGGCGCTGACTGGCTTGTCTATCAACACATAGAGGATTTGATAGATTCGGCTCGCGAAGGTAATCCAAATATTACGAATTTTGATTGCTCGGTATTTGATGGTCATTACGTTACTGGCGATATCGACGGAGATTACTTGGGCCGATTGGCTTCAGACCGTAATGACTTAGCCAAGATACGACAGGAGTCCGATTTGAATCCGGAACCAACCGTTATTGAGCTGCATAACCAAAGTTGAGGTGACGCTCTTCTATATGTAATTTTTTCTAATCCGTGCAGGAAAGAGGAAGTGAATGTGCACAATATTTGTTTGGTCCGCCTGGAGACTACCTAGTTGAGTGCGGGCAGGCTGGAGCGCAGAAGGACTCCTTGTATCGGGGTTTGTTCGACGACATATGGGGATTTAATATGTAGAGGCTGCAAAAGGTTTTCTCATGAAGTTGTTGGATGGAACGGCTATACCAAAACACAACAAAATGTTATTTGGAAGAGGTTGAGAAAACTTCAAGTACAAGCCATTGAATCTATTCTTCAAATCGAGANTCCTGATCTATTCGATCGGGCGAAGTCTANTATTTCAGAANAGTTGCCNAANGCATTGATCTGCCTNGAGTTTCTCCGGAATAAGCTGACATTAGACGAAGTGGGTATCAAGGTNCGATTCGATTTNGAGGGTTCAACACACCAAGATATTGTNAGGGCGATCGATCAAGAATTTCACTTNCGGTCGAGNGCGTATTACGAACGCAGCTNTAAAGTTTTGTCGATATGATGAGCATAGAAGTCAACGATTTTCTTAAGGTGTCGACCCCGAGAGAATGGGTGCAGACGGCTTTACGCAATATAGACTTACTCTTAGTCGATCACGCTAATTGTGAGAAGAAAGCTGCTAGTACGGCTATATCTCTTTTGTATAGATACGTTGAAGAAACATCATTGTTGAAGCAACTATCAAGACTGGCTCGGGAGGAATTAAGGCATTTTGAGCAAGTAGTGTCTGTTATAGAGTCTCGGAAGATTGAATATGTTCAACTTAGTGCAAGTCGTTATGCTGCGAGACTACACGAACTTATACGTAAGGAAGAACCGTATNGGATGATTGATACTTTGATTGTATGTGCGATTGTTGAGGCCCGTAGTTGTGAGCGCTTTGGTTGTTTGATTGGAAATGTAGAACCGCAACTAAGTGATTTATATGAAAACTTCTTGTTATCAGAACAACGGCATTTTCATACCTATCTCGATCTTGCTGGTCATTANGGCGCTGACGAGCTAGAAGAACGACTGCCNGTATTCTTGGCTGCTGATAACGAATCAATTTTAAGTATCGAGAAAAATTTTCGCTTTCANAGTGGCCCTATCGGTTAAATCGAGAAACATTCNAGTGTTAGTTCTTTAGTGCTCGAGCGTACTAGCCAGCCACAACGTCCCCAATCTCCGAGCACAAATCTGTTGTTTCCTTCTAGATTATAAATTCCTGGTCTGTGTGTATGTCCNTGGATTACGGTAGATGCNTCATTAGTCTTTAAAGAGTTCATAACCTCGCTATTTGTTACATCCATAATGTTATCCGCTTTGTTTTGATTTGCTAATCTNCTTTGGTTTCGNAGGTTGGTAGCAAGATTCCTTCTTTCTTTGAGGCTTTTATCGAGTATTTCCGACTTCCATTCTGATGATCTGAACATCTGTCGCATCTGTTGATAAGCTGAGTCCTTCGTACAGTAGGCATCCCCGTGGGTGATCACAACGCGGTTACCATTAATAGTTATTACAGTAGGGTCATCGATTAATGTAGCTCCTATTTCTTCGGCGAATCTATCTCCGAATAAGAAGTCACGATTTCCGTGCATCAGATAGACTTGGCAATTTCGAGTGGCTTTTTTCAGTGTGGTGCGAAGAGCCTCTGCCAACCTCGAGCGATCGTCGTCGCCTACCCATACCTCGACTAAATCGCCGAGTATGTAGAGAGCGTCGATGTTTCGGGTCTCATGNTCTATAAGGGTATTTAATCTGCGCAAGATGTTTGGATTGGTATCATCAATGTGTAGGTCGGATATAAAAATGGCGTCCATGCAGTGAGCGTACAAACTATTAAAACTACGAATTCTATTACCAAATTGGTAAGGATAGGAAATCATCGGTGAGTGTCTTATCACTATGACATTTGCTTAACTAATCTAGATTANATANGTCGAAAGAGAAGCGTGTCGTCTGATGTTTTTGATCGCGTTGACGAACTGACCAACTAGAGTATGATCGCGCTCATCCATTNCAAACCTTCTGATATGGTGATGTGACACTTCTACGGGGTATAGCGCAGTCTGGTAGCGCACCTGCTTTGGGAGCAGGGTGTCGGGAGTTCAAATCTCTCTACCCCGACCACTTTTGATGATTACCCTAAGGTTTTTTGGAATAGATGTTGTGTACGACTTAATTTCTAGAAACAGCAATGTAATTTATTACATAGGCTTAAATTGCTAATTAATCTTTAAAAGACGGGATGACATTGCCAATAGGAATCATTAAGTGTTCCCATTCCGTTCCTGGAAACATGACATACGAGCCTCCGGCGTANGGGTTCGACGTGATTTGTTTTAATACGTCGCCGGGTAATAAAAGCATTANATGTGGTCCTGAATCGTGCCAATTGCCGTTCTNATTCGACTTTTCATGGTCGTTTTGCATGACGCTTAGCGGAACATCATTGTCTACNGGCACNTCACCTTGCAGCATGTAGGCTTGACCAAATTTCTGGTTTTTTAGATCGTTCCCCTCGCCAGACATAAAACGCTGGTTCCATTTTTGCCACTCTAGATCCATACAACCAGGATTTATTCTTTGAGCGTCAGTACCGGTCATGCACATCCATTGAGTATCACCTTGACGCAATACTGTACCGTCGTAATCCATAATGGTTGCATTGGAACTAATACTTGTAGGAGCCGCGGACATCGCAATCTTAATAAGAGNTGACTTTGAGAATGGGGANTTTGATGTTTCGGCATTCTCGTGGTGGTTGGAAAGGGCAATACTCGCGGTACAAAATGCCAGAAGAATAGCTAAAAATCGCATCTATAACTCCAGTAAATTCANNTAGTTAAAGAGTAAACCATTCNTCTGNCTGGGTCATCNGTTCTGGAGAGGTTGGTTACACGANTANGTTCGCGGACTATAACGATTAGGCTTTTCAANAGATTATTCGGGGGAGTTTTTTTGCGAGCATCGGGTGCCTTCTTAGTCNTTGGGGACGTTTTTCGATNGGTAGCTGTACCTGAACCCGTATAGACCTTATACAATNGCAGTCGTTAACGAACGNCATAGNAATCCGNGAATANCATAAGCGCCTGTAGCTCAACCGGATAGAGCATCGGCCTTCTAAGCCGAGGGTTGAAGGTTCGAGTCCTTCNAGGCGCGCCATCNAATGTGAAAAAGATCGCTTCTTTCGATTTTTTTTCGCATTGGGTGTCCCTTAGAAGACTATAGGACTCCAATCCTTTAATGTGTGCAGGACGATGAGGTAAGCGTTGGCATTGAATTAAGGTCAGACTAGGGGAGCAAGCACCTTTGAGTAGCAGGGCATCTCAACTGAGTATATTTTTTTACGGTTTGGGGAACATATCTCCAGCNGTAAAAAATAATCTCCTTGGTGCACCGTTATTTTATTACTACAACAATGTTCTGGGNCTTGAGGCTTGGCTTGTCAGCCTTGCTTTAGCTATTTCTTTAGTTGCAGACGCAATTTCCGATCCGATCATCGGGTATATGTCTGATTATACAAAGGGCAGATTGGGACGTCGACATCCTTATATATTGGCCAGCATCCTTCCCGGGACTATTTGTTATTATATGCTCCTATCTGCTGAATTCAGCAGTAACCAGGGGGGGCTGTTTGTCCAGCTNCTATTGTTAGTGACNGCCCTCCGCCTTGCTTGGACGCTGTACGAAGTCCCAAGGCANGCTCTCGGTGCAGAGATTTCGAAAGATTATCATCAGAGAAATCAATTGCACGGAATAAATATGCTNTTCGGATGGATAGGGGGGGTNTCGATTGGTTATTTGATGGAAGCTCACCTTCTTGGTGATTCGTATGACAACTTGTCGGGGTATCGGGAGCTAGCCTATTGGGGGGCGGCTGCAATATTTTTTACAGGCATAATTTTTTTTCTGGGTACTAGCCGGGATATTCCTAATCTCGAAGCCCCACGTAGAGGTCCACCGCCTACTNTTAAGCAAATAGTTCGCGATATTCTTGATACTTTGAATCATCGGTCGTGGTTGGTCTTGTTTTTTTCTGGCGTGGTTTTCAGCGTGTATGTTGGCNTTACCACAGGCTTAGCATTTTATTGGAACAGTTTTCTTTGGGAGTGGAAACCGTCGGATGTNGCTATCTTTGGCGTAGTAAGTTTTGTCGGTGCGATGCTAATTAGTGGGTTCGCTGGACTTTTATCTTCCAGGTTTGACAAAAAGCGCTTGGCTGTTGCTCTATTTAGTGCCTCGATAGTAATCGGTCCGATCCTTCTGGTGCTTAGATTATCAGATCTTTGGTTTGGAACGAGTCTATTACCACCCAACGGCGAAAAATATGGTGCCTTATGGTGGNTCATGTTAGTACATTCGTTCATTTCTGCGAACATTGCGATATTGGCTTGGATATTGGTTGGGTCTATGACCGCCGATGTTGTTGAAGATAGTCAGGTTCAGACTGGAAAACGTTCCGAGGGTTTGTTTTTTGCGGGACCGCAATTGGTGCAAAAGGCAATTTCTGGGTTGGGCTTTGTTATAAAGGGGGCCATATTAACGGCCGTTGGGTTCTCAGTGGATGCTAGCTTTGAAGAAAAGGTTGTATCAATAGAGTATCTTGCTGCAGTAATAGTTGTTCTTGGCGTGATTTTGCCANGAATCGCTCTATACATATTTTCTAAATATGAGATTACGAAAGATTCTCATCAGAAAAATTTAGACGATCTCGGCTATACGCATGATTCTTCTAACCAAACAAACCATTAAGTCAGGGTGGTTTTTCGAACATAATCATCTGGTACCAGTGAAATTTAGCTTTAATGCCAGCGGCGCAACATTCTGATAGGATTTCGCTCCCNAAGTAGGTTTCTCAATTCTATTGAGCAAGTACGAGGGATCGTTTTAGTAAAATATATTAATGTTGATCAATGGTGGATGTAGCTCAGCTGGTAGAGCCCCGGGTTGTGATCCCGGTGGTCGTGGGTTCAAGCCCCATCATCCACCCCAAAATATAATTCGTGGCGGAATATGCAAGTATCTGTAGAAACAATGGGAGGTTTGGAGCGTCGATTAAAGATAAGTGTTGAAGCTGAGTCTTTCGAATCAGAAATCACAACTAAACTTAAAGAGACCTCCAGGCGCATAAAATTACCGGGGTTCCGCCCCGGAAAGGTACCGTTAAAAGAAGTCAGGCGTCGTTTTGGGCCGGCAGTACGGGCAGAAGTTGCTCAGGAAATCATGCAGAGCTCTTATATGGATGCTGTAAATCAAGAGGAGCTCTCGCCGGCTGGTGCCCCTGAGTTAGATATTGTGAACATCGATCTTGGTGCTGATCTGGAATTTACGGCCACCTTTGAAATTTTCCCAAGTATAGAGATTGCGGATTTGTCTGGTGTCAAAATAAAACAGCCAGTGGCTGAGGTTCAAACAGAAGACCTGGAAACAATGATTTCCCGTTTACAGGAGCAACGAAAGGAATGGATTGATCTAGATCAAGGATCTAAGTCAGAGCAAGGTCATAGAATTACCGTCGACTTCATTGGAAAAATGGATGGTGAAGAGTTTGAAGGTGGTACTGGACAAGAGGTTCAAATAGAACTTGGTTCAGGTCAAATGATNGAGGACTTAGAAAAAGGATTGATCGGATTGTCAGCTGGGGAATCAGTGACGATACCTGTCACATTTCCGGATGATTATCAGGCGGAGAACTTGAAGGGGAAANCTGCCGAGTTTGAGGTTTCAGTTAAGAAGTTGGAAGAGCCAAAAATACCNCCGCTTGATGAAAGCTTCTTTAAATTATTTGGGGTAGATGATGACGATGTAGAGGCCTTTCGCGCGAAGATTAGGGAAAATATGGAAAATGAAATCGATCAATCTTCGAAGGGACAGGTGAAAAGACAGGTAATGGATCAGTTGTTNGAACTACATGATTTNTCTACTCCTAAAGCCTTAATAGAACGAGAATGCGATGTCCTACGTGATCAAATGATGCAGCAATTGCAAATGCCCGTAAAACCNGACACGGATCCTCTGCCTTCCGAATTATTTAAGGATGAGGCAGAAAAAAGAGTCAGGGTAGGCCTTATCATCAACGAGATCGTATCTGCGGAGAACTTGTCGGCAGATTCCGATAAAGTGCGTGAGCGAATTGAGACGATTGCCCAGCCCTACGACCAACCTGAACAAATAATCAATTTCTATTATGGTAACGAGCAGCAATTGCAGCAAGTAGAGATGGCAGTGCTGGAAGACACCGTAATCGACCATGTTCTAGCTCAGGTNAATNTAGAGAAACTCAGTAGCAACTACGATGATGTTGTTAGTGGTGCGGCTACAGCACCGGAATTGAAGGATGAAGGTGAGGAGAGACAGGGCGAGGATCAGGAAGAACCGCTCGAAAAAAACGACCCAAATCTAGAAAAATAAAGTAAACCACAGCCCTTTAATGCAGTAGAGGAGATAATTGCTTTGACGGATAGTTATATAGAGCCAACGAAAAACCTAGGTCTTGTACCAATGGTTGTTGAGCAATCTGCCCGAGGGGAAAGAGCTTTCGATATTTATTCAAGATTACTTCGAGAGCGATTGATCTTTTTAGCGAGTCCAGTGGATGACGGTGTAGCAAATTTAATTGTTGCACAGCTTTTGTATCTTGAGTCTGAAAACCCCGATAAAGATATACAGTTATATATTAACTCTCCGGGCGGATCCGTAACTGCGGGAATGTCTATATACGACACTATGCAGTTTGTTCGGTGTGATGTGGCCACGACCTGTATAGGTCAAGCAGCTAGTATGGGTGCCTTTCTTTTGGCGGCGGGAGCTAGAGGGAAGCGATATGCTCTCCCAAACTCACGCATGATGNTGCACCAGCCATCAGGAGGCTCTCGAGGAGTGGCAGCTGACATTGAGATTCAGGCGCGAGAAATCTTACTGATGCGACAGAAGTTGAATGAGGTTCTNGCTGAGCACACAGGTCAAGATGTGGAGAAGATAGCGACTGACACAGATCGGGATTTTTGGATGGACCCTACAGAAGCCACCGAATACGGACTAATCGATGTCGTTCATAAAAAAAGGCAAGACGAGATAGGAATGAAGTCCCAAGAAANTAGTTAAATTGAAGNCACGCTTATGTATAAAAAATTGTGTGAATGGGGCGTTTCGTAGTCTAATTGCAGGGTGTATTTCGACTTGCAAAATAACATAAGACCACGCAATGTAATTGGTGGTCGACATATGAAGGGTTCAGATGGCAGACGATACGACAGGTAAAGGTGACGATTCAGGTAAGTTGCTGTATTGCTCATTCTGTGGCAAGAGTCAGCATGAGGTTAAGAAGCTAATCGCAGGTCCATCGGTATTCATTTGTGATGAATGCGTAGAGCTTTGTAACGACATCATTCGTGAGGAAGTACAAGAAGCCAGTAAGGATTCTGAGCGAACAAAATTGCCTGTTCCGCAAGAGATCAAGAGTATTCTTGATGAGTATGTCATAGGACAAGAAAACGCTAAGAAGGTGCTGTCTGTTGCGGTCTATAACCATTACAAAAGGCTCAATTATTCGGGTAAAAAAGATGAAGTTGAACTTTCCAAGTCGAACATACTACTAATCGGCCCTACGGGCTGTGGAAAAACCTTGCTAGCGGAGACTCTGGCTCGGTTATTAGATGTCCCNTTTACCATTGCTGATGCAACAACACTGACCGAAGCAGGATATGTTGGGGAAGACGTAGAAAATATCATACAAAAACTCCTTCAGAAGTGTGATTACGATGTGGAAAAAGCGCAGGTAGGAATCGTTTANATCGATGAAATTGACAAAATATCGAGGAAGTCAGATAACCCNTCTATTACGCGAGATGTCTCAGGTGAAGGNGTTCAACAGGCTTTGCTCAAATTGATTGAAGGGACNGTGGCTTCCGTACCCCCACAGGGCGGGCGTAAGCATCCGCAACAAGAATTCTTNCAAGTNGATACATCNAATATATTATTTATTTGCGGTGGCGCATTCTCGGGCCTGGACAAAGTAATCATAGACCGCTCCGCGAAAAGTGGCATTGGATTTGGGGCCGAAGTCAGTAGTGAGGTCGACAACAAAAATATTGGTGAAACATTGCGAAAAGTGGAGCCAGAAGACTTAATAAAGTATGGCCTGATTCCGGAATTCGTCGGCCGACTCCCAGTTGTTGCTACATTAGAAGAGCTTGATAACCCTGCCCTTGTTCGTATTCTAACGGAACCAAAGAATTCACTTACAAAACAGTACAGTAAGCTCTTTGAAATGGAAGGTGTTGAAGTAGACTTTCGGGATGATGCTTTGCAAGCGGTAGCCCAAAAAGCGATGGAACGCAAAACNGGGGCTCGTGGACTGCGGTCTATTCTTGAAGAAGTATTGTTAGAGACCATGTACGATTTGCCTTCTTCTGAAACGGTTTCAAAAGTAGTAATAGATGGAAGCGTGATTAAAGGCGAAAGTGAACCCATGCTGATGCATGAAAATATGGAAAAAGCGCAAGCTAGTTCTGANGAGTAGTAACGAATATTCATCGCGAAGAATAAAGCCGACTAGAAATCGGGGTAAAAATTCGCGCATAGAAATTTATGCCTTAATTTCTGACGANCTCTCCAACAATGTTTACGGATTGGCTAATATCTAGCGAATCATTTTCTGATAGAGCGAAATCGTATGAATCAATCCGATCCCGCCAATCTAAGTAGTATCCCGGTTGTTCCCCTTAAAGAGATGGTCGTGTACCCACATGGCGTACATCCACTTTTTGTGGGTACGGAAAGAAGCATNGCAGCTCTTCAATCCGCGATGTCCGGCGATAAGCAGGTATTGTTGGTCGCGAAACGAAATGCAGATANAGAAGAGCCCAAGCAGGAAGATCTATATTCGGTCGGTACCCTTTCGACAATATTGCAACTTTTGAATTTGCCTGATGGAACAGTCAAGGTTCTAGTTGAAGGTGAAGAGCGGGCTCGTATTGATGCCTTTCATCGGGAAGATGATTTTGGTATTGCGGATATAACCATTCTACAAAACATTGAATTAGAAGATTCTGCGAAAGACCTTATAAATCGTACCGTGATGGAGAAATTTCAAGATTATGTGCGATATTCAAAAAAAGTTGCTGAAGATGCTGTATCGAGTATTACTTCAATAGACGATCCTTCCCGTTTGATTGACACGATTACTTCGCAGCTCGAGCTCAAACTGGAAGATAAACAGTCGGTGTTGGAGGCAGGAGATATTGAGGCGAGAATGGCTCTGCTTCTAGATATTTTTGAAGCAGCTCTTAACGTACGAAAACTTGAGAAACGTATCAAAGGTCGAGTGAAAGATCAGGTCGAGAAATCCCAGCGCCAATGGTATCTAAATGAACAAATGCGGGCGATTCAAAAAGAGCTTGGACAAGGAGACGAATCTGCTGACGAATTGGATACGTTGGCAACGGGTATACAAAAAGCGGGTATGCCAAAGGACGCGAAATCAAAAGCGTTGTCAGAATTATCCAAATTACGATCTATGGCACCTATGTCGGCTGAAGCTACCGTGGTCAGAAGTTATCTCGAATGGATTTTGTCTATTCCTTGGAAAACTAAAACAAGAACTCGTAAGGATTTGCGACAGGCACAGAAGGTTTTGGATTCCGATCACTTTGGCTTACAGGATATAAAAGATCGAATTTTAGAATTTTTAGCCGTGCACAATAGAGTCGGGAAAATAAAGGGATCTGTACTTTGTTTGATGGGTCCTCCTGGTGTCGGGAAGACATCCTTAGGCGAATCGATAGCGCGGGCCACGAATAGAAAATATGTGCGNATCGCCCTTGGAGGTGTTCGAGATGAAGCTGAAATTCGAGGACATCGCCGAACATATATCGGTTCAATGCCCGGTAAGATCCTGCAAAAGATGGCAAAAAGTGGTGTAAAGAATCCACTTTTTCTTTTGGATGAAGTTGATAAGGTTGGAATGGATTATAGAGGTGATCCTGCTTCCGCATTGCTAGAGGTTCTGGATCCTGAACAAAACGACAAATTCAACGATCATTATCTTGAACTCGACTACGACTTGTCGGATGTTTTCTTTATTTGTACCTCTAACACGATGAATATTCCGGCGGCTCTCCTAGATNGGATGGAAGTGATTCGCCTGCCGGGTTATACCGAAGATGAGAAGATCAATATTGCGTCAAAATTTCTTATCCCCAAACAAAAGAAGCAATCGGGAATTGGCAAAAAGGAAGTCCTTGATTTGGACAACGAGGCTATCACCGAAATCATCCGGCATTACACCAAAGAGGCGGGTGTTAGAGGATTAGAACGGGAGATCGCTAAAATATGTCGCAAAGTGGTTACGATGCAGTCTCTCGAGGGATTTGAGAATAGCGGAACGATTGGATCGGCCGATATTGAAAAATATTGCGGAGTTCGAAAATTCGATTATGGAAAGGCGNTCNCGGAGAATCGGGTNGGGATCGTTACTGGTCTGGCTTGGACACAGGTTGGCGGTGAATTGCTCAATATTGAGTCAGTAGTAGTACCTGGAACAGGAAAGATCATTAAGACGGGATCCCTGGGGGAAGTTATGCAAGAGTCGATTCAGGCCGCTTTGACGGTAGTTAGAAGCCGCTGTGAATCTCTCGGTATATCGGGTGATTTCTATGAAAAACAGGATATTCATGTGCACGTACCTGAAGGCGCAACGCCAAAAGATGGTCCGAGTGCTGGGATTGGGATGTGTACAGCCATGGTCTCTGTATTAACCGACATCTGTGTTCGGTCCGATGTTGCCATGACTGGGGAAATTACATTGAGGGGGCAAGTACTGCCTATAGGNGGAGTCAAGGAAAAACTCTTGGCTGCTCATCGTGGCGGCATCAAGAAGGTTGTTATTCCGAAAGAGAATGAACGTGACCTAGCAGATGTGCCAGAAAACATAAAATCGGATATGGAGATTTATCCGGTGTCTTGGATAGATGAGGTATTTCAATACGCTTTGGAAGATATTCCGAGACCGAACTCTAGTCCTAGTTCACGTGATAAAGAATCAAAAAATAAGTCATTAAATATAAAAACACACTAAATTAGTCTTAAATCGCTGTCATGAGAGGCGGCTTGTCTTGACAGTCTTTTTACTCGGCTGCTATAAACGGGCTCGACCAGTGTGAAAGCCTTGTGTCTTCTGGGCTAGCGCTCGACTGTGTACCAGGCCATGTGCTGGTGGTCTCCTTTTAGGGGTAACCTTAGAAGGAGTTTTGTATGTTGCTACACTAACAAACCAAGGTCCTTTATGAACAAATCTGAACTCGTTGATNAAATTGCTGATTCTGCCGATATTTCCAAAGCTGATGCCGGTAGAGCTCTAGATGCAGCTTTAGGTGCGATTACAAAATCTTTACAGAATGCGGACCCGGTCGTTCTGGTGGGGTTTGGAACGTTTAATGTTCGAGATAGAGCGGCTAGANCCGGAAGAAACCCGCAAACGGGAGCGACGATACAAATTAGTGCAGCTAAAGTTCCTGCTTTTAAGCCCGGAAAAGCTCTTAAAGACGCATTGAACTAGCGTCAATTCTTTGGGAAGTTGAGGCCGAATCACATAGTGGATTTGGCCTCTCCCNGGGAATGTCAGTTGTTCGTTTCATTCAGTACTTAATGTACTGAATGGGTTTTTCTTGCGCTGTATTTTGCTGAAGAGCTTATAATGTTGGTAGTTTCGAATATTGAACCAGCTCTTTATCTGGCNACATCGAAATGATTTGATTCGATAATTCCTACTAGAGAAAAAATCAGAATTCTGACCACATCGGAGTAAGAGAATGCTTCAGAAAATGCGTGATCAAGCGCAGGGCCCATTGGCAAAAGTCATCGTATTTACCATCATCTTAGTTCTGGGTTTGTTTGGATTTGGGGCCTTCAATATATTCACTGTGTCCGAGCCGGCCGTAGCGTCTGTAAATGGTATCGATATCAGTGAACGGGAATTACTGGGCGAAATTGAAAGGGAAAAGCGTCAGCTTCAACAACAGTATCCAGGTCTAGATCCAGAGTTGATTGATTCGGTTGTTAACCCAGAACAGGCAATAGATCGTCTGATAACACAAGAACTTGTAGACCAAACGACCGAGGAATTGTCTCTATCTAGCTCTTCGAAGGAATATTTACGACAGATTCGCATGGANCCTGCTTTCCAAACCGATGGAGTATTTGATGAAAATCTTTTTAGAAGAACTATTGATGATTTAGGTTATTCGCCGGCGACATTTCGAGTCGAAATGGGAAGGACGAGTAAAGCAAAGCAGTTATCCGAGGCAGTGACCNCTTCAAGTTTTCTAACAGAGCGTGAAGTAAAATTGGCTGCTGTGATACGAAAACAGACTAGAGATATCGCGTATCTATTATTTGATGGGTCTGCGCTTNCCGATGAGGTGAGTGTGGATGATGAAGAAATTGAAAATCACTACGTGTTNAATATAGATTCGTATGAAACAGAAGAGCAGTTTTCGTTCGGTTATGTAACGATTTCATCGGATTTACTCCGTTCTAGAGTTGATATTACGCAAGAACAAATTGAGTCAGCGTATCAGATAGAAATTGATTCGCTTGGCACTGAAAGGAAGAGAGTTGCTCACATATTGCTGACTTTAGATGGCGAACGAGATGCCACGGTGGCAAAAAACGAGTTGAACGCATTAAAGGAACGAATAGAGCTNGGCGAATCCTTTANTGTTCTCGCTACCGCAATATCTGAAGAAGAGTTTACGGCGGAGAAAGGTGGGGATTTGGGTTATCTGGACAGAGGAACATTTCCTTATTTTGATAATGTAGCGGATGGTCTCCAAGTAGGCGAAATTTCATTACCTTTTGAAACGCAATACGGCATGCATTTGTTGACTGTTACAGAGGTGGAAGAGGTCATACATCCTGCATTCGAGGAAAGAAGCGACGACCTGAAAAATATGTTGGTCGATAGGGAAGTCGATTTACTCTTTCGAGAAACATTGACGCAGATGGATAAATCGGCATTTGAACAAAATACGTCTCTCGAACCCGTAGCAGCAATAAATGATATTGAAATACAAATAATTGAGGGGATTANCCGTTCAGGTGGACCAGCTCCGTTTGATCAACCGAACGTGATCAACGCACTCCTAGATTCAGATGTGATTGATAACGGCAATAATACAGCTGTTATTATGATCGCGGATTCGGAGGCAATGGTTGCTCGTCTTGAGACACGGGTGCCGTCTAGGCAACTTCCTCTCGAATCGGTAAAAGACGATATACAAGGTTTTTTGATTAATCAAAAAGCGGATAGAAAATCGTCTGCTCTAGCCGAAAGCGTNGTGGCAGATATCGAGTCTGACAAAGCGGTGGGTGAAATAGCGGCATTTCATGGAAAAGAATGGACAAGAGTGGATGNGGCATCTTGGGGCGTGGAGGATGTTCCTCGCTTGCTAGTCGCCAAAGCATACGAACTGCCAGCACCTGGTCCAGGCCATTTATCGGCGGGATACGTTGATCTGTCAGACGGAACTCATGCTGCTGTGGTTGTGTCGAAAGTCGAGCTCGGAGATTATGCCGCAACTACAGAGGCTGAGCGGACAGCTCTGACGGGTGAAATGGAAGATATAGCGGGTCAACTAGATATGAACGGATTTTTGCAAACCTTACGGCAATCAGCATCCGTAGACACGTCCTATAGCCGTGAGACTCCAGAAGGTTGATGTTCTTGAGGGAACGGAGCCCATGTTTTATTTCAGGTCTTGGGATCGATTAGGTTAACTCGAAGCACTAGCTTCTTTCCTGGATGGATGAGTTGTTTCGGATCGAGTTTATTCCAGTNTGCAATATTGTTAACGGTTACATTAAAACGGCTGGCTATTCTAGAAAGGGAATCGCCTCTTCTAACGACATAGTTCACGGTTCTTACTAGAGGATTTCTGAGAATATTTTTTCGCGTTTTTGGAATGACTATTGTTCTTCCCACAGGAAGAACTTCTCGTGGNCCAATTTTGTTTTCTTTGACAAGGGAGTTGATTGTCACCTTGTAAGATTGAGCGATGCTCCATAACGAGTCACCCTTTTGGGTTGTATACACGACGTTTTCGCTACTTGGTTGGCGTACGAGCCGAAAATCCTCAATAGCCATTCCTGGCTTAGGAATCATAAGGTGATCGCCAGCACGGATCCTATCTGAACTTAACTGGTTGGCTTTTTTAATCGTAGCGATATCCGTTCTATATAAAAGAGCCAAATCGCTCAGTGTTTGATTTTGAGAAATTTCATGACGTACCCAAGCGAGGCGCTTTTTGTCCTCTATTTCGGATAGTCTTTTTTGGGCATCTACAGCTATGTCGAACGGTACGATCAATCTGTGTGGTCCNTCAGGATGTGTGGCCCATTGGTTAAGCGCTGGATTTAATCGATACAATTCTTTTATAGAAAGCCCAGTGAATTGGGAGGCTGTGGAAATATCGATTTGGCTAACTGTATTGATCACAGCCATTTGGGCGGGCTTTGCTAGTGTGTCCGGAATGACCAGGTTTATACCGTATTTTTCAGGTGTGTTAAAAACGGCAGCATACGCGAGTAAACGTGGGACATAACCAGCTGTTTCTTTTGGNACTTTTAGGTCAAAAAAAGATGAGTTTGGTCCATTCTTGCGCAATTGGCGGGCTATTCGACCTTCACCCCAATTATAGGAGGCAACGGCTAGCAGCCAATCGTCAAATCTAGTATGTAACCTTTCTAAGTAGTCCAATGCGGCTTTTGTGGAAGCATACGGGTCCCTGCGTTCGTCTACCCACCAATCTATTTTTAAGCCAAATCTCGTGGCTGTGCCGGGAATGAACTGCCATAGACCTGCTGCACCTCCGTGAGAATATGCATAAGGATCTAGAGAACTTTCGATGATTGGCAATAAACAGAGTTCTGTTGGTAGGTCTCTTGCACGAACTTGTTCACAGATTAGTGGAAGATAATTTTTTATTCGCGGTGTAATTCGTTCCACGTACTTGGGATGTCTTTCTAGCCATTGTATTTCCTGTTGAACTCTTTTTACGTCAAGTCGATGGTCTAATCGGAATCCATCACGTATGGAATCCAGCAGTGTCAGAGATATTGGTTGCTCATTTATCGCTGTTGAAGGAGTNGGTTTATTCTGCTGTGCGGTGGATAAAGTATTNTGATAAAAAGATGGTTCAGGGTGTCTGTCAATACGGTCTGGAATCTTGTCTAAATTGTGTGAATGGACGAGTGCAGATTTTTGTTCTGACTCCATATTGGCTTCCTGCACCGAAGATGTTGTGCATCCGCTTAAGAACCAAGCACAGATTATTCCAAGTGCATATAGGCCGTTGCGGAGGTTACCAGTTACGAGAATTTTCATTGGCGAAATATG
This sequence comes from Gammaproteobacteria bacterium, assembly GCA_002708205.1. Taxonomy (GTDB): domain Bacteria; phylum Pseudomonadota; class Gammaproteobacteria; order Pseudomonadales; family Azotimanducaceae; genus UBA11889. Next base: position 19,651 of record PAMR01000022.1, read on the forward strand.
TCGAAGGGTTCTCAATATACGGTCTAATAAGGCAATCTGGTTGTGGTTGTGTAGACTACGGAAAAACCGAGCAGCATACACGGATTTAGTATAGGAATATGGACAATGTTCGTTTTTTAATTATTCGCANGTGAGCAAATTATGCGAAACAGATCTCGATTCTTTTATGAGATAGTTACTTCACGATTTCTAAGTAATGATTGAGCGAATATGAAATGTTCGAAGAGGCAGAAATTGATTTCTTGCTATGGAATCGANGTGCTGGAAAATCACNANGAGCAAACAATCTAACGTGAAGAAAGTGGATGTAGAAATCTATACTGATGGAGCTTGCCGAGGAAATCCTGGACCTGGGGGATGGGCAGCGTTGCTTCGNACAGGAAAGAACGAGCTTATGGTTAATGGTGCCGAACCGGATTCCACGAATAACAGAATGGAACTACGCGCGGCAATAGAAGGTCTTGCAACGTTAAAACGCAGCTCGGTCGTATCGATTACTACCGATTCACAATATGTGAAGCAAGGGGTTCTTTCATGGGTTGAAAAGTGGAAGCTTAATGGCTGGAAAACAGCATCTCGAAAAGATGTCAAGAATAAAGATTTGTGGCAAGAGTTAGATGAATTAAACAACATGCATCAAGTGTCGTGGTATTGGGTAAAAGGGCACAGTGGACACGCAGAAAACGAAAGAGTCGATCAAGCAGCAAATCTAGCAATTGACTTGATGCTCGATGAAATATCCGTATGCGACAAATAGTATTGGATACCGAAACCACAGGGTTGGAGCCAGAGAAAGGTCATCGAGTGGTCGAGATTGGTGGTGTAGAAGTCATAGATCGCAAGCTGACAGGACAGCACTTTCATAGTTATTTAAATCCAGAGAGAGAAGTCGATGATGCTGCTTATGAGATTCATGGACTAAGCGACAAGTTTCTTTCTAGCCAGCCACTCTTTAAAGAAATAGCCTCGGACTTTCTAAGCTATATCGAAGATGCAGAACTGATCATTCACAATGCACCGTTTGACGTGGCTTTTTTGGATTTCGAGTTAGCTCGGCTCAAAAACAAAGTAACCGTTTCAGATCGATGCTCCGTTGTAGACTCGCTTGCCCTTGCACGTCATAAGCATCCAGGCCAAAAGAATAATTTAGATGCGTTATGTCGTAGATATGGGGTCGATAATTCGGCACGGGATTTACATGGAGCATTACTAGATGCCGAGATTCTAGCCGATGTCTATTTGTTGATGACCGGTGGTCAAACCGTTCTTTTTGGTGATGCAAATGACGAACCAGGTGCATCAGTCTCAAGGGAATTCCTTCGAATAGATAGAAAAAATGGTCAGAAATTATCTGTCATTAAGGCGAGTGATGAGGAAGCGCAGTTACACGAGTCGTATCTAGATGCACTAGATGAGTATGCTGAAGATGGCGCTTTGTGGCGCCATCTTCAGGACTAATTTAAAGGATGTATTGAACGGCTAGCCAACCGGTGATTCCCATTGTGATCGTGTACGGTACAGCCATTATCACCATGCGACCGTAAGACAGATTAATCAACGGAGCTAGTGAAGATGTCAAAAGAAATAGAAAGGCGGCTTGTCCGTTAGGAGTTGCAACNCTCGGTATGTTAGTACCNGTGTTTATTGCTACTCCTAANGCATCGAATTGGTCTCGGCTTATCGTNCCCGCATCGAAAGCATTCTTTACTTCTCCGATATATACGGTGGCCACAAAAACATTGTCGCTAATTGCTGAAAGTACCCCGTTAGCAATATAGAACATTCCTGGTTGAATGGATTCTTCTAAACTTAATACCCAACCTATCACTGGAGAGAAAAGATGTTGATCNTGAATGACGGCGACAATTGCGAAAAACACGGTCAAAAGTGCGGTAAAGGGAAGGGCCTCTTCGAAGGCTGGTCCTAGTTGATGTTCTTCGACTACCCCGTTAAGAGCTGTCTGAATAACGATGACTGCAAGTCCGACCAAACCAACCTCGGCAACATGAAATCCTAGAGCGAGGACCAAGAAGAGGGCTGCTACGGCTTGCATGATCAGTCGAGCGTTATCTCTACCCGTTCTTTTCTGAGATTGCTCGTTATCGTACTTGATTAATATGTCTAAAACCCTTTCTGGTATTTGGGCTCCGTAACCAAATTTCTTAAAAAGTTCCAGCAGGATGCAGGTAATTAATCCCACAACCAATACCGGCATTGTGACTGGTGCCATGCGCAAAAAGAATTCTACAAACTCCCAGCCCATTACCTTCGAGATCAAGAGATTTTGGGGCTCTCCGACAGTAGTGGTAACACCCCCTAATGCCGTNCCTACGGCAGCATGCATCATGAGTGATCGTAGGAACTCTCGAAATTTTTCTAGTTCCGGTTTAAGGCTTTCAGGTATGTCGTCGTTGGGATCGCCGGTTTCAGATACAACGCGCCGATAAACAGTATAGAACCCCCCCGCGACACTAATAATGACTGCGGTAACAGTGAGCGCATCTAGGAAAGCGGACAGAACGGCGGCAACAAAACTAAATAGAACAGAGAGCAACACTTTGGAACGAACATTGACGAGTATTTTTGTAAAGGTGAAGAGCAAAAGTTCCTTCATGAAATAAATGCCGGCGACCATGAATATGAGTAACAAGATCACGGGGAATGCGAGGACAAGTTCGTGTTCGATTGCTTCAGGACTGGACATGCCGATGGCTATCGCTTCGAGAGCGAGCAATCCACCTGGCTGTAATGGGTAGCATTTGAGAGCCATCGCCAAAGTAAAAATAAATTCCAGTACGAGCATCCAACCTGCCAGATATTCTCCGTTTGGAATGAAAAAGAAGACCACGGGATTGACAATAAGAAAGGTGATAATTGCTTTTTTATACCAATCTGGCGATTCCCCGAGAAAATTTTCCCATATTGAACTTACAGATAAGGCTTTTGTCGAATTGATGCTTTCCGCCACGTTTTTGAATCCCAGTGCCTAATTTCGTTGGGCATGACGATACATCGGCGCCGAAGTTCTCACAAGCGTCGGAAACATGACGGATGGTAATCAGTTATTATTCGAAAACTGATCTATACGAGAGCTTTGTGTATGTGGCCTACGAATGCAGATGAGTTTGTTTCTCTTCCTAAAGAACCCCAGAATGCCGAAACAGAGAACTCACTCTACTTTGTTTTTCTAAAAGAAGATCTATTATCAATTAGCGAAAATGGTATTCCTAGGCCCATTACCTCTGATGAATTTCGTTGGCTAGATGTCGACGTCNANGCAAAATTATACTTAGGGGAATTTGAAACGGTTTCTTGTTACGCACTATCTGCTGAAGGTACTGTTCCTGAAGGATATAGCGCATCAGGTCTTCGTTCTTGGCTGGGGAGAGTGAAGCCCTCGTTATTTTATCTGGCAGGCCGAGCCAAACAGATTCTTGATTGGGATCGTAGTCATACTTTCTGTGGCAGATGTGGTTCCGAAACGCGTGATCACGACACTGACCGAGCTAAGCGGTGCGATGAATGCGGGTTGATCAGTTATCCAAAATTGAGTCCAAGCATTATAGTTTTAGTTCGACGAGGCGAAGAGGCATTGTTAGCGAGGAATGAGGCATGGCCGACAGGTATGTTCAGTACTTTAGCGGGCTTCGTGGAGCCGGGTGAATCGATAGAACAGACCGTCCANCGAGAGGTTAGTGAGGAAGTCGGTATTCGGGTTAAAAATATCCATTACTTGGGGAGCCAATCTTGGCCATTTCCGAATTCTCTGATGCTAGGATTCCACGCAGATTACGACAGCGGCGAAATCGTTTGTCAGGAAGGTGAAATTGCCGAGGCTGAATGGTTTAAATACGACAATCTGCCCAATGTGCCCGGAAATACAGCTATATCAGGCTGGTTGATTAAATCTTTTATAGACGAAATGAATAAAACCAGACATTAGCTAGCAAGTTATTGGGGCGTTCGTAACAAAGTCGGTCGCGAAAAAATACTCAGAAGCAAAAATACTGAGGTCAGATGACCATCGGCACGAAATTCACCTNTCATGAAAGCATTGATGGGATCCCTTACTCCAGTCACTATTTCGAGCAATTGGTCCCAGCTAGTAAAGAAAAAAGTGGCATTTACAGCAATGGATGGGTCTCTAATAATAGAACCGGAACTAATGTGATAGGTGATTGATTCATCGGCCTTGATCGGAAAGATGCTGAGACATATCACAATATCCGTTGATTCCGCGGCAGAGCCTTGGAATAAACGCTCGAGTTGGTTTGCGCATTCTTCTCGTGTCATCTCAAAATTATGACATTCCCATTTGTTTAGTATCAATACGTTGAACGAAGGGATGGTCGCAATACTAGGACACTCACGTTAGTCTTTATGGTTTTGCAAGGCCCTAGAATTAATGGATTTTCTTTTTGANTATTTGGTCTTTTTGGCCAAAGCGGTGACTATTGTAATCGCGATTTTAGTGGTNATGGGATCAATTTTTTCAATGGGGGCTCGTCGGCAACGGCATCCCAATCGAAGCCATATTGAGATAGAGCGAGTTAACGAACGGCTTGAGCAACTCCACCTATCTATGAAACAAGCCGTTCTATCCCCTCGGCACTTTAAGAAAGATTTGAAGAAGAAAGATAAAGCGAAGAAGCAAGAGGATAAGACTCAAGAGAAATCAGATGAGGTAAAACNGAAGGTATTTCTTGTCAGTTTCAAGGGTGATAGTGAAGCCTCTCANGTGGAAAACTTAAGAGAAGAAATTACCGCTACGCTTTTGGTGGCCAATGAAAGTGATGAGGTGATCGTTAAGCTAGAAAGTCCAGGTGGTGTGGTTCACGGTTATGGGTTAGCGGCATCGCAATTATTGCGTATACGTGAAGCTGGAATTCAATTAACCGTTGCTGTTGATAAGGTTGCTGCGAGCGGGGGCTATATGATGGCATCTGTTGCGAATAAAATTATTGCGGCTCCTTTTGCTCTTGTGGGTTCTATAGGTGTTGTGGCTGGGATTCCTAATGTACATCGCTTATTGAAAAAATTTGATGTTGACTACGATGTAATGACCGCCGGAGATCACAAAAGAACACTGACCGTTTTAGGAGAGAACACCGAGGAGGGACGAGAAAAATTTATGGAGCAAATTGAAGACGTTCATCTTCTTTTCCAAGAATTCGTCTCCAGTAATAGACCTGTGGTTAACATTGACGAAGTATCAACTGGGGAAGCTTGGTATGGTGAAAGAGCTAAGGCAATTAATCTGGTCGATGATCTTATGACGAGTGATGAATATATTGTTTCNAGATGCAATGAAGCCGAAGTGTATGAAGTTCGTTGGGTACAGCCCCCCAAAAAACCGATTGAAAAATTGGTAGAACAGGTAGAAGGAAGATTTCATCTACTAACTAATTATTTAGTGAGGTTGTTTAAATGAGTGCTTTTGAAGCTTTGTGGATTGAAAAAACCGATAATGGATTTACGCGAAACATTATTACTAGAAATACTAGTGATTTGCCGTCTGGAGACCTTTTAATTGAAGTCGCCTACTCTTCGCTGAATTACAAAGATGCGATGTCTGCTACTGGTGCCCCCGGAGTTACACGCAACTATCCTCATACTCCAGGGATCGATGCTGCTGGTATTGTTCTAGAAACTACATCAAGCGATTTCGCTGTTGGAGATGAGGTTATTGTTATAGGTTTTGATCTGGGAATGGATACCCCAGGTGGTTTTGGCCAGCGAATCCGCGTTCCATCGGATTGGGCTATCAAGAAACCAGATGACTTAACATTAAAGGAATCTATGATTCTCGGTACTGCTGGATTTACGGCGGCGCTAGCCATAAAAAAATTAGAGGATGTAGCAATGAGCCCTGAGGGAGGTCCAGTGCTTGTTACTGGAGCNACAGGAGGGGTCGGCAGCGTGGCCGTACGATTATTATCGCATCTCAATTACGAAGTNCATGCCGTGAGTGGTAAGCCAGATCAACATGGATTTCTGAAGGACTTAGGCGCCGCCGAAATAATCTCCCGTGAAGATGCTAGTGCAAACTCTGAAAGGCCTATTGGTCGCGAGACCTGGGGCGGGGTTATCGACACTGTTGGGGGAGATATTCTGGTTAACGGACTAAAAGGTCTTCGATATGGGCAAAGTTTAGCCAGTTGCGGGTTGGTGCTGTCCCCGTCAATTAAGGCTACCGTTTTGCCTTTTATTCTGCGTCATGTAAATTTGCTAGGGATTGACTCAGTCCAACTGCCCATAGATCAAAAGCGAGATATATGGCAGTTGTTGGCGAGTTCTTGGAAACTGGACGACCTTGAAAATCTGTCTACGAACCTTGAATTGAAAGATGTCTCGGAAGCGGTAGATAGAATTCTACAAGGACAAATGGTCGGACGTTGTGTGGTTAATCTGAGAGAGTAGAACTGTTGATAAAAACCATTGTCTCTGTAGTTCACCCTAACGCAAACACGGATTAAGATAATGTATGGCGCCTAAAAGCTGGCTTCGGTTCTCTGGCTGAGCCTTGGTAATGATCCGTGATCCTGTTAATACAGTTAATAGCTGTTTCTGCATCTGCCTCGTTTGCTAGTTCGAACGCGTTGAATCCTGAACGATACATAAATGGCGTCCAGTCAGGTAGTACTTCGCCTACGGCACGTATTTCACCGGAAAAGTTATAACGAGTTCTAAGTAGGGCCGCTTGGGTAAGNCCCCTCCCATCTGCGAATGCAGCAAAATTGATTGCCAGAATAGGGANTGAAATCAATGTACCTACAACGGNTTCTATTTCTAAGTCTCCTTCTAGAAGAACTCCAACTATATCTTTGTCGATTTTCTCCATGTTAGAGACCTCGGTAAAAAACCGAGAAGTTGAGGTTAGTGCAGTGGTGTTGTCNTCGTCGGAATGAACAACTATTTGGCAGATACCGTTCGATTCTTTAACTAGCGTCGTCATAAATTCTCGCCTTAAAGGGATCAATACCGATGCGACGGTAGACCGATAAAAAGGTTTCGTCGCCTTCTCTTCTATCAACAAAGACATCTAGGACCTTTTCGACGACATCCGCTACTTCATGTCTTGAGACTGACGGTCCTACGATCGCCCCGAGCGACGCGCCGTTACCTTGGTTCCCACCCAATGATATCTGATAAAATTCTGATCCCTTTTTGTCCACGCCAAGTATGCCAATATGTCCTACGTGGTGATGTCCACAGGCATTCATACATCCGGAGATATTAAGATCTAGTGGGCCTAAGTCATGTAAAAAATCATAATCGTCAAAACGATCTTGAATTTCTTCCGCGACGGGTATGGACTTCGCATTGGCGAGAGAGCAGTAGTCACCCCCAGGNCAGCAGATCACGTCCGTTAGAGTGCCTATGTTTGCTTGACCTAGATTAAATTCTTCCGCTTCTTGAAATAGTTCATATAGATGTTGCTGTGGAATATCTGGTAAGACGAAGTTTTGGTCGTGGCTTATTCGAATTTCTCCGAAGCCATATTTATCCGCCCATTCAGCAACCTTATCCATCTGTGTGTCTGTTACGTCGCCGGGTGGAACCCCTGTTGGTTTAGTAGATAGCGTGACGATGGCATAGCCTGGGCGTTTATGTTCTGCCACATTGTTCGCTACCCAGGTGTTAAAAACTCTATTTCCTAGTCGCTGTTCGCCTAACTCTTTTTGTAGGAGTGTAACGGCATAGGCATCCAACTTTTTACTGTTTTCAAGCAGGGGGTATTCTGGATCAACGAAGAAACTTTTAATTCTCTCTATCTCATTTGTTGTTAGTTTAGATGGACCGTCTTTCAACTGGTGCCATTCCTCATCAACTTTTATTTTAAATGCCTCTGCAGTCATTGCTCTAACGAGGATCTTAATACGGGCTTTATATTTATTGTCTCGTCTACCGTAGCGATTGTAGACCCTCAATATGGCTTCGACGTATGTCAGTAGGTGCTCTTCCTCCAGATCTTCTTTTATAAGGCTTCCGATAACTGGAGTTCGTCCGAGACCGCCTCCAACATAAACATCTAGAACAGGTTTGCCGTTTNTAGCTAACTTTGCATTGATACCTATATCGTGAACAGCAATGGCCGCTCTATCGTTCTTGGCTCCGTTGATTGCGATCTTAAATTTTCGTGGTAACCACTCGAATTCCGGATGGAATGTGGACCACTGACGAAGTAGCTCACAATAGGGTCGACCATCGACTAGTTCGTCNGCTGATACGCCNGAAAATTGGTCAGTCGTCACATTACGAACGCAACTTCCGCTCGTTTGGATGGCATGCATGCCCACTTCGGCCAGGTCCGCTAGTATGTCAGGTACCTCTTCTAGCTCCGGCCAATTTAATTGGATATTTTGGCGGGTACTCAAGTGCCCGTATCCTTTATCGTAAACTCTCGATATTTCGGCGATCGCTCGAAGTTGTTCTGAATTTATCGCACCGTAAGGTACGGCTATTCGAAGCATCGGTGCTAATCTTTGTATGTAGAGTCCATTTCGCAATCGTAGTTGCTGAAAGGCTTCGTCACTTATTTCGCCTTTTAGGTAACGCGCAGTTTGATCGCGGTACTGCTCAACTCGTTCGCTTATAAAGTTCTTATCGAAGTTATTGTATTGGTACATAGTTCCTAGATCTATTTCTACGCGATTAGTTGTATTGTTGGGTACTCTTTNAGTCTTAGTTTAGCATTGAAGGGATCGAATAATTCTATTCTTGTATNGGATTGTCGCTTTTATTTTTTGGGATCATAACGTATTCGTTAGTGTCACGTCGGGTCAGCTAATCGACTGAGAAGCTCAACCATTTTCTTGCTTCATCCACCTCTGTAGCTTTTCTGGNNGCATAATCCGTGAGCTGATCCTCGCTGATCTTGCCAACACCAAAATATCGGGCNTNTGGATGGGCGAAATACCANCCNGCAACTGAAGCGGCCGGAAACATTGCATAATTTTCAGTNAGTTGTATACCGGTGGTTNGAGTAGCGTCGAGTAGTTCAAATAACTTGATTTTTTCTGAGTGGTCTGGACAGGCGGGATAACCTGGTGCCGGCCTAATTCCACGATAACCTTCTTGGATCAGTTGAGAGCCCGATAGAGATTCAGTTGGTGAATATCCCCAATATTCTTTACGGACTCTTTCGTGTAAATGTTCGGCGAATGCTTCTACGAGTCGATCTGCTAAAGCTTTTACCATTATTCCGTTGTAGTCATCGTCAGCAAATCGCTCTAAGGTTTCCTTCATTTCGGGTCCGACTGTAACGGCAAACCCTCCGATGTAATCACGATGCGGTGCGGGAGCGACATAATCCGAAAGACATAAACTAGTCTCAACAGAAGCATTTTGTTGACGTAAATGGTTGAGTGTCACTAAAGGACTCTTCCGTTGCTCATCTTTCCATAGTTCTATGTCATCCCCTACGGCATTGGCAGGCCAGAATCCGATAACGCCATTTGCGGTTAACCATTTTTCTCTAACCATTTGTTCAAGCATCGCTTGTGCATCGGCATACAAGTTGGATGCTGCTTCCCCCACCACGCTATCAGACAAAATATCTGGAAACTTGCCGGCCAGTTCCCAGGTGCGGAAGAACGGAGTCCAATCGATATATTCGGTGAGATTCGACAATTCATAATTCGGAAGTCGTGTTATTCCAATCGATGGTTTGACAATTGTAACGGATTCCCATTCGGTAACTAACTTGTTAGATCGTGCTTCTGTGAGCGACCGTTTCGGCCTTTCCGACCTTTTGTTTGATCTGCGTTCCCGAACGGTGTGATATTCATCTTGAATGTCAGATAGATATTTGTCGCGATTATCTTTCGACATAATGTTGGATACGACACCGACGCTCCTTGATGCGTCGGTCACGTATACGGTGGGTCCGCTATAGGCTGGAGCGATTTTTACAGCTGTGTGGGCTTTGGAAGTGGTGGCTCCGCCTATTAGCAGGGGCACATCGAATCCCTGTTTTTCCAGTTCTTCGGCCACATGAACCATTTCGTTTAAAGACGGTGTAATCAATCCTGATAGTCCGATAAGGTCGGCTTTGATTTCTTTCGCTTTATTTAAGATAACTTCCGATGAGACCATCACACCCAAGTCGACTACTTCGTAGTTATTGCATTGAAGGACGACACCCACGATATTTTTTCCGATATCGTGGACGTCGCCCTTGACGGTCGCCATAACTATTTTCCCTTTTGATTGTGCTGCACCACTTGCCACTTTGTCTGCTTCTATATAGGGGACTAAATGACCAACGGCTTGTTTCATCACCCGAGCGCTTTTTACTACTTGTGGAAGAAACATTTTTCCTGATCCGAAGAGATCTCCGACCGTGTTCATTCCATCCATCAACGGTCCTTCAATTACTTCTATTGGGTTATCTGACAATAGCCTCGCTTCTTCAGTATCCTCAATAATGAATTGCGAAAGGCCTTCGATAAGTGCACGTGATAGTCGTTCATTCACTGGTAGTTGACGCAAAGACTGGTCATCACTCGACGTGCCGATACTTTTGTGTTCTGAATACTTGTTAGCAATAGAAATTAGATCTTCCGTTGCTGATGGGTTGCGATTGAGGACGGCGTTTTCTACTGCATTGCGTAATTCGTCGGGGATGTTTTCGTAGATGCCTAGTTGACCGGCGTTGACAATCCCCATGGTTAACCCCGCTTGGATGGCGTGGTAGAGGAAAACTGTGTGAATTGCTTCGCGAACTACATTGTTGCCACGGAATGAGAAAGAGACATTGCTGATTCCTCCAGATATATGACAATTCGGAAGGTTTTTTTTGATCCAATGGCAAGCATCAATAAAGTCAACGCCGTAATTTGAATGCTCTTCGATGCCCGTCGCTATAGCGAAAACGTTCGGGTCAAATATGATGTCTTCTTCAGGGAAGCCTACTTCTTTAGTTAGCAACTCATAAGATCGGTTTATTATTTTAATACGATCCTCTAGATTACTGGCCTGTCCATTTTCATCGAAAGCCATAACAATTACGGCGGCACCGTATGAAAGACACTTTTGAGCTTTCTCTATAAACGGTTTCTCGCCGTCTTTGAGGCTTATCGAATTGACGATGCATTTTCCTTGAACGCATCTCAGGCCCGTTTCGATGACTTCCCATCGGCTAGAATCTATCATGATAGGCACGCGTGCTATGTCGGGTTCGGTCATGACTAGGTTGAGGAAGGTTTCCATAGCGACTACACCATCCAGCATGCCTTCATCCATATTGACGTCTATTATTTGAGCACCGTTTTGGACTTGTTGTCTGGCGACATCTAAAGCGGAAATATAGTCATCACTTAAAATCATTTTCTTGAATCGTGATGATCCTGTGACATTGGTTCGTTCCCCAACATTTACGAAAAGTGATTGATTATCAACGTTGAGAGTTTCTAAACCTGAAAGATTTAGTGTTTTAGGTTTTTCTCTAGGTTTTCTTGGTTTCGCATCCGCTGCCATACGCGAAAACTCGCGGATATGCTTGGGAGTGGTCCCACAACATCCACCTATGAGATTTACGAATCCTTCGTCTAGAAATTTTTCAATGTGTACCGTCATCTCTTCGACGGTTTCATCATATTCTCCAAATTCGTTTGGTAAGCCTGCGTTAGGATGGACGCTTGTATACATCCAGGCTGTACGCCCAAGTTCTTCGACGTACGGTTTCAGTGCTTCGGCCCCTAATGCACAGTTGAGTCCTACCATGAATGGATTACTGTGACTGATCGAACTAAGAAATGCGCTACATGTTTGTCCCGACAAGGTGCGTCCGCTTGCGTCGGTAATGGTTCCCGAGATCATGATGGGGAGATTTTGCCTAGTCTTTCTAAACGTCTCCTGAAGAGCGTATATGGCAGCCTTCGCATTTAATGTATCGAAGATTGTTTCGATCATGATGAAATCGACAGCGCCCTCAACAAGACCAATTGCCGCTTCTGCATACGTGTCGACAAGTTCTAGAAAATTGATGTTGCGAGCCGAGGGATCTTCGACGTCGGGTGAAAGGCTGGCTGATCGTGTTGTTGGGCCAAGAATACCAGCGACGAATCGCGGTTTGTTATTAGTGGATGCCTCATCGGCAGCTTTTCGAGCTATACGGGCCGACTGGTAATTCAGTTCATGAACTAATCCTTCTAGACCGTAATCCGATTGCGAAATTCTATTGGAAGAGAAGGTATTGGTTTCAATGATATCGGCGCCTGCTGATAGATAGGCATGATGTATTTCTTCAACTATGTGTGGAGCTGTAAGTGACAGTACGTCACCATTTCCTTTGAGGGGAAAATTGTGATCTTCAAAACGATTCCCATGGAAATCAGTTTCTTTCAAGTCATATTGTTGTTGCATAGTGCCAGTCGCGCCGTCCAGCACCAGAATGCGTTGGTTAAGTAATGAGAGAATAGACATGTTTAAACTTTGTTTTGGTACCTAATCCGGTAGAGTGCAAGTTTATTGTCTCATAATCAGGTGGCGGTCATACCGTGAGTGTTCATCTCGATTGCCTGAACGATTTTCATCTAGGATGCCGATTCGCTATTTGGGACCAGAAAGTTCCATGAAAACAAAGAATGAAAATGGCCATCTTTTTTTAACATTTGGTCATTTCGAACTAAGGAAGCCATGAATGACTGTTTTTGAACGGTATCTAACGTTATGGATAAGTTTATGTATTATGGTGGGCATTTTGCTTGGCAAGTTTTTCCCTGGTATAGCTGAGGCTATAAATTCCTGGGCCATTACGGTCGATGGAGTTGCATTAGTATCACTACCCATTGCGATCTGTCTATTTCTAATGATCTATCCGATTATGGTAAAGATTGATTTCAATCAGGTGCTTATGTCGGGCAAATCGTTTCGTCCAGTTGCTCTAACACTCCTGATTAATTGGGCAATTAAACCCTTCACTATGTATGCAATAGCGACCTTCTTTCTCGGAAATATATTCCTAAATTATATAGGGGAGGACGCCACCGATTTAATTAAATTACCAATAGGTGCGGCTCTTACTGTCGGTGATGCTTACGGAGCAGGGAAAGTCGTAATGATTGATGGGATGGCTATGTTAGAGGTCCCTCTTTGGCGTAGCTATCTTGCGGGATGTGTTTTGCTTGGTATTGCACCCTGTACGGCGATGGTATTGATTTGGGGCAATTTGTCTCGTGGCAACGATTCTCATACTTTGGTGATGGTGGCTATTAACTCTGTCGTAATGACTCTGTTATTTGGAGTATTAGGTGGGTTTTTGTTGGGCGTCGGAAGGCTACCTGTACCATGGGAAGCCCTTCTCCTATCTGTCGCCGTCTATGTGATTTCACCTCTGCTTTGTGGTTATTTCTCGCGCCAATGGATTGTAAAAAAGAAGGGTGAATCATGGTTTCATCTGAAATTTCTTAGGTTTCTACAACCTGTCTCTATTTTTGCGCTATTGATGACTTTAGTTTTGTTATTCGCGTTAAAAGGGGCGGCAATAGTGGAGAATTCGCTAACGATATTGTGGATTTCAGTTCCCTTGATAGTACAAACCTTTTTAGTGTTTGGTATTGGCTACGGATTGTCTAAATTATTTCGACTCTCGTATGAAGATGCGGCACCAACGTCACTTATCGGTGCCTCGAACCATTTTGAAGTAGCGATAGCGACTGCAGCGATGTTGTATGGTTTGTCTTCAGGAGCTGCATTAGCAACTGTCGTCGGTGTGCTTATCGAGGTTCCGTTGATGCTCCTTTTGGTTCGTTTCTGCTTACGTACCAAAAATTGGTTTGCGGAAGATATTAAGTCTTCTTTGTAGACTAGTGTTGGATGTGGGACGAATGGGCTAGAATAGTGGGTAAGACAGCAGGAAGCTAGATACCAATGGTTGAGATTACATCTGCGGCGCAAGAATATTTGATCGATTTGCTTTCAAAGCAGGGTGAAGGAAGCGGTATCCGTATATTTGTTGCTCAGCCGGGCACAATGGACGCTGAAACCTGTATTGCCTATTGTCGCCCTGGGGAGGAGCAGGATGGCGATGAGCGGCATAGCTATGATGGATTCATTGCTTATTTTGAACAGAAGAGCCTGCCGTTCCTAGAAGACGCTTTTGTAGATTTTCAGGAAGATCGAATGGGCGGACAGCTTACTATTAAAGCACCTAATGCGAGAACTCCAAATGTAGGCCCAGACTCGCCTTTGGAAGATCGGATCAACTACGTCTTGTACAACGAAGTGAATCCTGGGCTTGCGGCCCATGGTGGCCAAGTCAGTCTAGTAGAAATCGTTGAAGAGTCTGTGGCGGTGCTGCAATTCGGTGGAGGTTGTCAGGGATGTTCGGCCGTAGATATCACTTTGAAGCAAGGGGTGGAGACTACTTTGCTCGAGCAAATACCTGAATTGACAGCAATACGTGATGAAACAGATCACTCTGTTCGAGAAAATGCGTACTATCAGTAATTGTTGGATTTAAGCGTCTGATCTCGTTTGCAGAGGGACCTCTAGTTTAGTGGCTAAATCGGTTAAAAGGTTTTCTGTTTCTGTCCAGTCTATACAAGCATCAGTGATAGATACTCCATATTTGAGGTCGTCGGGTTTGACTAACTTCTGATTTCCAGACCCGATATTGCTTTCTAACATTAAGCCGATAATAGAGCTGTTTCCATCGACTATTTGAGCAGCGACATCTTGAGCAACCGTTGCTTGTTGTTTGTGATTTTTATTCGAATTTGCGTGGGAACAATCGACCATAATATTGGGTTTTAATCCATTTTCAACAAGAGCGTTATGGCAGGTTTCAATAGATTCTGCCTTGTAGTTTGGACCCTCATTGCCGCCACGAAGAACTATATGGGCATTAGGGTTGCCTCGTGTATGCACCACGCTGACTTGGCCGTCGGGGTTGATTCCTAGAAATCTGTGCGGAGCATTCACCGATTGCAGTGCGTTTATAGCCACATCCAAACCCCCATCGGTGCCATTTTTAAACCCCACGGCGGATGATAGCCCACTGGCCATTTCTCTGTGTGTTTGAGATTCAGTCGTTCGTGCCCCGATTGCTGACCAGCTTATTAGATCGTGTAGATACTGTGGGGAAATAGGATCTAGTGCTTCAGTTGATAACGGTAAGCCTAGTTTGGCTATATCTATAAGTAATCTTCTTGCAATCCGTATCCCTTGCTGAATGTGGAACGTGTCGTCTAAGTGAGGATCATTGATTAGTCCCTTCCATCCGACATTCGTTCGGGGCTTTTCGAAATAAGCACGCATGACTACGAACAAGGATGGACTAACTTTTATAGCTAATTCTCTAAGCCGCTCTGCGTAATCTAATGCTCCATCTACGTCGTGTATCGAACATGGACCAACCACAACCAGTAGCCTTTGATCTTGTCGTGTCAATATATCTGACACCGTCTGTCGATGATTCGCTATTTGATCGGCTAAATCTGACGGCAAGAGTAACTCAGATTTTACTTCGTCTGGTGTTGGTAGACGCTCTTGTGCAACCACGTTTAGATTTTCCGTTGTGTGGGACAATGTGTTCTCCTCGGTCAACTACTTTGAGCGGGTATTCCGTTAAGCGTAGCGGCGGAGAATTCTGCTCCGAACGATCGCAAAGTCAAGGCTTGTGAGTGTAAAACCTACGTTATCTCTACTAATTTTCCGATACTAGTTAAATAAATCGCTAATTTCTGTGAGCGTCGATCTAATGCCTCCATCACTCGTCCGTACCGTATTAGTTGGGATCGGTGCTTACTAATCTGCAGATTTAGGAATTGTTCATTGTTGATGCCCACCGCTGACTTGTAATCGATTATCCAACGAATATTTTCATTGTCGATAAACGTTCGATCAATTTGTATATCGACAAGTTGATTTTCGAGATACGCGGTGTAGTTGGTCTCCGATTCTCCTGCTATACGATCTGAACTTAAGAACCAACGAGCTTTATTATCGTTGTTGATCACGTTGAGTTGTCTTGAAGCTTCAGTGCAAATCCAATCAATATCAGTGGCACTAAATCCATCCGAATGAAATTTTTCAGTCCATTCTTTGAGATTGAGAGGAGATCCTAGTAGCCCGTTGCGGGTTCGTACAAATAACTCCTCGTGTATAAGTATTCCTAGCCCAATTTCGCGCCGTGTCTTNAAAATATCNATTCGAATATCCGAGCTTGCGTCTACAGACTCTGAGTTAGGGGGTCTACTGAAGATTCCTTTCGANTTGATTTGTGGAAGGGTAATAGGCGGATGCCATATATAGTCTTCTTTCAGTCGAGTCCANTGGTTTGGCGTTATTAGCGAGANGTTCTTTTCTTCAAAAGTATTTGTTTTCACGATGGGTGAAGGAAAAAAGGGAAGTAGCATTGCAAGAAATGAGCCCCTAGGGGGAATTTCGCTGTCATGGCTCGCGTAGACCGAAATGCTCGAAATGGCTCGTGTGAATGCTACGTAGAGCAAACGAATGTCTTCACCGCTTTGTTCTGTCTTTTGTTCTAAGCGAAGCCATTCATAAAGATTAGGCTTTTGTTCCTNAGTTCTACTTGCCATTAATAGACCGTCTGTAATCTGTTTCCAATAGAGGAGAGGGCGTCGATCTATTTGCGTTGTTTTTTCCGCTCCTATTACTAAAACATGATCGAACTCCAGTCCTTTCGCTTTGTGTACAGTCATTATCTGCACATCAGCCAAGGATTGCGTATCCGAATTGTAGCTATTAGCTATAAGCTCAAAGAATCGATCGAGCCCTTGTTCCTCAGAATATTTTTTTTCTAGTAGGTCGAAATATTTGTATGCATTCGATAGCGAGTTTTCATCGGGGAAAGCATCTGCACCGCCAAGGGTAATCCATAACGTCTCTGTCCTTTGTCGCAGAGAATTACAGGGATCAATTTTCTGTAGAACATTTTCTAGTCTGCTGACTCTTTTTTTTCCTTGAGTACTCAGCTCCGCGTTGGTTATCTGTTGCATNGAGCCTAAGGCGTTAATGATTTCTAAGTCACGAAGCTCAAGTCCTACTAATGGCGATCGCAATACTGACAACCAGGCGACTCGGTTATTAGGCTCTTCTATAGCTCGCGTGAGCGCGTATAGATCTCGAACAACTGGGATATTTGACAAAGGCTCGATATCAATTCCATTCCATGTCAATCCAGCATTTCGCATTTCGATAAATATATTGGCTAGCACTGATCGAGTTCTGGCTAATAAGGCAATCGTGTCGTTTGGCTTCGTTCTTCGAAGTAATTTAATTCTGTCGCAAATCAATTTAGCCTGAAAAATTTGGTCCGAATCATTTTTGCATATAACGAGTTGTGCCATGCCTGGCTTGTCCACAGTGGCTCTGGAAGACGAAAAATTCACACCAGAAAAGGCTTTTAGTTCGGGGTTACTNAAAAGTTTTGAAAATATTTTGTTTGAGTACTCAACGAGCTCGCTGGAAGATCGAAAATTGCTGACCAATGTTTCTGATTCCAGTGGGAGTTGTTCGAATCCACCTTTAAATGTTTGTGAAAACAGTGAGACATCAGCGTCACGAAACCGGTAGACCGATTGCATTGGATCCCCAACGGCAAAGAAAGTGTTTTTGTCGCTATCATCCCAGCCGGAGATTAAATGTGTTATGAAGCGATACTGTGCTAGTGACGTATCCTGGAACTCATCAATTAATATGTGCTTGATTTCATAATCTAACGCAAGAGCTAGCTCGGATGGCATACCTTCGCTTCCGAGTGCTCTTTGGGCCGTTAATGTGACCTCTGGAAAATCAATTGTTTTGTGTCGCTTGAAGACATCGAGTAATTCAATAACACTCAGCGTCAATATGGTTGCAAAACATGTCAATGTGTCTTTTTCGTTATCGCTTACTTCAGGAGTGGGCACATGACGTAACATGCCTAATAGGCCGATCAAATCCATTTCTACGAGTTTCGCGATCAGTTGTTTGCAAATGGCTTTTTCTTTGTCAGAATCGGGAGGGAATCCATTTCGTCTGTCCAACCGTTTTCGCGGTGATCCATCATTAGTGGTTGTTATTTCGCATAGTAGAAGCCAATCCTCAAATCGGGAAAAATTTTTGAAAGGAAGTTTGAGAGTTTCTGCGGAAAATTTACATATTCTTTGAGCGCTGGATAGCAGTTCGTCGTGCATTATTGGTTGTAAAACGTCTACTAACCGATGACGCAGTGAAACAATGCTCTGTTCTAATGTGCGAATTAAGTGGCTAGATTCAGAGTTGTATCCTGTTTCCACGACCGAGCTGATCTCGCGTATCCACTGTTCGCGCCTTCCAAGCATTTCAACTAATAAGTCTCGGGCAACATCGAAGTTATTATCAAGTTTTGCCATGTAGGATGCTATTTCCATGGCTAGTGGTTGGTTGGCAGAGACATTTTCGAGTAATTGCGTAGCGGCCTCTAAATAAAGCCATTTGGGGTCGTCAGTTAATCTATATTCGATGCCGAATCTGTTAGCTAGTGGCAGTTGTTGGATAACTGAATAAGCAAAACTGTCAATTGTCTGGATTTTTAATCGATCGGTATTTTGTGACAGATTCCAGTGTAGCGTTTCATCCTTTTTTTTAAGTGACCGTGATTGGGAATCTTTCTTTGTAAGTCGCTCTAATACTCGGTAACGCATTTCGTAGGCGGCTTTTCGAGTGAAAGTCAGCGCTAATATTTGTTCTGGCTTTTCAACGATATTAAGTAGATTGAGATATCTCTCAACTAGCAGACTAGTCTTGCCAGATCCCGCAGGTGCTTGGACTATTAGTGACTTTTCAGGGTTTGTCGATTTTACGCGGTGTTTAGCGTCTAACAGTTTATCGGGCATGGTTATGTTTCGGTTGGTGGAGGGCATATATCCGGCATAAGGATTGGAGGTCACATTGTCTACAAGTCTTGTTAGGATCGAGAGGTTCAACCTTCGCGTAACCGGCCATAAATTCGCTAGATGTTTTGAGTAGTGATTCGCGCCATACGTTTTTTAGGGATATAAAGGACTCTTCATTAAAAAATTGAGGTGAGTAGATGTTCTTGTCTTCGATAGCTAGATCACCGAGTCCCCGCAGTCTTACTGAGTCATCATTGATAGACATAAATGCTATAGCGTTAACTTCATCGTCGGATATAGCGTACAACGGTAATTGTGGTTCTGACATTCGTGGTGGTTTCCAGGATGTAAGAGTAGAACTACCTGTTTTATAGTCAATGATAATTACAGAACCGTCGTTGATTCGATCTATTCGATCGAGTCGTATTTTGATGTGAAGTTCAGCAAGTTGTATTTCCCGCTCCTGTTCTACGTCTTCAATCGTATAGTCCGGACGAGCCGTTTCCGCATCGATCCAAGTGGTTATTATTTTTTTAAATCGTTTTTTTTCCTGTGCAAGTGTTACCGGTGGAATGGTGTTGAATGATGTTAAGATTTGATTGAGAGCCTCATCGACTTCTTTATCCGTGATATTGGCGATGTCTAGTTTTGATTCCTTCCCTTTCGTTAGTTCATGAAGTAGGTTATGAACCATATTTCCTCGGTCTAGAAGACTTGGAAACCTGTGGGGAGAGAGCCTTTCTTTCAAATCGAGCCTGTGTTTTGCCCAACCTCTGAAGGCACACAGAGTTTGATTTCTGATTAATGAAGAACCCCCTCTCAATGTCTGATTGATTGGGACAATACTGCCGAAATCGTCGACAAATCGTTCAGTGGCGTTCATACCGGTGTTTTGAATCCACGGATGCCCGAAGGAAATTAGATTAGTGTTAGGCAAAACTTTCGAAGGCTGAGCGATTTTATTGAATGGGACAAGGATGCTTGGTCTGGAATCATTTTCGCCATCTCGCAGGGCATAGCTAAATTGAAGCTTTCCAGTAGATGTTCTCCAATTTTGGGTTATTTGGGATGTGTGTTTTAGCCAGCTATTTGGGGTTGCGGCTAATGTTTCAACCCGAACTTGGATTCTGTTAGGTATAAATATATTAGGACGGTTTGTCCCGGGCCAGGAACTATCAGACATTCCACTTACCCAAAGTAAGTCGAATTCAAGTTCTGATAGATCGTGTCTTCCTATTATCTGTATGGGAGCAAATGTTGTTTTGGGGGCGGACGATCTACTATCGGCTGTCGCTCTAATCGTGGATACGAGATCTTCCCAAGTTGTATGCTTTAGAAAATTCATAGATGCGGTTTCGGCTAAAACATCTAAAATTTGTTCCCGTACTTGAAAATATTCGGAGTCAGAGCTGATTTCATTCCAACCTGCCATGTCTAATAGGTCTACGACGAGCTGAATTCCGTTTGTTATGTTAGACAGATCGCTCGCTTCAAATTTGTGCATGAGTTCTAGTAGTTGTTTGTTGTTTGACAACATAGCTAGTTCATTCAGAGTGAGCCGTTCTGGCAGTGTGTGTGAAAGTTGTTTTGGAAGTGCTAACTTGCAAAAGTAGGGTCGATTTGACCATTTTTCGAGCTTGCGATAGTCCTGCGGATACTTAAACCAGTCGAGGAAATCTAGGGTATCGGTGCACAGGGATTCTGTGAGGAGTGGTTGTCCGGAACCAATATTAACGATTTCATCCAAATTAGTTATGTCAGGGAAAGCCGATCCAATCTGACGTCTGATGGATCCATAATTCTTTTCTATGTCATCCACTACGATGCCAATCCGGCAGTCGTGAGGATTATTAGATAGCGCGTTTCTCGCCCAAATAGTTGCTCCGAGTATCTCTTGGTCTGTTGTGCCGAATTCAATAATATCGGAGGTCTTTGCCGCCGGTCTTATTCGCGTCTCGTACGTCTTAGTGAGTCCTTGAAGAGAGAGCAATTTGAATAATTCTGACAGGCAAGGTGTTGTATGGCTGAGACCAAATAGACAAATCGAGTGGGGAGGAACCCAGCCCTGCTTCAGCGCGCTAATGATTCGAAGTGGCAGTTCGCTGACAGTTATGCTTGAGTTGTTTTTTAAGTTTTTTTGAAATGCATCAGCCCATCTAAGGAACAACTTACCATTTTCAGTTTGTCCTATTTCGCTCCTATCTCGCCATAGGTTGGTTTCCCAGCATAGATCCCATGCTTCCATGAATTGTGCTGTATGGCTTCTTACAATATCGAGGGGGGCAGAACCCTCAGCAATAATTAAGCTGGAGTTTTGAGGCAGTATGGTTTGTGTTTTTAGTTCAGTCGGAAAACTTTCGTAACAATGCTGAAGCCACGTTTTAACGGGAAGGATGCGAGCGGACTTCCAACTAGTTTTTTTGTCTTTTAGTTTTTGGTGATCATATGCATATTTGAGTTCTCTGGCCTGCCTTCGGGTTCCGGTAACTATTACACCCTCGCTGGCGGCAGCATCGAGGTCTGAATGTAGGTGGATTAAGGGCTTACGCACGGCTTATTTCTAGATTTGATTTGACAGGACGAACATTAGCTAATTTTGATATCATTCTTACACTGTTCGTCCCTTGGGTGTTCATTATAGGTGACTAATTGGGGCGTCTAAATAACTTCGGCATTAAAGGATAAAGTTGAGGATGATTCGAATTATTTTTCGCAATTTTTTTTCGGACAGCGTAGTAATGAAATTATTTCATTTATGGGGTTGGCTGTGTGTCGCCCTGATGGTTTTAGCCCTCGGCAGTCCATTTTTTAACTCCTTACTCGCCTAGAAATTCACAATTTAAATTTTTTGAAAACTACGTCTTTTTTGTAGCATTTGTGTATTTGCCTACTACGTGAGTAGTATCCTCTTTGCCTCATTAATTTCTGCTGCGATGTAATCTGAACCTCCACGATCAGGGTGCAGTCGTTGTATTAGCCGCCGATGCGCTTCGATGATTTCGTCTCGGCTTGCACCTGGTTCGATCCCTAGAATTTCAAATGCGCGTGATTTCGTTATGTCGTTCTGTGTTTGTTCTGTATCGCTATCCTTTTGACCAACGGTAATGTTTGGGTGGTAACGTTCTATGTAAGCCTTCATTAATTGCTGGCTTTCCGGATCCTTTACTATGCTGCAGAAATTTATCAGCTCTGTATCGCTAAGGCTTGCCAGGGATCGGTTCATATACGGCTCTATCTTGATCCGTCCACTAATCTCTCCGCTAACGTGATCTAGCTGCATGGCTAGTTCGTTTGTTTCGGTTTTTGTGTCATTTGGTTTCGGCTGCGTACCAAATTTCACATCGTTCATTAAATTGTTCGCACGAAAGTTGGTAAATGAACCGAACAAATTTGATATCACGCTGGCCGTTCTTATTAGCGAAACTACCCGAGCAAACAAGGGCAACATAAGGGCTCCTGCTGCCGGTATCCAATGCATTCGCCCTGAAGCCATAAGTACAATTAGAGAAACCACTAATGTTATGCCAGCAATGTATAAGCCCCGGGAGTTGGTGTTGGATCCCGTGGTCTTGAGCCACAATTGTTTCATCAGATATATAAATGAGATTGTTGCGGCTAATCCAACAAATACCAGCAAGGTCATGGACGAGGTCTCACGAATCTAATTGATCTAGTAGATATTTTGCATGTGGTTTTTTCAGTAAATCGTTAGTCGATCGATGTTCCCGAACTACGTATGAAAATACGGCCTCCAAAAGCTCTCCTAGGGCTTTTGCCGAGTCGACAGAAAAAGACGAGTGTGCACCGCGTGATATTTTGGCAATTTCTCTGAATACTTTGGTTGCGAAAGCGTCGTGTCCTTCTTGAAAAATGAAGATAGGTATCCCGAGAATACCTATCTTCCCCGCTAAATTGATTATTTCCTTCGGTTCTTCTTCGCAGCAATCACCGATGAACACAATCCCCTTCAGCGTATGGTTTATTGCTTCGGTATAACAGTGTTGGAGAAAACGAGAAATTTGTGTGCGTCCACCAAGGCAATGAACTTTTTCCATGGATGATCGTAGCGATTGATGTGTTTGCGTCCAATCGGATGCCTTGAAATCTGCGATGCCCCGATAGTAAGCCAATTGGATTTGAAGTGTTTTCTCGGCTACCGAAAATATATCTGAGTGTAGGCTAGTGGCAATATCCCACGTTGCCTCTCTGCTGGCAGTTGCATCAATCCCCAGGATGAGTCTATTTTTTGACTTATCGACTATGGGATATTTCTTTGTTGCGCTCAAAAAATTTGAAACGGTCGTTTTATTTGTAATTGATTTTTTCATATCAAAAGTAACCGATGCGCATTATGGAATTAACATTCACTCTTCTATAATGCCACCACTTAAACAAATATGTGTAAAGGGGAGTTGTAAGTTATTGTATGCAGGAAATTCGAAGTTATTTGTAAAGATGTCGTGTTACATTGCATGTGATGTCTAAGCTAAACGAAATGTCGGACGAGTTTTTAACAATAGCTATTTCCTCCCGAGCTCTTTTTGACCTCGGTGAAAGCAACCATATTTTTGAACAAGAAGGGCTGGAATCCTATAGACGGTTTCAAATCGATAGAGAGAGAGAGACCTTACTTCCTGGTGAGGCATTTGGTTTTGTAGAGAAGCTTCTTAATTTGAATCGTTTGTTGGGCCGCAGGAGGGTTGAAGTAGTTCTTCTTTCCCGCAACTCGGCTGATACTGGTTTGCGCATATTCAATTCGATCAAAGCCCATGGTCTAGATATTACGAGAGCCGCATTTAGCGGTGGATCAAGTCCGTACAGGTATGCGAGAGCGTTCGGTTGTAGTCTTTTTTTATCAAGCCATTTGCAAGATGTTAGTGAGGCGTTGGAAAATGGATTGGCATCTGCTCTTTTAGTTGGAGGAGGGGCTCTCCGGATCGATAACGAGGATTTACGAATAGCTTTTGATGGTGATGCTGTATTGTTCTCAGATGAGGCAGAAAAAGTTTTTGCAGAGCGCGGACTCGAGGCTTTTGTTAGTCAAGAAGAAAAATCTGCTGATGAACCGTTGGCAGGTGGTCCATTTAGACATTTTTTGGAAGGCCTGGAGAAATTACAACGAGAGTTTTCGGACGTACGCTGTCCCATCCGTACAGCACTTGTAACGGCACGAAGTGCACCTGCGCATGAACGAGTAATTAAAACGTTGCGCGATTGGAATGTAAGGTTGGATGAGAGTCTTTTTCTTGGCGGTCGGGATAAGACGGAATTTTTGAGAGCATTTGGAGCGGATGTTTTTTTTGACGATCAGGCTATCAATTGTGAACGAGCATCAGCTCATGTCGCAGCGGGACATGTCCCGCACGGTGTAAAAAATAAATAGGTTATTCCTGGAAGATATAAAAAAATAATTTTATAAGGTAATATTGCGTGTGATGTATGTTCAGAACCAGTCAATAAGTTGATGTACGAAAAGAGATGTTAGTTTTATGAAACTCCAACAGCTTCGTTATATTTGGGAAATTGCCCACCATGACCTAAATGTCTCGGCGACGGCTCAAAGTCTTTATACGTCACAACCTGGTATTAGTAAGCAAGTACGGTTGTTGGAAGATGAACTTGGTGTGGAGATTTTTTCTCGAAGTGGCAAACACCTGAGCAGTATTACTCCGGCAGGGGAAACCATTATTGAAATGGCAGGGGCAGTACTAAGGCAAGTGAATAGCATAAAGCGAGTCGCGGAGGAATATGACAATGAAGATAAAGGAAGTCTTACGATTGCCACTACGCACACTCAAGCGAGGTACGTATTACCCGAAGTGATAACAAGTTTCCGTGCTGCCTATCCGGACGTATCTCTGCATATGAATCAGGGCACTCCTTTGCAAATCGCAGAACTCGCTTCTAATGGCGAAGTTGATTTCGCGATTGCAACGGAAGCGATGGAGCATTTTGGCGATTTGATCACGATGCCGTGCTATTCATGGAATCGGTCAGTAATTGTTCCGAAGGGACATCCTTTGGAATATGTTAAACAAATAACACTAGCTGATGTGGCAGCAGAGTCCTTAGTTACGTATGTCTTTGGATTTACTGGGCGGTCCCGTTTGGACGACGCTTTCGTGTCAGCAGGATTAGCTCCAAATATTGTGTTTACTGCTACAGATACTGATGTCATCAAGACATACGTAAGACTTGGTTTGGGTATCGGGATTATTGCGAGCATGGCGTATGACCCGTTATCAGACGAAGACCTGGTGGCTATTGACGCGAGTCATTTATTCGAGTCCAGTGTCACACACATTTGTTGTCGCAAAGGGACATTTCTGCGTAAATTTATGTTCGAATTTATTGAGGTTTTTGCTCCCCACCTTTCAGGAGATATAGTTCGCAGAGTCTTTGCGGCATCGAATAGAAGTCAAAGAGAATCCCTCTTCGAAGATTTGGCAATTCCTGTCCGGTGATCCTTAATTTGTCTTCCGGGGCGAATTGGGTTTACCAGCCGTATCTGATTGTTATATTAGATCTAGGTCTGGATTGCTTCGTAAGGTGTCCAACGCTTCATTCGCAGAGTCGTCGCTGGAAAGAGGACGGGTTTGATCAAGTACCTCTCTAATGAACTTCAAGTACACGGTGTATACAAGAGTGTCTGATTCCGTCTCGACAATGAAGAATGGGGCTATTTTTATTCCGTGCAATTCGGCTAATTTAATCCCTTCGGAATCTGGGTTTCGTTCGTCGGCAATCGCTATTTTATTGATATGTTGAAGTTGTCCTGTTTTACGCAACCTGGTCTCGACCTCTGCGCATTTCTTGCAAGGTTGACCGTCTTCCAAAATCTTTTTTACAAAAGTTATTTTGCGCATATGAGAAGTGAAATGGACACTATCTGATTACTCGAACGGGTTGCGGTATGTCGGTGTTTTGGGAGTGCAGGCCACATTCCTTGTCTTCAGAACCTTCCCACCACCAACGACCTTCTCGTTCGTGTTGCCCAGGTCCAATAGGTCTAGTGCATGGCTGGCATCCTATGGATAGGAAGCCTTGATCATGTAGCGGGTTATATGGAACTTGGTTATCGCGAATGTAATTCCATACCTCAGTTGAGGTCCAATTTGCGAGAGGATTGAATTTGATCAATTTATGATCCGGTGTGGAGAATGCCGTATCTATTTGTTCGTGCGGAAGCGCTGATCGAGTAACGCTCTGGTCTTTCCGTTGGCCAGTAATCCACGCGTCAACTGTTTCGAGTTTGCGTTTTAAGGGTTCTATTTTTCGTATGGAACAACATTCTTGATGGTCTTCTTTGTAAAAGCTAAAAAGCCCTTTCTCTTTTACGAGATTTTCAACATTTGTTTTATCGGGAAACATAACGTCAATCTGAATATTGTAATGGTCACTTACTTTGTCTAAAAAAATATACGTTTCATTATGTAGTCGACCGGTATCGAGACTAAAAACGGGAGTTTGCCCTCCCAGCATCTTATGCGCCATATCGATTAGAACTACATCTTCTGCACCGCTAAAGGAAATAGATACACGATTTGTTTCAAACCTTTCGAAAGTTCCTCTAAGTATTTCTTGGGGAGTGGCTTGTTGTTTCAACAGTTCGGCCATAGTTATTATCTCGTACTACTTGTGTATGATAAGAGCTACTCTGGTTTTTCAAACTTCAAGATCCCCAGCTGAAATATTGGCTTTGCCTACAAAAATGCTGTGATCGAGTGTTAATTTAAGGCTGCACACTACCAGTCGTTGTTCCTCAGCAAAAATAACCCTTCGTAATATGCTTAAAACAAGAACAGCAGTAGATTTGTCCGGTGCCAGCAACATTAGGAATACGATATTGAGGGTGCCAAATAGNAGCCTGAAAAAAAAGATTCTGATCGTTCTGAGAGGCTTGAATTGAACATTTTATGTCTTGATTTAGAAGGTGTGCTAATTCCGGAGATTTGGCTAGCCGTGGCGGAGGAAACTAATTTGAAGTCCCTTAGGGTTACTACTAGGGACATAGAAGATTACGATGAGTTGATGCGGTACCGATTGGATATTCTACGATCGGAAAATATCACATATTCTTATTTACAAAGCGTTATCTCNACTATCGATCCGCTCCCGGGAGCTAGTGAATTCTTGAGTTGGGCTAGAAAAAGTTTCCAGGTGGCAATTTTGTCAGATACTTACTACGAGATGGGTCTGCCTCTTACAAAAAAACTTGGAGAACCTTTTCTTCTTTGCCACAAATTAGTNATAAGAAATGACCGAGTAGTAGACTATGTGCTCAGACAGAAGGACCCAAAATCGAAAGCTGTTTTAGCCTTTCAAAGTCTGTCTCTGAAGGTAATAGCTGCTGGCGATTCNTATAATGATTTGGGTATGTTAAGGGCGGCGGACAAAGGTTTTTTCTTTAGAGCCCCAGATAATATTGTTAATCAATATGATTTTGATGCGGTCAAAGATTACGTCAGTCTGCAAGCAAAACTTTTAGACGTACAAAACAACTGGAACGGAGTGTGATGATGAGCGCTGGAAAGCGATTTCGAGCAGCGATTCGAGATGAGAAGCCTTTGCAAATAGTCGGGGCTATAAATGCTTATGCGGCTTTGATGGCTGAGCATGTCGGTTATCGCTGCATATATTTATCGGGTGGTGGGGTCGCGGCAGCTTCCTACGGCTTACCTGACCTGGGAATTACTCAACTAAGTGACGTGTTGGAGGATGTATCCAGAATAACGGCGGTGACGAGCGTCCCACTACTNGTAGATATTGATACTGGTTGGGGAGGGGCTTTCAATATAGCGCGTACCGTAAGAGAGATGATTCGATCCCGAGCGGCAGGCGTGCATATCGAAGATCAGGTCGCTCAAAAAAGGTGTGGTCATCGACCGAATAAGGAAATAGTCAGTGTTAGTGAGATGTGTGATCGAATTAAAGCTGCNGTNGACGCAAAAACTGATCCTGACTTTGTGATAATGGCTCGGACGGANGCTCTCGCTGTNGAGGGGNTTGACTCCGTAATTGAGCGGGTTTGTAGATTTCAAGAAGCTGGTGCTGATGCAATATTTGCTGAGGCTATGACTGGTCTTGAGCTGTATGAAAAGATNGTGGATTCTGTCGATATCCCGGTTTTGGCCAATCTGACAGAATTTGGACAAACACCCTATTTNAGTNTAGAGCAGCTTCGAGACGTTGGGGTTAGCATGACTCTNTATCCNCTTTCGGCATTNAGATCAATGAGTTTGGCGGCTTTAAATGTGTANCAGACAATAAGGACGGAGGGGACTCAAAGTGGTGTATTGCATACGATGCAAACAAGAGAAGAATTNTACGATATGTTAGGATATCACTCGTTTGAAAAGAAGCTCGATATATTGTTTGAAGNAAGGAAAAACAATGGTGGATAAAAAAATAGGAGGTGCGGGGCTACGCGGCCAGTCAGCNGGTGAGACAGCTCTCTGTACTGTNGGTAAGACGGGCACAGGATTAACGTATCGCGGCTACGACATATCCGACTTGGCAGAAAATTGCGTATTCGAAGAAGTTGCATATNTAATACTTTATGGGGAGTTACCTAATCAACAACAGTTGACTGAATATAAAGAAAAGCTCAAGTCATACCGACAGCTGCCTGAGCCTCTAATGCAGATTTTGGAAACAATACCTAGTGACACTCATCCTATGGATGTGTTGCGTACNGGATGTTCAATGTTAGGTAATCTAGAGCCGGAGGTNGATTTTACACANCAGTCACAGGCCGCTGATCGCATGTTAGGAGTGTTTCCGTCGATCATCAATTATTGGTATCGATACAGTCATGATGGTATACGGATCAATTTGGATACCGATGCGGAGTCGCTCGCCGGNCATTTTTTGGAAACGCTCTTGGGGGAAACTCCGGACGAAATGTTCGAGCGTGTAGTTGATGTTTCTCTCATTCTTTATGCAGAACATGAGTTTAATGCGTCCACTTTTACGGCGAGAGTATGTGCTTCGACGCTTTCGGATATGTACTCTTGCGTCACTGGAGCCATCGGTTCATTACGAGGACCGTTGCATGGTGGCGCAAATGAAGCGGCGATGGCATTAATTGAAAAATTCCATGATCCCGATGAAGCTACAAGAGAAATCCGTGCGATGTTGGATCGAAAAGATGTGATTATGGGCTTTGGGCATGCCATTTATAGGACATCGGATCCCCGTAATACGATCATAAAAGCTTGGGCAGAAAAACTAGGGCAAAGGGTCGGTGATACNAGNCTTTACCCAATATCATGTGCGGTCGAAAGTACTATGTGGGAAGAAAAGAAATTGTTCGCAAACGCAGACTTTTTCCACGCGTCCGCCTATCATTTTATGGGAATACCCACAAAATTGTTTACACCAATTTTTGTCTGTTCGAGGGTGTCAGGATGGACGGCGCACGTGATGGAGCAAAGAGCTAATAATCGAATAATTCGCCCCAGTGCGGATTACATTGGTAATGAGCCACGAAGCGTTATAGCTATCGATAAGCGGTGACTCGTGGAGCTGATGGTTAGTACACTAAAAAGGAAAAGTAGGCCAAAAATATGACCGCAAACGTGGATATCAACTCACGACCTGATCCCGATGAAGTCTTTGTAAACATTGCGGAATATGTTAGTGATTATAAAGTGCAGAGTGCTGAAGCGTATAATACAGCCCGGAATTGTCTCATTGATACTCTAGGTTGTGGTTTTCTGGCGTTAAGATTTCCGGAATGTGCTAAGCATTTGGGCCCTATTGTTCCGGGAACGACCGTTCCGTTTGGGTCTCGGGTTCCTGGCACTCAATTTGAGTTGGATCCCGTGAAAGCTGCCTGGGATATAGGGTGTGTAATTCGCTGGCTCGACTTCAACGATACTTGGTTGGCAGCGGAATGGGGACATCCATCGGATAATCTGGGCGGAATTTTGGCTGTATCCGATCACCTTAGTCGTCGGGCGATGGCGGCTGGTGATAAATCTTTAGTTGTCAGAGACGTCTTAGAGGCAATGATAAAAGCCCATGAAATCCAAGGGTGTTTGGCGCTAGAGAATAGTTTTAATCGAGTAGGTCTTGATCATGTTTTGCTCGTGAGAGTGGCATCTGCTGCCGTTGTAACGAAACTGTTGGGCGGAGACGTGGGGCAAATTGTCGACGTATTGTCTCAGGCGTTTGTGGACGGATCTAGTCTACGGACCTATAGGCATGCCCCTAATGCGGGTTCTCGTAAATCCTGGGCTGCTGGCGACGCAACGAGTCGGGCTGTTCAGTTAGCGATGATTGTCATGCGTGGTGAAATGGGATACCCAAGCGCACTGTCCGCTCCGACATGGGGATTTTATGATGTTTCATTTGAAGGTAAGAAGTTTGAATTCCAAAGGCAGTATGACTCTTACGTGATGGAAAATATCCTATTTAAAATTTCTTTTCCCGCGGAATTCCATGCTCAAACGGCGGTCGAGGCCGCGGTCGCATTGCATTCGGAGGTTGTTCAGCGAATAGACGAAATTGAGAAAATAGTACTAACAACCCATGAATCGGCAATTAGAATTATCAGTAAGACCGGCCCATTGAATAATCCGGCTGATCGTGACCATTGTCTTCAATATATGGCGGCAATAGGCTTGTTGAAAGGGGACCTTAAGGCTGATGATTATGAGAATTCAGTTGCAATGGATCCTCGTATTGATCAACTGCGCGACCTCATGCTGGTCGAAGAAGATGAGCGCTTTTCTCGTGAATATTTAGAACCGGATAAGCGCTCGATAGCCAATGGAATACAAGTTTTCTTCAAAGATGGTTCTTCAACCGAGAAAAAAATTGTGGAATATCCGATTGGGCATCGCCGTCGTCGAGAAGAAGGGATTCCCATGCTAGAAACGAAGTTTCTTCAGAACTTGGAAGTTCGCTTTCCTAAGAAAAAAGCAGAAGAAATATATGAGCTTTGTCTTGATCAAAGTAAATTAGAAGACATGCCAGTAAGTGTATTTATGGACCTGTTGGTAATATAAGTCAGTGGGAGCGCTATAGAAGCTGCTTAGTCATTAATCGATGGGAGATGCCGGCTTCCATAAAAAGCTTCCCTTCCTCAACGAATTGCTCTTGTTTATAAAAATCTACGGCGTGCTCTTGCGCATGAAGAAAGACAGCGGTGAAACCGGCGTTCTTTGCACCATTTATAGCAAGTTTTAGAAGCGTTTTGCCGATACCATTTCCTCGAAGTTCTTTTACCACAGCCATACGTCCGATTTGTCCGTTGGGTGTAAGTCTGGCAGTTCCTATAGGCCTGTCGGCATCATCAACTGCTAAGAAGTGGCGGCTATTTATATCCTCTTCGTCCCATTCTTCTTCTTGGGCAACGCCTTGCTCTTCAATAAATACAGAGAAACGAACCCTTTTTAGTCTATTTTCATCCACGCTCCAGATCACTTCGTAACACTTGAAGTTAATCATTTTTCTCATTTTCTCTACGTGCTAGTTGAGAAGCTAAACCGACATATGTTTGTGGCGACAGAGCGCTTAGTTGCTTAAAGGTGGTATCTGTTAGTTGCAATTTCTGTAGTAAGGTCTGATACGAGTCCTTGTCGAATTGTAGTCCGCGGGTGAGATCTTTGATCTTTTCGTAGGGTTCATCGACCCCGTTTTTGCGTAGTACTGTTTGTATCGCTTCGGATAGAACCTCCCAAGCATTATTGAGGTCGGACTCAATTCGATCCCGGTTCATTTCCAGTTTTGGTATACCTCGGCTAATGCTGGAATAGGCAACAAGAGAATACCCGATACATGTTCCTATGCTTCTGAGTACTGTTGAATCTGATAAATCTCGTTGCCAGCGGGAAACGGCGAGTTTGGAACCCACGTGAGAGGATAAGGCATTGGCCATTCCAAGATTTCCCTCGGCGTTTTCAAAGTCAATAGGGTTAACTTTATGTGGCATGGTTGAGCTGCCGGTTTCTCCTTTTTTGGAACGCTGCTTGAAGTACCCGATGGATATGTATCCCCATATATCTCTCGAGAAATCGAGGAGCACTTGGTTAAAGCCATTGATAGAGTCAAAGTAACTAGTAATGTAGTCGTGTGGCTCTATCTGTGTAGTCATTTCATTAGGATTCAGCCCAATTTGGTGGACGAAACGAGTCGAAAATTGTAGCCAGTCTATGTCTGGATAGGCCACGGTATGAGCGTTGTAATTCCCAACCGCTCCGTTCATTTTTCCCAGGATAAGAACGGATTCAAATTTCTCCCGCCAACTTCGTAGTCTGTTTACGAAATTCGCGAGTTCCTTACCAACTGTAGTTGGGCTTGCTGTTTGACCGTGTGTACGAGAAAGCATTGGAATATCACGTAACGACGTTGATATTTCATTGATAGAGGTCGTAAGCTCGAGCATTTTCGGTACTAGTACTTCTGAGCGTATTGCTTGAAGCATTAAGCCGTAGGACAAGTTATTTATATCCTCTGAAGTGCACCCAAAATGGACAAATTCTTTTTGCTTNGACAANCCTAAAGCGGTTAGNTTGTCTTTAATGAAATATTCGACGGCCTTTACATCNTGATTAGTTGTNTTTTCGATATTCTGAATNGCNTCAGCNTCANTGATTGAAAAATCATTGGCGATGGAATGGATTTGTTNAACAGTCGAGGGTGTAAAGCTTTCTAATTCNGGTATTTCTTCATTGCTCGCNAGAAAGAGAAACCAAGCTATCTCTACNTGNACTCGATATTTAATAAGACCATATTCGCTTGCATGCGTNGATAACAATTCGAGCCGTTTTCTGTATCGACCATCTAAAGGGGATATAGCGGTNAGAGTCTGAAGTTGCATGAAAATCCTATCCTGTATGACCGAAGAATGTGTCTAATATATTTTTCGATA
Source organism: Gammaproteobacteria bacterium (assembly GCA_002708205.1). GTDB lineage: Bacteria > Pseudomonadota > Gammaproteobacteria > Pseudomonadales > Azotimanducaceae > UBA11889. The sequence goes on from PAMR01000022.1 coordinate 52,357, forward strand.
GTCCAATTGGTAGTTGTCGAATCACGATGCCTCGGTGATTTTTGCGCCGCCGAGACATCTTGTTCCGTCGTATAATGCGACGTATTGACCTGGAGTAATGGCTCTTTGGGCCTGCTCAAATGTTACAAATATTCGGTTGTCTCTCGAAATCACTGAGCAGGCCTGATCGGGTTGTCGGTATCGAATTTTCGCAGAACAATATTTTGGAACGTGATCACACAACCAGTTAGGTTCTTTTGCCGTTAGCGAAAAGCTATAAAGGGCCTTTTGATCCTGAGTGACGATAAGAGCGTTGTCATTACTATCTTTCTTGAGAACGTACCACGGTAATTCTGGTTTGTCGGGCAGCCCGCCTATTTGAAGCCCGCTTCGTTGTCCCAAAGTATAGTATGAAAGACCGCGATGCTTACCAATGGTTATACCGGTTGTTGCATCTACGATAGGTCCGGGACTTCTTTTTATGTACTGCGCTAGAAAATTTTCAAAATTGCGTTCGCCTATAAAGCAAATTCCAGTGCTGTCGCGTTTGTCATAGTTGGAAAAGCCGTAAGTTTTGGCTTCGGAACGGACGTCATTTTTTTGTGAGAGAGCTAGCGGAAAAATGCATCGAGAGAGCATTTTTCGAGGAACAGCCTGAAGGAAGTAGGATTGATCTTTTGTTTCATCTAATCCTTTGTGTAGCTGGAAGTTCTCTTCGCTGGTTCGTGCAGCATAGTGACCTGTCGCTATGTATTCGGCTCCGAGTGTCTCTGCCAAACCAATAAAAAGGTCGAATTTAATTTCTTTATTACACAGCACATCTGGGTTTGGCGTGTTTCCGCGCCGATATCCATCCAAGAACTCTTCGAACACTCGTTCCCAATATTCATCAGCAAAGTTTGCCTGCAGGAGATCTATGTCTAAGTGGTCCGCGACGGATTGTGCGTCTCGATAGTCTTCTTCCGCTGAGCAGTATTCAGAATCATCATCCTCGTCCCAGTTTTTCATAAAAACTGCTACCACATCTAGTCCGTGGTCAACTAGTTTCTTTGCGGCTACTGCAGAATCAACTCCACCTGATAAACCCACGACAACGCGAGTGTTTTTAGCTAAGTGTCTAGTGCCCGAGTCTACTTGCATATTTTGATGGGATTTATAATTTTCTGTTTGTGAGACTATCGTAGTAATTGTACTGATTTCCTCTAATTTATTTAAGTTTGGGTGAATCTTGTGTTTTTTAACTCTAGAAGAAATGGCTCAATTCGGCTGTTCGAACTACAATGACGCACATGAAAGAGCTCACACATACAAACGCAAAAGGTGAAGCCCGTATGGTAGATGTTTCTGACAAATCAGAAACATCCCGGGTCGCAGAAGCTGAAGCTACTGTTCTTATGAAACCAGAAACGCTCAATCGAGTAATGGAAGGTAATATAGGTAAAGGAGACACGCTAGCTGTAGCTCGTGTAGCAGGTATTCAAGCGGCAAAAAAAACGAGTGATTTGATACCGCTTTGTCATCCGCTTGCCTTGAGTAAGGTGACAGTCTCATTTCGGCGCGATAGTCCGGAAATTTTGGTGATTCATACGTTATGCAAGGTCAGCGGGAAAACTGGGGTGGAAATGGAAGCCTTGTTAGCCGCTAGCACGGCGGCTTTGACTATCTATGATATGTGTAAAGCCATAGAACGAGGGATTCAAATAACAAATCTAAGAATGGTTAGTAAATCAGGCGGCCAATCTGGTGATTGGAGTAGATCATGACTGTGACAGTCAAGTTTTTTGCATCACTTCGTGATGTAACTGGCTTCGAAGAAATACAACATGAATTTAAAGGTGCGAGTCTGGCTGATTTGATAGTGTCTTTAAAAAAAGCGTTGACACACGAAGCCTTTGTAGAAATTACGGCGAAGAATGTCAAGGTGGCGCTGAATCAAGAATTGATTGATGACTCGGTGACTATTTCAGATGGTGACGAAGTAGCCTTTTTACCTCCGGTGACTGGCGGATGATTGACGTTCGTATAGGAATTGAAGATTTTTCTATAAATCAGGAATGGGCAGCGTGTAGACAGCGAATGGGAGCGGCCGGAGGCGCCATTGTCGTATTCGGAGGTTTAGTTCGTGATCAAGTGGATGATTCAGCTGTTACTGGATTATTGCTTGAACATTACCCAAATATGACAGAAGCGAGTATTCGCAAGATAGCGGAAGATGCTTCTACGAGATGGGATCTCCTTGATATAGTTATTGTTCATCGGGTCGGACACTTGGAACTCGGAGAACAAATAGTAATGGTATTGGTTGGTTCTGCTCATAGGCCTGATGCCTTTGATGCCTGTGAG
>PAMR01000023.1 GCA_002708205.1 Gammaproteobacteria bacterium
AAATACCACTACCGCTTGAAGGTCATGAGTCGTGTAGTAAGGATGAAATGGGATGCCATCCAGGGGATTTCCATCGGGTCCCTTAGTCTTCTTGATATCTATGCCATCCGGATTATTACTACCTACGTGATGAAGAGCTACTACATGTAGAAAAACCAATCCAACGAGAGCCAGAGGTAAAGCAATCACATGCAATGCAAAAAACCTATTGAGTGTTATCTCACTCATAAGATAGTCACCACGTACCCATTCCATCAAATCAGGCCCAATCACTGGTATTGCACCCGCTAGTGATACGATCACTTGAGCACCCCAGTACGACATGTTTCCCCAAGGCAAAAGATATCCAAAAAAGCCTTCTGCCATGAGAATCAAGTAAATACCCATGCCTAAGAGCCATAATAATTCTCGCGGTTTTCTGTATGAGCCATATGCAAATCCCCGAAACATATGGAGGTAAACCACAATAAAAAAGAACGAAGCTCCAGTCGAATGAAGGTACCGTAACAACCACCCATACTCTACATCTCTCATAATGTATTCTACGGAAGCGAATGCGCCCTCTCCGCTTGGCACATAGGCCATGGTTAACCAGATACCTGTAAGAATTTGTATCACCAACATCAAAGTAGCGAGGATCCCAAAGTAGTACCAGAAGTTGAAGTTCTTAGGAGCGTAATACTTCGTTGCATGACGCTCCAGGGTTTCGGTTAAAGGTATCCGCTCATCTATCCAAGCGACGAATCGCGATATCCGTGATTTATGTGATGTTTCTGCCATCTAGGTTAGTTCTCTATGATCGTTGGTTCTATGACGTTTCCTCGTCAAGGCCAACCACAATAATATTCTCCGTTTCAAATGAGTACGGAGGAACCTTTAAATTCTCGGGCGCCGGCATATTTTTTTCCACACGCCCCGCCAGATCAAATTTAGAACCATGGCAAGGGCAAAAAAACCCCCCCTGCCAATTCGGGTCAAAAGATTCCGCCTGCACTTTTCCGTGAAACTTAGGAGAGCACCCTAGGTGTGTACATAAGCCTAGGTATACACCGATCTCCGGTCGTCGGGATCTCCAAGGGTTACGAGCATATAGTGGTTGTTGTTCCTCAGACTGGGATGAGGGGTCAGCCAACAAAACGGAATCTTTAGTATCAGATAGTTTATCTATACTAGCCTGCGTCCGATATACGATAAAGACTGGCTGTCCTCTCCAGGCCGGAATGGGACCTAGGATTTCACCAGGGTTCAGCTTAGATATGTCAATGCGTACAGGTGCTCCAGCCGCTTTAGCTTTGGCACTTGGNTTCCAAGACTTAACAAATGGCGTCGCCGCAAAGCCAACTCCAACCGCTCCCACAGNTGATGTGGCACCGACTAAAAAATACCGCCGTTTCTTATTTGGCTCTTCACCGCTCAACTGCTTCTCGCTCTCCGTTCCCGCAATAACCTAACATTTTACCACATGCGACCAATTTACTTCCGACTGAAACANCTACCCGTCGAAAACGATTTGTCCTATTGGAAACCATTTTCGATCAAAACAAATTATCTATCTCTTCGAGTACTGAGGACGCTTCCGTGCCTTTCGTAACCCAATCTTTTTCCGTTCGACTTCTCGTGCATCACGTGTCAGTAGTCCAGCTTGTCTCAGCGGCTGTCGCAAGGTCTCATCGTAGTCCACTAGGGCACGAGCTATTCCATGCCTTATCGCGCCAGCTTGCCCCGAACCCCCTCCACCTGAAACAGTAACATTTACATCAAAGCGTTCTATAGCTTCTGTTACTTCCAANGGCTGTCGCACCACCATTCGNGCTGTTTCTCTCCCGAAGTATTCATCAAGCGGTCTTTTGTTGACGAGAATACGTCCAGTCCCGGTACTCAAAAATACGCGAGCAGTAGATGTCTTTCGCCGACCCGTCCCATAATTCATATTCTTAGTCCCAATGGCTCCCTAGATACTAATTAAAGCTCTATTTTTCTAGGCTGTTGAGAATCATGTGGATGCTCCGATCCACCGTATACCTTCAATTTTTTCCATATCGCCCTGCCCAAAGCACTTCGTGGCAACATTCCTTTTACCGCTTTCTCTANAATGCGTTCCGGTTTGGTTTCGCGCATTCTTCCCAAAGTTACGTTCTTTATACCACCAGGATAACCAGTATGACGGTAGTATAATTTATCGGTCTCTTTCTTCCCGGTAACCTTTACTTTCGACGCATTTATGACAACCACGTAATCTCCATTGTCTACGTGCGGTGTAAAGTCCACTTTATGCTTACCACGCAATCGAATAGCTATTAGTGANGCTAAACGGCCTAGGGTTTGATCCTCCGCATCGATTAGCACCCAATNATTTACCGCATCTTCACTACGCGTACTTACAGTTTTCATTGACGTCGCTAGAGTAGGCATCGGTTCTTGNCCAGACTTTGGAGAGCGCGAATCTTAAGCCAGCATCAACCTCATTACAATACAGCCCTATGACTTGTTTAAACGTNCCAAATCGAACCAAATCGAAAAGCTTCAGAAATAACAAATTATGGGCGATGTGGACGGGATAAATAGTCGTCAGATTGCATTTCACTAATACGACTTTTTGTCCGCTCAAATTCCTTCGCCAGCAACGATCCTTGATAGAGGTCTAGTAATTTTACTTGGGCAACAAAAAGTACCTTTACTTTACGGTCATAAAATTCATCGATAAGACCAATGAATCTTCTCGTTTGATTCTCGTAACTCTCGGTCAGTCTTGGTATGTCAACAATCAGAACAGTATGGAAGATACGTGCCAGTTCTATGTAATCGTTATTACTTCGAGGTCCATCACATAATTCACAAAATTCGAAAGCTGCGATTCCCTGTTCGTCTACACCACTATATAGAGTACAGATCGGGCGATCGTTAATATTTAGGATTTTATTTTTTTGGTACCCAACATCGCTCAACTCTAAAAGCTTGTCATAAACTCTGTATTCGACACTGCCAAGTACCTCATATATTGACGTTCGTCTAAGGGAATCGAGCCGATAATCTTTATCCCCGCCTATCTTTATAATGTCCGTATATTCTTGCAGAAGAGCGATAGCGGGCAAAAAACGTTTTCTTTGCAAACCGTTTTCATATAATTCGTTGGGGGCCACGTTTGAAGTTGCGACTAGAATGACTCCACGTGCAAATAGTCCACTTAGCAATTCGCCAAGAATCATTGCATCTCCGATGTCGGAGACGAAAAACTCATCAAAACATATAACTTTGGCTTGGGCAGCAAAGTCTCCTGCTATAGATAGAAGTGGATCCTCGGTTCCTTTTTTTTCTGTTAGGGCTCGGTGTACTTTCGCCATAAATCGATGAAAGTGTAGTCGTTGCTTAGGAACAACCAGACTTTCATAGAAAAGATCCATTACATGGGTTTTACCTCGACCAACACCGCCCCATATATAAAGACCTTTTAGGTTAGGCTCTGATCCTCGTAAACCAATCCAACTGAATATCCTATCCTTAAGATTTATGTTACTGCTGATACGACTATTTAACGTCTGTTGTAATATGGTTAAGTGAGAGAGGACCTCCCTTTGTGACGGGTCGTCACGAAATCCATTAGATACGGAGGCTTCATACAACCGTATAGGGCTTAAGATTTCTCCTTTAGGAAAATCCACCTCTCAAAAAGTCCCTTTTTTCGATTCCATTGGCTACCAAATGGATCGATATCTATAGCTTTTAGTGCGGAATTGTCCAGTTACTTTGAACTCCACGAAAAAAAAATTTAAACGGATAAACCACATAACCACCCCCAGAACTCTTGCATTGAAACTGGTTGCATTTCCACAACTAGGCTAGTCTCGGATTCGAGCTCGTGCAGCAGATGCATGTGCGGTTAAGCCTTCCATGTCCGCAATAACTGCTGCAATACTCGCTACATCATTCAATCCTTCTGGAACGCATTCAATTACAGAACTTCGTTTCTGGAAGTCGTAGACCCCAAGTGGCGAGCTATAGCGAGCCGTTCCGAATGTAGGAAGAACGTGACTGGGGCCTGCCGAATAATCACCTAAAACTTCCGGAGTTTTCACACCCAGAAAGATGGCTCCAGCATGTCTTACTTGCTGCATCAGTTTTCGGGGTTTTGCTACGGCGAGCTGAAGATGCTCCGGCGCAATAATATTCGATATTGCAACAGCTTCCTCCAGATCTTTGGTTAGGACAAAAGCTCCCCTGGTCTCGAGGGATTTCACGATAATATTTTTGCGGCTCAACGAATCGATGTGCCTCTCCATCGATTCTTCAACAAGCCTTAAAAAATTCTCGTCCGGACAAAGCAAAATACTTTGCGAATTCTCACCGTGCTCCGCTTGGGAAAATAGATCTAAGGCGACCCAATCTGGGTTAGCTGTTGGATCAGCAATTATTAACACCTCGCTCGGTCCAGCAATCATATCGATTCCAACAGGGCCGTATACCAGTCGTTTAGCAGCCGCGACAATTGCTCCGCCCGGGCCGACAATTTTGTCGACCTTTCTTATAGTTTCTGTGCCATAGGCCATCGCCGCAACCGCTTGGGCACCTCCGATAGAATATACTTCCCTTACTCCGGTTATGTGCAGTGCTGCAAGCACATGAGAATTACGTTGTCCTTGAGGTGTGGGAACCGCCACTGCGATTTCCGATACTCCAGCTACTGTCGCCGGGATCACTGTCATAAGCACGGACGAAGGATAGGCCGCCTGACCTCCGGGGACATACACTCCGACACGATCCAAAGCTGTCACTATCTGCCCTATGTTATTTCCAGAATCATCAGTTATCTGAAAGTCGCCTTGTTTTTGTGCCCTGTGATATTTTTCTATTCGATTTGCAGCCTGCACCAAAGCGTCGCTATCTTTCTCAGGAATTTCTTCAAAGGCCGAACGCAATTCAGATTGATCTATGGCCAGATCTAATACTGTCTCAGAATAGACTTTATCGTATTTACGACAGAGGTTTAGAACAGAGGAATCGCCCTCTTTACGAACCTGATCAATGATTTCCTGGGCAAGATTTGCTACGTGTGGATCTTCTCTCGCGTTCCACCGCAGAAGACTATCAAGTTCCTTCCGAAAGCCTACCGCCCCAGAATAGAGTCGCCTAATATTCAAACAAACCCCCTAAACCTCGGCTAAGGTATGAGTAACGATAGAAACAGCATGCAAATGCCCACCTTGTATCAAATCATTAATACAAGAATAAATGAGCTGCTGTCTTGCAACCCGACTCATACCGACGAACGCCTCCGAAACTACTTTAATGTTCGCGCGATTGCCCTCCACAGACACATCAACTTCCAGATTTTCATCGTTCGAAAGTAACTCTTCAATATTTGCTTGAATCTCTTTCTCCAACCTATGGCTCCTTTCCTCGAAAATTCAGAAAACGATAGCGCTAAGCCACCTATTTGGACGCATGACTTTCTAAGTCGCGCCTTAATTTGAGTCTAAAATAGCAATACTAGCGCAAAGCACTCTAAGCTGCGGCAATGGAGCCAACCTAATTTAAGTGTGAATAAATTATTCAGTACTTCTTTTAAAAATTAACTCGAAATCCGAGTTATGTCTTAGAAACCTCGTACACGTGTATTAGGCTATAGCGAGAAAACTACCGAGGAATATTCGGCTGAACTTTTAGTAAGAAAAGAACGCGACGTTCAAAACGTGATTTTGCGCATTAACACCATCTATAGCGTGTTGTTGATGTAAGATGCTCTCTAAATAATGCGTGACTCTCACAACAAAACCACCCTTTGCGAAGATGTCTATAGCCACATGATGACACCACCAACATTAACTAATTGATTCTCGACATGTTGTTATCAATATTCGGGTTAATTGTTGGACTGATCGCCCTGGTGTGGAGCGCTGATCGTTTCGTTACATATGCAGCGATTACAGCAAGTAATTTTGGCGTGTCGAGAATGGTAATTGGGCTGACCGTCGTATCGGTTGGTACTTCTGCACCCGAGATTTTCGTAGGTGTAATTGCATCTATTGACGGATCACCAACACTGGCCATTGGAAATGCTATTGGCTCCAATATTGCAAATATTGGTCTAGTGCTCGGAATTACCGCATTGATCACACCTCTCCCCTTTCCTGGTGCAATTCTCAAACGTGAGGTGCCATGGCTAGTCCTCACCACCCTTCTCGCCTTAGTATGTCTAGCCAACCTTTACTTAAGTTCGATCGACGGCATCATGCTCCTCTGTGGTCTCGGGCTGATTCTTTACAAACTCGCCAAACCCGGAAAACAGGCTGGTGGTATAGCGCCATCGTATGAAAACGAATTAGACGATCTACCAACATTGTCAACATCTTCAGGATTGTGGAGACTTCTACTATCTCTTGTTCTTCTTTTAACAGCGGCAGAAATTTTAACCAAATCTGCAGTCTTCATTGCATATCAACTTGGTGTTAGTGAGATCATCGTTGGTTTAACCGTAATCGCAATAGGCACGAGTTTACCTGAACTGGCGGCTTCAGTAACTGCAGCCAAGAAAGGACAATCTGATATGGCCATTGGTAACGTTGTGGGCTCAAACATCTTAAATATTTTAGCGGTACTGGCTGTACCAGCCTTAATTCATCCCATTAATATAGATGCAATTGTCATCTTGAGAGACTACATGACGATGCTCGTTTTAACCGTAATTCTTGTCTTTTTCGCCTATGCTGTTGGCTCTCAGAAAAAAATCACTCGCCTTGAAGGTTGTATACTTCTAGCAGCCTGGGTCGGCTACAACAGTGTACTCTATCATCAAGTTTAGTGGGCATAGAATTAATGAACAGAACCTTAACGCCAGAGCTATTACAAAAAATTAAAGGGGTGGAACTTCTAATACTTGACGTCGATGGAGTCCTAACAAACGGACAAATCTACTATGGGTCCAATGGAATCGAATTAAAGGCATTCAGCGCCCAAGATGGTTACGCTCTAAAAATGTTAACGAACATTGTCAAAACAGCCATTATCAGTGGAAGAAATTCAGAAATTACTACAAGGCGTGCCTCTGAACTTGACATCGATCATGTTTTCCAAGGCGAAGAGAACAAAGAAAACGCTTTAAATAAGCTTTTGGATATTACTGGCATTAAAAAAAATAGTATGGCTCATATTGGCGATGACATACCGGATCTTTGTATTTTTGACAATGTAGGGGTTGGTTTTGCACCGGCAAATGCCCACCCCGTTCTTCTACAAAACGCTGATTTCGTTACTACTAATAAAGGGGGCGACGGTGCCGTACGGGAGATATGCGAACTACTACTAAAAACCAAAAATCTTTGGGAATTCTAAGCGCAATTCTAATTGGGCTCGGCCTTTTCTTTTTCTCTTGGATTATTTTTTCCCCCGATAGTAGAAAAACCCAAACTGTTCCGTCGGTACTCGCAGACGAACCCGACTATTACGCAAAAAAGGCCACCATGGGGGAATATAACAGCGATGGAAATCTTGAATATCACCTGAAGAGTGATTCGATCAGGCACTATGAATCGAAATTAGTCACCGAGCTTCTCAAGCCTCAAATAACAATACTCGATTCAAATCAAACACCATGGTCCATAAGAGCAGAAACTGGTCTTATTAGGTCAATGTCCAGAGCCTCTAATGTAGAGGCCAAAGATGATCAATTCGTATTAAAAGAAAACGTGGTGGTGTCGAATGAGGGTCCGACAATAGATGCATTTCATTTAAGAACCGAAATACTGTTTCTATATCCTCAAAGTCGGTACATAGAATCCGACTCCAAAATTCTGATTGAAACAAAACAGTACCGAATAACAGCTGCAAATATGAATAGTCATCTAAACACACGATGGATTGATCTTGGCTCGTCCCACGAACAGCGTGTCATAATTCAGGACATAACAAATGCCTTGGAATAAACAAAGTAGTTTGCTTCTACAAATCACGATCTTCTTTTCTATAACACTGAGCAGTGTAATCCTGCTCGCAGCAAACTCTCTTAAAGAACAAGGACTAAGGATAGAAGCGGATGGGATTAGAGGCAAAATAGGCGAACAGGCACTAGCCGAAGGATCGGTATCACTAGAACAAGGAACAATTCAATTGCAAGCAGCTTCTATGCATATCGATTGGGATGAAAAGGACATAAGTCTTGTAACAGCCACAGGCAGTCCAGTCAAAATAGAGAAAANGATGNGNNCTAACATGCCATCTGTAACAGCTCGATCTGAAAAAGTGATTTTTTATCCACTCGAGCAAATTCTGATCCTAATTGGAAAAGCGAATCTCAAACAAGACGAAAATACTTTTGTTGGACATGAGATCCACTATGATTTGGTTACCGGAGAACTCAAAGCCATCTCTGGTAAAGNAAATAACAAACGAGTTGAAATTATGTGGAATTCAGACGNCGGCNTAGGAAAACATTAATAATGTCGCGAATGTCTTCNAAAGCATTACGTAAACAATACGACGGCAGATACGTGGTTGAAAATCTATCACTNGAAATATCTAGCGGGGAGATAGTAGGTTTACTCGGTCCCAATGGGGCAGGTAAAACAACCAGTTTCCAGATTATTGTTGGGCTCATTCGTCCAGATGGAGGATCCATAGAAATCGATGACGAAGATATCTCCCACTTCCCAATACACATGCGAGCAAAAANGGGTATTGGGTATCTTCCTCAAGAGCCCAGCGTTTTTCGNTCCCTAACTGTNGAACAAAACATTCTAGCAATAGCGGAGTTACGAAAAGACATNAACAAAAAAGAACNAACGGNTTTAGTGGACGNGCTACTCGAGGAATTTAGATTAGNTCAAATCCGAACACGCCGAGCTACAAAACTATCAGGAGGCGAAAGAAGAAGACTAGAAATCGCNAGAACCTTGGCGATTAAACCTAAATTTATTCTTATGGATGAACCATTTGCTGGAGTTGACCCCATATCTATCGGAAGCATGAAAAGTGAAATTCAGGGNCTAGCAAATAAGAACATTGGGATTTTGATTACAGATCACCAAGTTCGCGAAACTCTCGAAATATGTCATCGGGCCTATATCGTGAACGAAGGACACGTAATTGCGGAGGGAACTACAGATACTATCTTATCTAACAGAAAGGTTAGACAGGTATATCTCGGAAACGATTTCTCGCTTTAGAACTATTTTTTTATAGATCAACAAGGGTGGTAGATGTAGANAAAGATCCGTCTCGCAATAGACCNCTAATGAGTAGGATCCGTTCAAAACCCATATAAAAAACCAAATATGTCTCAAAAACTTGCAACAAACATTGGCCACAAATTAATAATCACGCCAGAACTTCGACAAAATATAGGTTTGCTATCATTGTCTAACGAAGCTCTTTTTAACGAGATTAGTAATGCCTTAGATCAGAATCCTTTTCTTGAAATCCAAAATCCACCAAAAGAAAAAACTGATCCTTACAAAAGAAAACTGAAAGGAACACCAAATTCTCTTACATCAAAGACATACCAAAATTTAAGAGATATACCTTCCAACACTTCTAAATCCGCGACGACAGAAAAAGGGGGAGCGGGAGAAGGGATTAGCAAACTTACGGAAAANAATGAAAATTTCCCTACTGTTTTAGGCCAGGATTCCCAATCGCTTTCCGAGCATCTTTGTCTGCAGTTAGAAACCTCCACGATCACGCGAAAATTTCAAATGATCGCCTTCGCTTTAATTGATGCTATAGACAGTGACGGTCTATTATCAGAGCCATTGGAAGAGATAGTGGAAACTCTTCGACCATATTTAACAACCAATCTAAAAGAAATCGAGAAGGTTCTCAGTATAGTTCAAGGTTACGATCCTCCTGGAGTCGGAGCCAGAAATCTNCAAGAGTGTTTTCTGTTACAGCTCGCGTCGCTAAGCGACGAAATCGACTATCGAGAAGCTGCTCAAGAGCTTGTCAAAGATCATTACGAACTATTGCAACAACCCAACCGGGACACCATCGCCAAATCGATGAATCTATCAAGCGAGGAAGTCGATGAAGTGTTCACTGTACTAGAACGCCTAGAAACGAGGCCCGGGAATGCATTCAACGACGAACAAATTACTTATGTCGTACCAGACGTAATCGCGTACAGGGATGGTAATAAATGGACTGCCACCTTGAATGAAAATGCCCTTTCAAATATTGCAGTAAAGGTGNCGGACGTAAGCACAATANNTGGTGTTACCAAAAAAGAACGGGNTTTTCTTAAGCTCCAATTACAAAAAGCAAGGATGTTTACCAATGGACTACGTCAAAGGAATCGAATTTTNTTGGAATGTTCGAAACAAATAGTTCGCGCACAACAAGAATTTTTCGAATTTGGCGAAATAAAATTAAATGCGCTTCGACTCAGTGATATTGCAATCCCAATAGGTTGTCACGAATCAACCATATCCCGAATAAGTAGAAATAAATTTTTGCAGACCCCAAGAGGAACTTACGAACTGAAATATTTTTTTTCTAAGTCTTTAAAAACTTCTTCTGGAGGTTATGTATCCAACAAATCTATCAAACAACATATTAAGGAATGGACACGTGATGAAAACCCACTACGTCCATTGTCCGATTCTGCAATAGTGAAGAAACTTAAAGGCCTCGACATCAAGATAGCTCGCCGAACCGTCGCAAAGTATCGCCAGAACATGGGCATACCTGGATCAAATAACCGTAAGATTTAATTGACCACTCTTTGCAACATATGTTAGCAACTACTTTGAACAATGAGCATAATCAGAACGGAGAAATTTTCAGATCGGCTGGAAGACCGTTTGTACTTATTTTTTATTCAATTCCTAGTAAAGGGAATTTTGAAAATAATCACTACTCAAAATGAGGGGCTGTCATATTAGAGGTTTCCCTCGAGATTGTTGATTCATGAATATTATAGATCACATATTGGTTAGGAGTAGGGTCCTTAGTTCTTGCCACGTCAACTCGACTAAAGCCTCCTTTGAAATCGGTGCAGAACTAATCGCTTCGACCACTCCAAAACTAGANGCCAGAGAATTGNTGGATGCATTNCTTAGCCGTGANCGTTTAGGGTCTACTGCTCTAGGAAATGGAATTGCAATCCCACATTGTCGGTCGGAAAANTGTACGCATCCAAGTGCAGCTTTAATGCATTTACATGAATCCGTCGATTTCGATGGTGAGTTGGTCAATCTTTTATTTATATGGGTCGTCCCGCAAGATGAAAAAACNGTACATTTGAATATNCTAGATGCTTTATCGCGCATTTTCGGTGATATTGAGAACGTCAAAAAGCTTCGTAANACTAAATCTAACGAAGAGCTTTTTGATATTTTCATAAAACTNTCTAACATATTGNTAGATTCATGAAGCTACTCATCATAAGCGGCCGCTCTGGAGCAGGAAAAAATACAGTACTTCGAATCATAGAGGACGAAGGCTTCACATGCATAGATAACGTTCCCGCCTCAATGCTCAAAGACCTTATTAACAAAACTAAGGTCAGAAAATCTGACAAGGGAATAGCCGTTTGCATAGATAGTCGAAACAACTCCTCCAACCTGGAAAATTTCCAAGCACACCTTCTCGATATAGATGCCTCAGTCGATACAGAGATAATTTTTTTAGATGCCTCTAGTGAGGTACTGATTAAAAGATATAGTGAAACTCGCCGAAAGCACCCACTAACTAGTGATGAAATTGACCTTAGACAAGCTATCGATCTCGAATCTATTCGATTGGCAGAAATTTCAGATGTCGCCAATCTTCGAATTGAGACTAGTGATCTAACCCCTTCGGAACTTACTAGTCTCATACGAACCAGGGTCGTTTCACGAAAACATTCTGCTATTTCTATGCTTTTTTGTTCTTTCGGTTTTCGCAATGGAATTCCCGTAGATGCTGACTACGTTTTTGACTTGCGCTGTCTCCCCAATCCTTTCTACGAAGAAAATATTAAGAATTTATCTGGTAAAGCTCCTGAAGTTCGTGCATTTCTCGATAGTAAGCCGCTAGTTAAGGAAATGTTTACCGATATAGTCCGTTTACTAGAAAATTGGCTGCCACACTTCGATAAAGCGAGGCGACACTACATAACAGTTGCCGTCGGGTGCACGGGAGGACGGCATCGATCTGTATATATGGCTGAGCGCTTAGCAAAACATTTCCAAATGAAATACGACCATGTAATAGTTCGACACCGGGACAGCGCAGATGCAACATAAAAAAGTCACAATCAANAACTCGCTCGGGCTCCACGCTCGACCTTCGGCAAAACTCGTGGAACTGGTTCGACAAATGTCGTCGGAAATAAAGGTGGGACACAATTCGAGTAACATGTGCGATGCGCACAGTATTCTTGAATTGCTTAAGCTGCAAGCAGATAAGGGGACAACTTTGNTAGTTTCAGCACAAGGCGTCGACGAAATAAAAGCTATAGAAGATATTTGCAAACTCATTGATTCTGGGTTTGGCGAAGATTAGTCTAAACAAAAAAATCTCAAATCAAAGAAACTGTGAGCGTCCGCCCAGCTTTTAGGACGTGTCTTCAATTAGCAANATTGGATGTTTCCGCTTCCGCAGTAAATACCGTTTCGAATTCTACTACCGGATCTGAAAGAGTACCTCGAATGGAGTAACGACCGCTAGAAAGGCTCTCAATCTGATCATCAAATATTCTCCTCGCTAACAAGACACCGACGCCCGCAGCCGGATTAGCTAAAGCAATATACGCCGCATACCAAGGGAGGCTTTTATCTAGAGGCAAAGTAACGATCATTTCGTTATCTAGTATTCCACTATTNAGATCTACATTTCCCGTTAGTCTAATCAAAGAACTNTTTCCTTCCACAANCATTGGGTCTAGAAATTTCAATAATCCTCTGTTCAACATCGTTCGGGCATAAACTCTATTGAAGCTCATACCTTTGCCCAAAAGATCACTAAAATTTAGTTGCATGCGTTCAAAAATAGCAGAGTAGTTGAAAAGACCAATGAGTTTTACTGCACCGCCGCCTTGGTCGACATCNAGAAATCGGCCATTGNTAATTGATGTAGTNANTTCCCCNNGNANATTTTTNAACTGAAAATCNANTGGTGAACCCGCCCACTCTANCTCACCACTACTACTGAAAGACGTGCTATCAATATTTACTTCATATCCCCAAAGTGGCAGCACTTGCGCAAGATTCTGACCAGACACACCTCCTTTAAAAGAGGTTATGTTCGAAAGTCGGTCCCAGATAATCGCCTCCTCGGCAACCACACTAATACCTTTAATTAATGCGGAAAATTCTTCTATTCGTATGCCAATTTCGTCCGGCCTTATCTTAAATCTATATTTACCATAATCCTCAAAATCCCCATTTTCATCACCCAAGGTGAGACTATCGATAGCAAAGTCGAAAGGTAATTCAAACTCCATTCCTGAAACATCTTTATGGCCGATCCCATCGTTCCAATTTGCATTAGCCCCCTCCAAAATNGCTCTATTCAAATGCACGTTCCACACACCACTTTCACCCTTTTCGACCTCCCCCTCCAACTCATCGGATTCAACCGAGAATTGAATCCCCGCGCGGTTACTTTTTCCATCTATAATTGCNTTGTTGATAACGAATGGCTCGATAGACATGCTATCTATCACTAAATTTCTTAGCTCGAAGTTCGGTAATNCCTTAAATGAACTTTGTCCCGAAACACTAAATTCACTNAGCCTACCTGTCACTGTTACTTGCCCGTCAGAATCCGAAATAACAAGCGGTTCTTTTTGAATCCCTAATGATCCTCTCTGCACTCGACCTTCACTAACATGTATCCAACCTCCAGTTTCNCCGTCTATATCNAATCCTATTACTGTATGCTCGTTCAGAAAATCGATATTCAATTCCACTTCAATCTTTTCTTCCTTCATTTTCCCAATCGGCTTCGGCAACAGAACGTCCATTCCAAATAGGTCACTNGTTACTTCTAGTGAAACAGGAGCATTTCTAGGGATGAAAAGCTTGGTTTGAAAGTTTGAGCTACCCTCTAGTACTTTTCCTTGAGTGACATTGAATAATTCATAAATGTTTTCACTTCCCAAACGTCCGTCCACAGTTAGCACAATAGCTTCTTGAAANTGTTCACTATCTGACCCGATTTTTAGGTTCATCGGATAACCAAACANTTCACCTTGCAGCCCTTCCGAAAAAANTCCCANTCCCGATTTGTAGTGTAGTTTTCCAAGCAATTGTTGAAGCTTAATTCCATAATTTGCCGAATAAATCGTTGCATCAATTACTCCAAGTTCCATACTAATCTCATTAGACAAGGAAGTTTCTTCACTAAGAGAAAACCCTACATTTCCATTCAGATTTATTAGACCTTGAGTCTCCCAATCTAGAGAAATCAAATCCTCTTGATATGTAGAAGGGATATCTTCAATAAAATCGACGAGTTGTTCCAATCTCGTTTGTCCTTCAAAATAGAGGTTTACATACTTTTCTTTATTATTAGTTAGTACAGAGGCAGAAGAGAAATTCATACCACGGGTACTCACTGCCTCCAATTTAGCTGCGACTTCTTGTCTATCAATATTTATCCGGCCTTCTATTCCATATGCTAGAGGCCATTCGGGGTGATAATCCAAAACAACATCCTCCACTAACAGGTCTAGATAAAAGCTAGAAGGACGATCTGCCACTAATGATTTACTATATCCATGAAACATAAAGCTACCAGAAGTGACCAGACCGGATAATATGCTACTAGTTATCCAGTCTTGGATATTAGAAGGAATNTTCTTCGGGACGTAATTAGCGACTCTGTTTAAATCAAACTTAGATACATCTAAACCTATAGANAATCTTCTTTCCGCTCTTTCGCGTGGATTTGTTAAGGCAAAATCGCCACTCAGCACCATCTCTCCGTTTAACACAATAAGATCACGGCTATGTATGCCAAAATATCCGTCATCAAGTAACGCAAAAAAAATCGCTCCGGTAGCAGATTCATAATTCCAATTCGATTCAAATAGGTCCGAAAAATCCACCTCAACTGGACCTTCTAGAATATCTAGGGAGACTATTCGATTGCGGCCTGACAACGATCCTCTTTGGATACGTGTTTTTGGCACTCCTTTATAATTATTGACACCGAGATTCAAAATATCACCAAGAAATGTGATGCCAGATTTATCGATATCGACTCGTAAGNCCTCGATTACGCCACTTGGACTAAGACCTTCAAGCCATTGTCTAACCTGATGGTCATGCGAAAGGGTTTCGGTTATTAACCCAGTCCACTCTATTAAATCTATATCCTGCACCCCCAGCCTAACNGATCNATCAACATCCAAAGCAACAGCTACAGGCGGGAATAAATAGTCACCAAGCGCTGATGTGTATTCAATTTCATTAATGCTACCGACCAAATACCCATCCTCACCCTCCAAATTCAGCTGTCCTCTAAAGACGCTTGGTGAGCNAGGGTCTACGGACATTATTGCAAAACTCAATTGGCTAGCGCTTCTTGAGCCCTCACTCTTCCATTCCCCTTTTAGTTCTACCGATGAATCTCGAATACCTAACAATTTTGAATTATTTTCTCTTAACAGAAATCCTGTTGATTTAAGTGTCGCTGTAATAGAACTTTCCGTCCAAAAATCAAAAATCGGTTGCACGATCGAATCAACNGCAAAGACAATATTGCAGTGATCACAATTCCGATCGGGCCATAACGTAATTCTTCTTTGATCTAGCTCAGAACCACGACTCCTAATTACACGCACAGGGATTAATGCGTCTACACCATCTCCGAGAAAATTCAATGCTCCGGTTACGTCTACCGTACTAATATTCCAAATTAGGTCTGTTATGTTAAGCNCCNCGCCAGCTCGCGAAGCTCCAAGTAATCGCCAGCCCTCCTCAGTCTCTTCTAGCAAGACTTCCGCCGACCCAACAATAAGTCCAGACAACGCAATACGCTGCTTGAGTATGCTNTCTATACTATTAATTCTAAGAGTAACTTTCTCGAAATGGCTATCACCTATAGTTGCTCTTGGTATTCGAACTATGGGTTGTAGTAAGTTCCAATCAACTTTAAAACTATCGAACGAAACATTTTGTCCAAGAAAATAATCATTTATAAGATCTTCTACATTTCCATACGAAAAGTACGCCCGCATAGAGAGGTCTAGANCAGCGAGGAGTAATACGACGAACATACCGCCTTTAATCGCTTTCCTCGAGTTAGGCATTCCACTTCCCTTGTAAACATCCCCAGTATTGGCTAGAAGAATGGTCCACTAGGTTTATACGAAATATTTGTTCGTTCCTAACCAATGTATTTTTCTCCATTTACTAACACGTATATTCGGCTTCATCTTTAGTAGCGTTGTTTNGAGNATGTATATTTTTACCTGTCCGACTTCATTATTATCCAGCCGAAACTAGATGACCAAGTTGAAATCTGTACCAATCATTCTTTCAATCGATTTCGCCACGTCTCAACGTTGAATAGCCTCAATAATTTTTCTGTTTCCAAGACAGGAAGTCCGATCACAGTTCCATGTCCTCCTTCTATTCGGTCTATAAAAATCCCACCGACACCCTGTATGCCGTATCCTCCGGCTTTATCCTTGGGTTCTCCAGTTTCCNAATACAAAATAGCCTCACGCTTAGATATCTTGCGAAATGTTACTTCAGCTCGCGCTAAAATACTTTTGCACCGGTCTCTACGTACCAATGCTACTGATGTCAGCACACTATGTGTTCGATTTGAGAGTAACGTTATATATCGCAGAGCTTGTTCTCGATTTTTTGGTTTGCCTAATATTCTGCCGTCAATNAATACAATCGTATCGGCTCCTAAAACCGGCTTATNTTTTTTTTGGTTAGCAATCTTCTTCGCCTTAGCCTCAGCCATTCGGCGTACGTACTTATCAGGTTTTTCACCGGGCAAAACAGATTCATCTATATCGGCAGGACACTTGATAAATCGNATACCAATATCTCGAAGTATNCTTTCTCGGCGNGGCGAAGACGAAGCCAGAATTATNTGTGGTACCGACATGTGTTGACGCTATTCACCCACATAACGTGTGGTTAATATTTGGAGAATTCGAGATACTGGAAACCACAACAATACCGTCGTCGTTGCAGTACCTAAGAATATTAAAGACCACTCTAACCCTTGAATGAAATGGACTACCGTAGCCTTTACAAGACCCACAACAAACAATAACCCAAACAATACAGCCCCTTGTTGCATTGAAGAAAACATGCGAATTCTCTCATAAAGAGTCCAACCAAAAAAAGTTACTCCTACAAAACACGCACCGTTCAACCCAATTGGGTCTCCTAACATAACGTCCATTGGAAACCCTATCAACCAAGCCACAATCAAACCTACCCTCTCGGGCGCCTGTATTACCCAATAAAAAAGAACCATAATCACCCAATCGGGATCGAGATAAACCAACCAATCTGGCAGGAAATTCGGCAACCGCATTACACTAATGATCATAGCCAGCAAGAATGAAAGAAAAACTAGCCATCGACCATCTTCCAGAATCATCAGTCGTCCTCCTGAAATACAACTAACACGTAACGACCTTGATTCAATTTCGCGCTCGGTTTAACAGTCACCGAAATGTATGCCTTCGTTCTATCAAAATTAACAGCTTCGACCAGGCCAACTGGATAGCCAGCCGGAAAACGGCCTCCTAATCCCGATGTCACTAAGAGATCACCTTGACGAATATCAGCATTCACAGAAAGATTTTCCAATTCCAAATATTCAAAGTTTCCCGTACCCGCAGCAATTGCACGAATTCCTGTTCGCACCACTTCAACTGGAACCGCATGCCGGACGTCTATTAACTGTAAAACCCGACTTGATATCGGTGATGTTTCGATCACTTGCCCATATAGCCCATCTGCATCTATTACAGCCTGACCCTCTCGAATACCGTTATCACTTCCTTTATCTATTAATACTTCAAACCGTTGAGGTGTTTGTCCAACAAACATTAGCTCCGACACTAGCACCTCAGTACTTAAGCGAGATTTACTACCCAATAATGCNCGTAATCTATAGTTTTCCCTGGATAATACGTTGACTTGTTGAGTGACATATTCGGCCTTAGAAAGGCGATCTTTAAGGATTTTATTTTCTTTTGTAAGAGACGCTCTTGAAGCCAATATTTCGGTTGTTCCGACACTCAGCAAATAGGGTGTCTCCGCTAATGCCAGAATTGGATACGCGATCGTTGAGACTGTGCTTCTAAACGTATCTAGAAAGCGCGAATTGGCTTCTAAACTTATCAAAATAACNGATAAAATCGTTAACGCTATTGAGAGATAGCCNGCGGTCGACTCTCTTAGAAACAATGCCTTAATCAGTCACTCCTGNACCATCCAATACANCCCTTAAACAATAAGACTTCAAGAAAAACTAACCTTTTAAAAAGCTTTTCCTTTTNTTTACTCTACTGACATTAAATCCGCGTTNCCGGCATCGTCCATAAGTTCTAAGGCTTTTCCCCCTCCACGTGCTACGCAAGTCAAAGGATCTTCCGCCACTATTACTGGTAGGCCAGTTTCTTCAGCGATCAAAACATTGAGATCTCTTAGAAGCGCTCCGCCTCCGGTGATAACTATTCCGGTTTCGGCGATGTCGGATGCAAGCTCCGGCGGGCATTGCTCCAAAGCTCTCTTAACGGCTTGAACTATCATCGAAAGAGGCTCCTGCAATGCCTCTAGGATTTCATTGGAATTTAGGGTGAAGCTGCGAGGAACGCCTTCTGCTAGATTGCGACCTCGTACATCGATCTCCCTGATNTCTTTTTGCAAATAAGCTGCTCCAACTTCCTGCTTTATGCGCTCAGCAGTAGCTTCCCCAATAAGACTCCCTTGCGTTCGTCTCACATAGGCAACAATTGCTTCATCGAATCGATCTCCACCAACACGAACCGTATCCGAAATCACTACACCATTTAAAGCGATTATGGCGATCTCCGTCGTACCACCCCCTATGTCCACTACCATCGTACCGACTGCTTCNTGCACTGGAAGTCCGGCACCTATGGCNGCAGCCATAGGCTCTTCAATCAAACGCACGTCTCTCGCGCCAGCTGATAATGCTGACTCCCGTATTGCCCGCCTCTCTACCTCCGTAGATTTACATGGGACACAAACCAGTACTCGAGGACTCGGCCTAATAAAGGAATTTTCGTGCACCTTTTGAATGAAATGTTTCAGCATCCTCTCAGTTACAAGGAAGTCAGCGATAACACCGTCCTTTAGAGGTCTTATAGCTGTGATATTCCCAGGCGTGCGACCGAGCATTCGCTTAGCGTCAAGCCCAACTGCCGCTACGCTTTTTTGATTAGGATTATTACGAATCGCTACCACGGAGGGTTCGTTCAGGACAATACCTTGCTCACGCACGAATATCAGCGTATTCGCTGTACCTAAATCAATGGATAGATCACGCGAGAACAAACCACGAATATTCTTGAACAAAGAGTCTTCCGTATTCCGTTTAGTGCAAATAGTTTCTATTGGAGCAATGAAACTCTAGCACGGTACCCGTATCACCTAAAGTGAGTAAATCATTCATACAACANATAAACCAAAAACTTTATATGTGCGTTAGGCTTTGCCAATTAGGTACTAAATCTAGATCGCCATATAATAAGAAGTAATTTAGATTACGGCCTTTAACGAACATTACCGATTTGGAATTTTCTTGAACTCTGACTTAGTTAAAAAATTATTGAAACTTTCAGCACTGGCTGCTCCTGAAAAAGAACAACACACGCTATTCACGGATTTAGGAAGGATTATTGAACTTATCGATCAAATGCAGGAAATTGATACCACTCACATAGANCCTTTAAGACACCCTGTCGATCTACCCCAAAATCTTCGAAAAGATATCGCTGATTCCGACATCGAAACCGAAANTTTCCAAGACATAGCACCAAAGACGGAAGATGGTTTTTACCTAGTGCCAAGAGTCATCGAATGAATCCTTTTTCAAGCATTGAACAGATCCATTCCGCACTTTATCAAAAGCAAATAAGCACTATCGAGCTTGTCCAAGTCTTTCTGCAACNGATCGAGGAAAACCAGGACCTTAACTGCTTTATTACCGTAGATGCAGATGGCGCTTTGGAAGAAGCGAAGANAGCCGACAAATTAATCAGTCGAAATGAGGGCGGTTTATTAACAGGAATCCCAATTGCCCACAAAGACCTTTTCTGCACAGCGGGAATTAAGACGAGTTGTGCTTCGAAAATGCTCGACAACTTCATCGCTCCGTACAATGCCACAGTGGTTGAGCAGCTAAGAGAAGCCGGCGCAATTAGTCTCGGAAAGACGAATATGGATGAATTCGCGATGGGATCATCTAACGAAACATCTTACTTCGGACCCACNCTAAACCCTTGGGACACCTCTTGTGTACCAGGNGGGTCGTCAGGGGGNTCNGCTGCGGCAGTCGGTGCTGGGCTTGTAGTTGCTGCGACAGGAACAGATACCGGAGGATCAATTCGGCAACCTAGCAGCTTNTGTGGGGTCACGGGCCTAAAACCAACCTATGGTCGNGTTTCTAGATACGGGATGGTNGCCTTTGCTTCTAGTCTAGATCAGGCTGGNCCTATTGCGCATTCGGTGACAGATATTGCCCTTTTATTGGAGGCGATGGAGGGCTTTGATCCACGAGACTCCACATCAGTCAAAATGCCAAAAACTGACCCATCCAGAAAAACTAAGTCAATGAAGATCGGAATACCGAAGGAATACATTGTGGATTTGGGTGAGAACATTGGCAGAGCACTCGAAGAAGCAAAAAAAGTTTTTTCTGGTTTTGGGGTGGAATTCAAAGATATAGAACTTCCTAATTCCCGCCACGCAATTCCCGCCTACTATGTGATATCTGGCGCGGAAGCTTCGACAAACCTCTCCCGTTACGACGGCATCCGCTATGGCCATCGTGCTAAAGAAATTACGAACCTTTCCGAACTTTACGCAAGATCGCGAAGTGAGGGTTTTGGAAAGGAAGTAAAGCGTAGAATAGTTACTGGGACATATGCTCTATCAGTCGGTTACTACGATGCATACTATGTCAAGGCTCAAAAAATCCGAAGGCTGATCCGAGACGACTTTCTCGAAGCTTTTAAGGAAGTCGACCTTATATTAAGTCCAACAGCACCTACAGTCGCCTTTAAGCGCAACCTGCTAAAGGATGATCCCGTAAACATGTATCGGCAGGACATCTATACGATACCAGCCAACTTATCCGGCTTACCCGCAATCAGTCTTCCTGCCGGATTTGATGGCAATTTGCCTATCGGTATTCAGCTTATTGCACCACATTTTGATGAGGCTTCACTGATACATGCGGGACAGCTCTTTCAGCAAGGAACAGACTGGCACCAAAAACACCCAAGCCTTGGATCAAGAAATAATGAATAATTGGGAACCAACTATAGGCCTTGAAGTTCATGTCCAGTTGGCAACGAATTCCAAAATCTTTTCATCAGCTCCAGCCACTTTTGGAGCTAATCCAAATGCAAACGCAAATAATATCGATTTAGCGATGCCTGGATCTTTGCCAGTACTCAATGAAGCAGCAGTCAGAATGGCCATCAAATTTGGCTTATCCATCGACGCTGAAATAGCCTCTGTATGCAGATTTGATCGCAAGAACTATTTTTATCCTGATCTTCCAAAAGGCTATCAGATCAGCCAACTTGATCAACCCATTGTTGGTCGGGGAACCTTTAAAATGGTTATGTCGAACGGTGATATTCGTCAGATCGGCATAACCCGAGCTCACCTAGAGGAGGATGCAGGCAAATCAATACATGGGGTAAAGTCGGGATTAACCGGAATTGATCTCAATAGAGCGGGCACCCCGCTACTTGAAATTGTATCTGAACCCGAATTGAGATCAGCAGAAGAAGCCGCCGAATATTTTCGTAAATTACATGCTCTAGTTACATACCTAGAAATATGTGACGGCAATCTGTCAGAAGGTTCGATGAGATGTGATGCAAACGTGTCTGTGCGCGATTCGAGCCAATCAGAATTAGGCGAACGAACTGAAATAAAAAACATTAACTCTTTTAGGTTCGTTCAACGTGCGATCGAATACGAGATATCACGTCAGATCGGAATACTCGAGACAGGCGGCACCATAGAACGAGAAACACGCCTTTACGACGCAGATCTGAACGAAACTCGACAAATGAGAGGCAAAGAACTCTCAGCAGATTATCGATACTTTCCGGACCCTGACCTACCATCACTAACGATCCCCTCCGACCTCGTTGAAACTATTCGATCAACACTTCCAGAAATGCCAGAAGCAAAAACACATAGGTACATTGGTGAACTAGGACTGCCTCTGTCTGATGCACTTCGATTGCCTTCCGATCACACCGTAGCTCAATTTTTTGAAAACGTAGTAGATATATCCGGTAACGCTAAATCTTCCGCGAATTGGATTCTCGGGCCTATTTTTAGCGCCCTGAATAATGCGGATCTCGAGACACTTCAATTTCCCGTATCGGAAGAAAACCTGGGAACTTTGATACAACGAGTGGACGATGGAACCATCAGTTCAAAAATAGCTAAAGATATTTTTGACTCCATCTGTCACGAAGGGGGTTCCGTCGACGACCTAATCAAATCAAAAGGACTACACCAACTCAACAATACCGACGAACTAGAAAAAATCATATTGAAAATCCTAGAAAATAATCCAAAACAAGTTGAACAATTTCTCGCAGGTAAACAAAAGCTACTCGGTTTTTTTGTTGGACAGGCAATGCGTGCCACATCGGGAAAAGCGAATCCAAAAACAGTAAATGACTTGCTGGAA
>PAMR01000024.1 GCA_002708205.1 Gammaproteobacteria bacterium
ATTCCAAATCCATATATGGTTTCACAAAATTAAGTTCTGAGCTTTTAATAAAGGAATATTCATTTCTACACAACATCAAGTATATTATAAATAGAGTAGCTCTAGTTTCTGGTCCATGGCAATTTGGAAAAGAAGAACAGGGATTTGTAAGTTTATGGGTATGGAGACATTTAAACCTTTTGAAGCTTAGTTATATTGGCTTTGGTGGAACCGGAAGGGCTATGGCAAAGCGAGCTAAAGCGTTTGGTATGAAGGTCATCGCGATTGATCGGGAGGATGTAGGTAACAGCCCTGAAGTGGACCGGGTCATGGAATCGAGTGAATTTAGGTCATTTCTTGAGCAATCTGATGTCGTTTCAATTTGTTGTCCGTTAACAAAAGAAACGCGCGGAAAGTTTGATGCGAAAGCATTCGCACTTATGAAAGATTCTGCATTTTTGGTGAACGTGACACGTGGTGAAGTGATGAGCGAGGCAGACCTCGTGTTTGCTCTAGAAAATGGGGCAATACAGGGAGCTGGTTTGGATGTTGTTCCGAGAGAGCCCTTACCCTCAGACAGTAAATTATGGGCGTTAGATAATGTGGTGATGACTCCGCACACCGCCGGGGCGAGTCCCTATCGGGCGCAACGTAATATAGAACGTTTTCTCAGTAATTTAGAACGTATGCGACTAGGAGAAGAGTTAGAGGGTGTCATAGATAAAGAGCTCGGTTATTGAACGATTAGCTTGCGTGGAAGTTTTCGGGGACGTTGCCATCTTTAATCAGAGAGTTCAATTGTCGGTAGTTATCTGGGTTAGTTTCCGAAATCGAAAACCGGGGATCGTCGAGGGCGTAACGGTATGCCCGGAATACAAAGGGTGAACGCCCAAAACGGCTTGGAAAGTGGAAAGGAGAGACAAACTCCCATACGGTTTCTCCTTCTTTTGTGACCTCGAAAATCCGACCAGTTTGAGATTCTGTAATGAGGGTATTGCCGTTCGGAAGTCGACTAGCACCTGAACACATGTAAGAAAAAAATCCCAGTAAAACGTCGGACTGGTACTGCCACTCGACTTTTCGAGAATTAGGATTAAATTCAATCACTCGGGAGTAGGCAGGTGCACCAGGTCGGTGACACCCATTGTCAAAAATCAGTATGTTTCCGTTGTCTAGCCAAGTGGCTGCATGCTGATGGGATAGGGGCACTGTAAAGCCGTCTTCCTCTTTTCCGAGGCGCCATTTTATTCGGCCAGATTTGCCATCGACGATAATGACTTGGCTCGTACCGCGAAAGCTGATGAGCCAATCACCGGTTGGAGTTGTGCACAGAGAGTTTGCGTGGCCCCATTCTTTACGTTTTTCGAGAGGGCAAATAATGTCTTGTTGAGTGTCCAGAAACTCCCATGAATTCCAGCGTTTCAATACCTTACCGGAGCGATTGATTTCGAGCACGACATCACCCCACATTACCGATCCATGGCCTTCGTGGTTGTCTATAGGAATTCCACCCATGACTCGCTTTCGGATCTCGGCAGGAACTGGATACCAAGCAAGTACTATATGATTTCCATTGGAGAGTTGTTCGTAGGCATGATGTTGCGCTGGGTTTCTGTACGCCCATACAACCTTGCTGTTCCAGTCAAGTTCCATTAGGGCGCCCGCATTGCCGCCCATATTCTGTCGCCCACCAGCGTAGCGGTANGGGGTGGTTTGAATTAATAAGTGTCCGTTGTCCAGTAGGTGAGCGTGTTGTATACCCTCGCTCATATGCCACTGATGAACTACGAGTCCTTCCGGATTAAGCAANGTTGCGTGCTTTCCCATAACGGAACAAAACAAGGTAAGGCCGTCATAGGATTTTTGCGGGTCTCGGTAGACTANCCCTTCGGGGCGTTCACGTATCCAAGTCATACGTACCCGTGTGCGATCTGGTTGTGTGAATAAGTCATGTTAGTGTCTATCGCTATTTAGGTTAATCATTGTATGGTGATTNGTTTAACAATGGTTCTGAAAATTTATGCTTGAAGAGACGGATCAACCCGTACTGACGCCGGTACGTGAGGCACATCAATTTAATGGCGGTGCACTGGCGCAGTACCTTGAGAAGGAAATTGAAGGTTTCGAAGGGGAATTATCGATTCAGCAGTATGCGGGCGGGACCTCTAATCCCACCTTTTTACTCTCCACAGAAAGTGGAGAGTGGGTTATGAGGAAGAGACCCCCGGGCAATTTGCTTGATTCGGCCCACCAAATCGATCGAGAGTACCGGGTTATGCATGGATTGAGGGGTACTGGTGTTCCTGTGCCGCAAATGTATAGCTTTTGTGCGGATGAATCAGTCATTGGGCAACAATTCTATATTATGGAAAAGATTCCGGGNCGAATGACAAAGTCTNAGNTGCCCCTCTTAACAGCCAATGAAAGAACCCTGTTTTATAAAGATTTTCTGAGAGTTCTAGCNACCCTACATCAAGTCGATTACAAAGCAGCGGGACTTGAAAAGCACGGTCGTCCAGGAAATTATTTCGCCCGTCAGATTGACCGCTGGTCTAAGCAATATAGAGCATCGCAAACTGAGAAAATTGTGGAAATGGATCGATTGATGGAGTGGATGCCCGAGCATATTCCNGATTCCGATGACGCATGTATCATTCACGGNGACTATCGAGTTGGAAATGTTTTGATCCACCCCACAGAACCGCGTGTTNNCGCNGTCCTCGATTGGGAATTNTCNACNTTAGGNCACCCNATGGGAGATCTGACCTATCATGTGGCNTATGCCTATCATGGCGAGTTTTTGTCTTATNCGGNCGAATTAATTCNNAGTGGTATTCCCTCAGAGATTGATTGGAAAGAAGNATATTGCGAGTTGACCGGAATGGACGATATCGATNATTGGAATTTTTATGTNGCNTACAACCTATTTCGNNTGGCGGGGATTATTCAGGGTGTNGTAAAAAGAGGTANTGATGGAAATGTGAGTTCGGATTTTGATTATGAATTTCAACGAGAGCGGGTTCTGCAAAACGCCAAGCGAGCCTGGGATCTCGCTCTTACGATAGGGTAGTAGCTATTGGAATACGTGTTTCGAAGACGGTTCTNTCCACTGTTTCGAGCAAATCGAGAGTACCGCCGGCNTTTTCTGCTAGCGCCCGAGCAATTGGCAACCCAAGTCCAGTGCCTCCGGAGTTTCGGTTGGTAGTAAAGAATGGATCAAAAACNCGNTGGGCATTTGGTGTGCTAATACCGATTCCATCGTCCCGCACGGTNATACAGATATAGTCCTTATTTCTTTTGGCATTTATTGAAATGTTCCTGGCTCCGTTTTGTTTTGCGTTGTTTGTGAGTTGACTGAGAATGGCATTCAATGAATCTGCGTCGATTTGCATTGCAGTTTCTGTTTCTCCTGAAATAGAGGNGCCCGGTAGGTTTAGANCATCCAAAGATGTNNTCNTTCCACTGATNATAGACATATCAGCTCGTGCTAATTCGAGCAGGCCTTCTGTTANAGCTCCTAGGTGTTTCAGATCGTCTTCTATATTTTGGAAAAACCGATTCCTTTCCTCGGTGGTCATGNTTTCCGAGTGNTCTTGTAATACTTCTATCGCTGCTGTGATTGCTGTTATGGGAGTCTTGAATTCGTGGCTGACGTGTCTTGCTAAATTGCTAAGGTAACCTGTTCTTTTCTGCAGGGTTGCAGCCATATNACGGATTCGTGTGGCTAGCTGATCTACTTCAATAGTCCGGTAAGGGCGCTCTCGTCCTATCGATTGAGTCTTTCCATGGGCGACAGAATCAACATCGTTGGCTAGTCTTTTGATAGGACTGACTACGGTTCTAGCTGCAAAAATAGCTACCAGAAGCGCCGCGATGATTATGACGCCAGCGGCTTGAATGAGTAAATTTCGTTTGCCATANAGCGCTTGTAAGATAGTGGCCGGTGCTTTTTGTAGAAATACAACGCCCAATACGCGATACATATGAATGATGGGTCGAGCCACAGTCACNCGNATGGCTGAAGCNGGNCTNAATAAGGCTATCANCGGGTCAACAGGCCGAGACCGTACACGGCTTTGGGGTGCTCCGGCCAGTGCGTTCTGAATATCTTCTATGTGCTGAATAGAGGCGCCTAAATCTTCGTTCGAGCTAGCAACGATTACCCCTTGGTGGTCAATAATACGAATGNTTGTAAACTGCGATGCATTTGTATCTTGTACGACCGACGCGAGGTTGNCACCTGTCAGTTCCGCTATTGGGTCCGGTTGTTGTTGAGAATGGTATGGATCAATCGGCGGGTAGATGGGCGATTTTGCGAGATCGATCGACTGTAATTTATTTTCCGGTGAGCGTAGGAGTATGGGCCCACCAAGTGCCTCTGTAGGATCGAGCGTGTNATCAAGATAGGCTCTTCGGAAGGCCGAGNCTAGCACAACTGCTTGAGCGTTTAGTTCCGATTGGGTTTGTCGAACGAGAGCNCTTTCGTATAGGCGAAGAAGATAAATACCNCCCATGGGCAAAATGAATACGCTCAAACTAAGTAGTAGAAGGACTGACCGCAGCCGAAAGCGAAGGATCACGCTAACGAATNCCAAAAANATTTAAAANCATATNTATTTCAATAAANTAAGTTATATATCTCGAAATTAANNTAAANTTATCATTCAAAGTTCAGTCTNAAACCTACNCCGTGTACAGTTTCTATGGGGTCAAATCCTGTATCACGCAGCTTTTCGCGAAGTCTTCGGACGTGNCTGTCGATGGTTCTACCACTGACTACTCGGTTTCTATCATAGGCACCGTTCATCAAGACATTNCTTTGAAGAACTTTTCCCGATTGTCTAGCCAGAGTAATCAGTAAATTAAACTCAGTTCGAGTCAAGCTAAGCTTCTGGTCATTAATGGACGCTATCATTTGGTCAGCATCGATCGTTAAGGGCCCTATGNNTACANANGCGGNAGGTGGAGAGCTTCGAGANGCTTCTCGTCTCAGNTGNGCNCGTATGCGNGCNACCAATTCNCGNGGGCTGAACGGTTTGGTTACGTAGTCGTCAGCACCNGCTTCTAGTCCCNGTATACGGTCCNNCTCTNCGTCTTTTGACGATAAAAATATNATGGGGACATTAGACTGATCTCGGATGAAGGCNCATACCTCAATGCCGTCAAAATCAGGTATTAGGATNTCTAGGANTACAATATCGGGCTGTTCTTGCGTGAAAGTTTGCATGGCGGCTTGGCCGCTCTCTGCCTCAACGACTGCCATTCCTTCACGGCGGAGCGCGAAGCAAACGACATCTCTAATGTGTGTATCGTCATCCACTACCAGAATTTTCGGCATATCTTGNATTATTTATGTGATTGAGCTTTGCGCTGAATCTAANGTCCTTGTGNGTGATGAATAGAANTTCTACGAAGCTATACCTTAAGTTTTACTATGATTTGAACAAGCTGATTATTGGCTCGGCGATTTTATTCGGCGACGCGAGGTGGATTAGTCGATGTTTCCGTATATGGAAACGTATCTTCGAAACCTATGAGCTCTTTGATCATTTCCGCGTCACAACAGTCATTCCACGGTTCATTTTNCATAGTAATTTTTAAGTTTTCCTGGGGTAACACTGAATGATGNCGATAGTAGGCNACTGCATTTAATCGTANTCCGGGTGTCAATTTCGGGTAAGCNCCATGCCACGTTGNTCCTGGCCAAATNATAACTGATCCCTTAGGACATTCAGCTGCTACCGCCTGTGCTTTAGCGTGAGGTGGCATGGGGTGAGCGTTCGACTTGTGTGAGCCGGGCACATAAGCCAATGCACCATCGGATTTTGTATATTCCGTTAAACACCAGGTGGCGTTGGCAGTTAGTGCTGCGTGTCCCCAGGGGAGGGGATTTGCACCTTGATCACAATGTAGGCCGAGTTCTTTTCCGTATCCGTGTTCACCTTGCCATTTTACGAATGAGTTGGTACTCGACAGGCGTCGGTTTTTCCGACTATAGCTACCCTCAGCTCCCGGATAGACACCGGTGTCCCTACCAAAAAGGTGATCAATCAACGCATCAACCACTGGGTTAACGAATAGATCCCGGAAGCAACGATCTAACTGTAGAAGCTGCTGTATTAAATACTGCGTGGGTTCCACTCCTTTTGGTTGCAATAAGCTCGATCCTTGACTAGGCCAGGTGAGTTTCGCTTCCGGGCCATTTTCCAATGAAATCGGACATCCAGTAATTTCCGTAAATCTATTCAGTAAGGTATTTGTACAATGTTCAAAGAAATCATCGGTAACCNCTGTGACCTCTTGAGGAACTATAGTGAGTCCGTTCGTTTCTAGTTCTAATGCATACTGCTCGAGCCCGAGTTCNGCGATCTCTTTGGATAGTTGAGATGTTTTTGCATTCACGACTGTAGTCCAATTCTGGATTGTTCGTCTGCGAATCTACCACAAACATGCAGGAGAGGATTTACCTTCGTATACTATCGTGATGGTTTATTTAGTTTCTGATACGGAAAAACAATCTTTCGAAAGAGATGGTTACGTCATCCTACCCAATGTGATTGATGGTGAAATGCTTACCTTGCTTCGTGAAGAGTGTGCGTATTTCGTCGGTTATACCGACGCCACGATGCGTGCCCAAAATCGGGAAATTGATGGAATTACGCATCGGGGCAAACGGTATTTTATCGGNGGNCGCTANCGCAGCAGTAATNGACTCTACANATATATATTCGGNCAAGCGATGGCNTCCATCACNGGCGCNCTNCTTGGCGAAACTGTNTANCTGTTTAATGAGCAATGGGTTGTTAAGGGGCCNGAGCAAGGAATGAAATTTGCCTGGCATCAGGATTCAGGATATGTGAAGTATTGGGATCCAGAGACGCGACACCAGCCCTACTTAACATGTTGGTGTGCTCTGGATAACATGACTGAAGGGAATGGAACGATTTCTGTTTTACCGCATGATCTTGTCGGCACACGGAATCGTGTTTTGGACCATACTAAAGAATCTGGGACGAACGATCTTGTAGGGTATAGAGGAGCAGAAGACGGGGCGCTGATTGAGATGGATGCAGGTAGTATCGCCGTGTTTTCGAGTACTACGTTGCATCGTAGTGGGCCTAATATGGATGACTCCAGCCGCCGAGTTTATCTCACTCAATATTCGTTAGAACCTATTTTGACTGCGGAGGGTGCATTGTGGGGCCAAGCAGTTCCATTCATTCAAAAAGGACGAAACGTTTATGATCAGAACGAAGATTTTTTGTCTCCGCAGGTAGCACATCGCATTCGAGAACGTCTCGTTCGAGACACTGACTCTTCGAAAGGGAAATCGAGGTCGTGAGAGTGGCGGTAGGATCGATTGTGGATTTTCAGGATGGAGATTTTCGCCCATTGCGTATTCAAGGTCTAAGCGTTCTTGTGGGTATGGTGCGTAATCGATATTTTGCCATTAGCAACGCTTGTCCCCACGCAGGTTCCCTCCTGGAAAGAGGGTCTTTGAATGGGGAGGAGTTAACTTGTCCTCGACATGGTGCGGTCATAAATGTTCTGGATGGTCGGTGTGTAGTACCCGAAGGATTACCTCAGGTACCTTGTTATCAGATCGAAGTTGATTCCGGTCGTCTATACGTAACGGTTTAGTAGATTCGACTGAGATCCTTCCAAAAATCCACGTATGTTTTGGATACGCATGCAGGATCTTTGATTTGGCACCAGTGTGTACGAGTTCCGAATACTGCCAGAGACATGGCCATACGATGATCCTGATAAGTATTAAAAGCTGCTCCGTTCGTCTTGGAGGGCTCAATTGTTGCGAAATCTGGTCCTTCCTTAAATGTCACCCCTGCTTTACGTAGTTCTATGGCTGAACATCCGAGGCGGTCACATTCTTTATGCCGGAGGGTGCCGAGACCTGTAATGTGTATCGATTTAGGGAGGTAGGGGGCCATAGCAAATAAAGTTGGTGCTGCGTCGGGCATGTTGCTCATGTCTATGGAATCTATCGGCTTTAGGTCCTTCGGACCCTCTATTGAGACGGTATCTTTAGCACGCTCGATAGTTGCGCCCATGCGTTCACACAACGTTAGAAAATTTAAGTCGCCCTGGTTCGATTCTTGTCCCAGATTTGTAATCGTGACTTTGGATCCGTGCAGGGTAGCCAATGCGGCATGGTAAGTGGCTGCTGATGCATCTCCCTCGATCAAAATTGAAGTGCCACCATAGGATTGTGGTTTAATTTCGATAAGATCGTTCACCCAGGAGACCTCGACTTTTCGTTTCGCCATCTCGCTCGTGGTGATTTGTACATACGATGCGCTGCTAACAGGTTCAGTCAACCGAATAGTTAGTCCGTTTGTCATTCTAGGGGCCACGAGGAGAAGCGCCGTCAAATATTGACTGGAAACATGGCTACTTAATTTGACCTGTCCGGAAGTAATAGGACCTTCGATTTCTATCGGTAATTTTCCATCGTTCGCCGTTACGGCGCATCCCAGGGAGGACATGGCGGTGAGTAGATCGTGATTGGGTCGGGCTGCTAATTGTTGATGTCCTTCCAAACGCGTAATTCCATGACGTAATCCGCTCATGGCAATTAGTAGTCGCAGTGATACGCCACTCATGTGTAGATCTAACTTGACGTTGGAACTAAGATCCAAATTTTCTGGATCGATGATGTAAACGTTGTTATGTGGTGTGGTCGTTGTTTTTACTCCTAGTTTGTCCAGAGTACGTAGCATGGCGTCAACGTCGTCGCAAACTGGTATTCCTTCGAGCTTCGAGCGACTGCTGGACAGGGCAGAAATCAATAACTGTCTTAACGCAATGGATTTGCTTCCGGGTAATTGGACTTCTAGGTCGAAGGGTTTTTGTACCTCAGGGATGGTGCAGGGGTCTTCTAGAGGTTTGAAATATGTGATCATTTCCAGCTTCTTGTTACTTCGATGTTGTGTCGAACGAGGAGGTTTCTGATTGGTCGTGATGTCCGTCCAACGGATATTGAGGAGTGGATAAGTCTGCCACCTAAGAAAGTCGGGCCAGGACTCGGTCGGTTGCATCAAGTGTTTGATCTATGTCTGCATCAGTATGGGCAGCGGAGAGAAACATGTTGTGCCATGGATGAAAGTAGATTCCTTCCTTGATTAGCTGTGAGCAAAAGTCCTTACCGCGCGTAAATTCTTTATCGTCTTCAAACATGATGGTGGGCATTTGAACCGGGCCGCTTTGAACTATTCCGAAACCGTGACGCTGTGCTTGCTTATACAACCCGTCTCTGAGTTTCTGGCCTAGCCCTTCCAGCATTTTTGGGATTTCATTTTCGTTCACAATGCTTAAAGTTTTAATTGCGGCAGCCATGGGTGCGGCTTGGTACCAAAATGATCCCGTTGCAAACACCGACGCCATTGCATCTCTATACGATTCAGAACCTAGAACTCCCGCCAAAGGTTCACCGTTTGCAATCGCTTTGCCCCAGGCAGAAATGTCTGGTTGAACCCCTAGCGCCGACCAGCTGGTGTCCGTTGATAATCTTAGGCCAGCACGGACATCATCTAGAATCAGAGCTGCGTCGTGTTTGTCGCATAATTCTCGGACACGATGTGCAAAAGCTGGATCGGTCAGTTGTTGAGGCTTTCCAGCATCGTGTTTGAAGGCGGAGACCATTATTCCTGCTAGAGCCCCATTACTTCGTTGTACGGCGGCTTCTAGGCTTTCAATATCATTAAAACGGTAGGTAATAAAAGCATCGTGTTCGCTCTGTGCGGATCCGGGCGCGGTTCGATTGGTCCACGGTTGACTACCATGATAGGCACCATGTGCTACGAGGATGACTGATTTATGGGCTTTGGCCCGAGCACACATCATCGCAATAGTGGTCGAATCATTGCCATTCTTTGCGAAAATAGCCCAGTCAGCGTGACTTACTTGACTAATAAATTTTTCAGCAAGTTCAACAATAACTTCAGCTGGACCATTGCCAATATCAATTTGATTTCGTTGTCTATCGGCNGCCTCTCTTATTANAGGATGGTTGTAGCCGAGTAGCATCGGNCCATAGGAGCACATGTAATCTATGTATTCGTTGTCTTCCACATCCCACAAGCGACAACCATCTGCTTTCCGAAAATACTGAGGATAGCCTTCGGGCATAAGTCGGTAAGTGGACATGTGTCCGTACATGCCTCCAGGAAAAACNNGTTCTCCTCGTTGACGTAGCTGCTTGTCTGTGGTCATTTTGCGTCCTGTNCGTATTTGTGGACACTATAGCCGGTTGTTCGGTCGATTACGCACAAGTAAATTAGGGAGACAGCTTTGAGCGGTATACGCATATTTTCATATTTACCGAACCCCAGGATNTGGAAGGCNACTATCGCCGCTCGTATCCTCGGNGTGAATGTAGAGGTTCGCGGTGTGTCCGGTGGTCAACTATCNAAGTGGTTGTGGGATTTTGACGCGAGAGAATTAACGGAGNCGGANAAAGANAATTTGGCNTTGCGCCGTCAGGGANGAACGGGTTTTCGGGGGGAGCTNTATAAGACGGACGCTTTTATGCAAGCGCATCCTTATGGCACCGTGCCAGCGGCATTTAGCGATGACGGTACCGTCGGCATATTCGAATCTAACAGTATTATGCGGGTAGTGGCTCGACTGGGAGACGCTGGCAAAGGTTTGTATGGCACTAACGCCTATAGTGCATCTCGAATTGACAGTTTTTTGGATGCGAGTTTGGTGTTTGCTCGGGATTCGCAAATTTATCTCTTGGCNTTAGGCGGTGATAGCCTGACCAAGGAAGTTCATGACCGAGCTAAAAATGCTTTTGAAAGTTGGATGGGGGCGATTGAGCGAACAATCCAAACGGGTGAGGGATATATCGTAGGCGATCAATTGACCTTGGCTGACATATGTTTTGTTGCAGAGTACAGTTTATTTTCGCGAGAGCGTGCATGGAATCGGACTATAGAAGCGTTGGGTTCGGATATTATTGATTGGACAATCTATCCTGCGGCTACGGATCATTACGAGATGTTATGCGAGAATCCAAACTTCGTGGATGATTTGCGGCCGTTCCGCCAGAAATTAGCTCAGGATATAGAGAAGCATGGAGGGTAAGTCCTGCTCGTCGTTACGCGATTGTGTGTAATATAAGGAAATCACAAACCACCGTGCCTGGTGGCCTAGTACATAAGGGGAAAATAGATGGCCGAAGCTGCTGCTGCCGATATAGAGGCAGATCTCAATAATCTCACCATGAGCGAGCAAGTTGAACCACTTCTCGCGGGAGTTAAGAAATTTATTAGCGAAGATATCGAGCCGCAAACGGAAGAGTTTGTNGCNACAGCTGGCGAGCATGGTGACCGCTGGAGTTTGTCGCCGCGCCAGGAAGAAATCATGGGCGGCCTGAAATCGAAGGCTAAATCGAATGGTCTATGGAACTTCTTTTTGCCGGATGCTGATACAGGTGAAGGGTTAAAGAATCTAGATTACGCCTATATCGCAACAGAACTNGGTAAAAATCCNATCGCTTCTGAGTGCCTGAACTGTAGTGCGCCGGATACGGGCAATATGGAAGTGTTGGAACGCTATGCNACCGATGAGCAGAAAGAAAAATGGTTAAAGCCGCTTTTGGCTGGAGAGATTCGTTCCGCTTATGGTATGACGGAGCCTAATCTCGCATCTTCAGACGCTAAACAGATTGGAACGCGNGCGGTGTTGGAAGGAGATGAATGGGTTATCAACGGCGAGAAGTTTTATATTTCAGGTGCTGGAGATAAGCGATGTAAGATCATGATTTGCATGGTTAAAAGTAGTCCAGATGCTCC
Organism: Gammaproteobacteria bacterium; assembly: GCA_002708205.1. Classification (GTDB taxonomy): domain Bacteria; phylum Pseudomonadota; class Gammaproteobacteria; order Pseudomonadales; family Azotimanducaceae; genus UBA11889. The sequence goes on from PAMR01000024.1 coordinate 11,796, forward strand.
GCCGCATCGGCAGCAGTCTCAGATCTTGGTGCCCTTGGATACACCTGGGGTTAATATTTTAGGTCCCATGCAAGTGTTCGGCCATGACGATGCTCCGCACGGACATATGCACATTAAGCTCGAAGATGTGCGGGTACCTAAAGAGAATTGTTTGCTTGGTGAGGGGCGCGGCTTTGAAATCTCGCAAGGGCGATTAGGGCCAGGCAGAATCCATCACTGCATGCGTTCGATTGGACAGGCAGAACGGGCTCTAGACCTTATGGTACGAAGAGGAATGTCCAGAGAGGCATTTGGTCGGCCGATCATACAACTGGGCAAGAATTTGGAACTGGTTTCTCGGGCACGAATCGATATTGAAGCGATGCGTTTAATGGTTCTTAAGGCGGCGAAAGCGATGGATGTGTTGGGTAATCGCGAAGCCCGTATATGGGTACATATGATCAAAGCGATGATCCCTGAGCGTGTGTGCGAAATAATTGACCAGGCGATTCAGATACANGGTGCCAGCGGAGTATCGCAATGGACTCCATTAGCGGGGATGTATACTGGGCAGCGGACACTTCGTATCGCTGATGGGCCAGATGAAGTGCACCATTTGGTAGTTGNGCGAGCCGAAATTCGAAAGTACGATGAAAATTATGGAAGGTCTTCGTAGTAATTTAGCGGATTGANTTTGGTGTTAAGGAGAAAACGGCGTCAATTGGCGCCGTTTGTTTAAGGAGGGGTGTGGATATGATCGATGTGACCCCCAATGGATACGACTTTGCTCCAGTGCATGAATCCTTAAGTGAATATGTATCCCGAGATTTGCTCGCCATGGCCGCGTCGGTTGTGTTGAAAGGGCAGGATGTACTCGACGTATTCACTGTTGGTTTTCAGGACAAAGAGCAAGAAATTCCGCTCGCATTGGATTCCATTTATCGAATTTTCTCGAANACGAAGATTGTCACTTCAGTGGCGGCCATGATGTTGTGGGAGGAATCGGCATTTCATCTCGATGATCCCCTATCCGAGTATTTCCCAGAATTTNCCGGTCTACGTGTTCTTTCCCCAGATGCAAAGGANCTTGGGGACCTAGTAGCGCCGGAGCGTCCAGCTAGCATTAGGGAGCTGATGTCGCACACAGCGGGATTTAGCTATGGGATTTTTGGAGAGAGCCTGGTTGATAAGGCTTACTTAGAACAAGGTATAACTGCTCCAGATCGGTCGCTGGAGGAGATGGTGTCCCGTCTCGGAGATTTACCTTTGGCCTATCAACCGGGTTCACGATGGCAATATTCTGTTTCAACTGATGTGTTGGGACGTTTGATAGAGATTGTATCTGGTAAGACGTTTGATACCTTCTTGAAGGAGCGGATATTTGAGCCATTAGGAATGTTGGACACAGGGTTTTTCTGCCCATCATCGAATCACGATCGACTGTGTCGAAATTACCTACCTAGTGATCCGATGGATCCCATGAAGCCTGGCCTCCAGTCAATAGATGANAGTCAAGCGCCCTATACCAAACCGCGGAAATTCTTATCCGGNGGCGGGGGGCTTGTATCTACTATCATCGATTATGCACGATTCATGCAGATGCTTATTGGCGAGGGCGAACTAAANGGAATTCGTATTTTGCGGCCAGATACGGTGCNGTTGATGCATACCAACCAGCTGCCNNNGGGGATGGGNGTGCAGTTGCCGAATTGGCTGATGCCGGATACCGTTTTTGGTTTAGGTGTGGCGATAAAAACTGCTCCAGTGAGGGGCGAGCCCAAAATTGCTGTCGGGGAGTATCACTGGGGTGGTGTGGCAGGAACGCACTCTTGGGTATCCCTTAAAGGGAATGTGGCGGGNTTAGTATTCACGCAGCGTTTGCCAGGCTTTTGGCATCCTTTTAGTCACGACTTTAAGCGATTAGTGTACGAGGTCGTTAGGTAGAGCTAATGAACATACGGACACTTAGTCAGTATATCGGTTCTGAGATTGACGGTATCGATGTGACTTCGATGGATGATGCACTCTTAGATTACGCAAAAAAAATGTTAGCCGATAGAGGCGTTCTATTCTTCAAAGATCAAAATCTAACACCTAGATCTCAATTAGAATTCGCTGAACGTTGGGGACAGGTTAACGTCAACCGTTTCTTTACGCCAGTAGAGGAAGAGCCGCGAGTTGCTATGGTGTTAAAAGAGCCACAACACCTCGGCAATATTGGTGGTCAATGGCATACCGATCACTCGTACGATGAGATACCTGCGATGGCATCTATGCTGTATGCGCGTGAGTTGCCTTCACGCGGAGGAGATACGCTTTATGCAAGTATGTATGGAGCTTACGAAGCGCTTTCTCCCGGTATGAAAAAGATGTTGATTGGTTTAAGAGCCGTTCATTCCAGTCGTCATGTATTTGGAGATAAAAACAAGCTTGGAGATCGCTTTCAAAACGCCGATCAGGCTGTGCAAGATGCNATTCATCCAGCTGTTATTTCCCATCCTGAATCTGCTAGATCAGCTCTCTATGTGAATCCTAACTTTACACTTCGCTTTGATGGCTGGACTCAGGACGAATCGACCCCAATCTTGAATTATCTNTATCAAATTGCCATTCGGCCTGAAAATACTATCCGGTACCCATGGTCGGTGAATACATTGGCCATTTGGGATAATCGGTGTACCTGGCATTACGCAATGAACGATTATCACGGAGANAAGCGATTGATGCACCGAATAACCTTGGAAGGCACTCGTCTAGCTTCGGCTGAGCGCTAACCTTTTGCCTCTTACATAGATATTTCTAGCATNAAGCTCGTGCATAGTCAGGGGGCGCTATCTAATAACGGACCGATATTTTTTGGTTACTGGATTGTTGCTGCTGCGTTTGTCACACAATTTGTTAGCGTCGGAGTGACTAATTATGTGGCNGGCCCGTTTATGGTTCCGATGAGTGATGAGCTTGGGTTTTCTCGGTCTGAATTTACAATACCCCGCACACTAGGCGGATTTGTTTCCGCCTTAGTGGGATATTTTATTGGCACATGGATTGATAGGTTTGGTGGACGACTATTTGTATGCGTTGGGAGTGGGTTTGCGGCGTTAGCATTGTGGTTGCATAGCGATATTCGAAATCTTTCGGAATGGGTGGTTCTGAATGGAATGTTTCTAACTGGAGCGGTAGCGTTGCTCGGTCCGTTAGTGGTTAATGCGACGTTATCAAAATGGTTTGTTATTAGACGAGGAAGGGCGATAGCGTATGCAGCCATGGGNGTTTCTTTTGCTGGGNTNGGATTTACTCCTGCAATTACTTGGTTGATTGATATGGTTGGTTGGCGCACCTCNTGGCAAGTCTTAGCGATTATTCCACTATTGCTGGCGTTTCCGATGGGTTTTTTTATGCGCCGAGCTCCGGAAGATTATGGCTTATATCCGGATGGAAAATTAGGGATTACCGAGAGTNGCGAAAATGCAGACGGACAAAGTTCGAAAATCACNGTTTCTTTAACGCGNTCGGAGGCGGTGCGCACGGCTACATTTTATATGTTAGTGATTGCTTTNGGCCTTGTCACCGTCAATATTGGGGTGTTGCTCNTGCATGCGGTACCGTTCTTAACGGACGCTGGGTATGGGCGCGGACAGGCAGCACTTATGATTGCTGTGACTTCAGTGCCGGCTCTTGTTACCAAGCCCATNTGGGGTTATTTGATTGACCGTTTCACCCCAAAAANTCTTGCTGCAGCTGGTTCTATTATTACAGGAATTGGACTGGTCTGTATTATTTTATCCGTTCAATATTCGAACATAACTTTTACCGCAGCTGGTTTTTTCCTGCTTGGCATCGGTTGGGGAGGGATGATTCCGGTTCAAGAGGTGATTTGGGCTACCTATTTTGGNAGACATTATATTGCTTCGGTACGAAGTGCGGCATTGCCTTTCGCCTTAGTCATTAGTGCTGGTGCGCCACTAGCAGTATCGTATTATTTTGACGCAATGGGCTCCTACAATGGAGCGTTTTGGCTGGTTTCCTNTGCGAGCTTCCTTGCGGCCATTATTTTGATGTTGATGAGAACACCGGAACGTTTGTCTCCAAAGGATTCGCGTCATGTGTTCTAGGTTTCCGGTATAGAAAAGTTAGGTTCTTTTTGGCTCGCTTGTCCAAGTTGCGACATGTTTTATCGTGAGACGGAATCCAAACTCNCCGGGTTCTACCAGAGATCGATAGTTGACGTATTTGCTTTGCAAGTGAATGAGAGATGATGAGTCGAGATCAATTCGAACTGCTTGTGCGTCAATCCGTACCCACCAGAGTTTAGACCAGTCGGTTTCGTAATGATCTATGAGTAAAGAGACNTTAGGATTCCGCTCGATGTTTAATTCTCTTTGCAGCGTTTTCCCTTTTTTGGGTTTTCCATCAATGGGTATCACAATTTGTTTTTCCGCGCGCACAAAAACCACAGGAACGATATGAGGTCCTTTGATCCCTATNGTTGCNAGTCTAGCTACCGGNGTTTCATCCAGTAGCGTATTTAACNCATTTTTTGAAAGCACGCGCGNAGTTCTTGTACGTACAGTTCAGGTTGTTCAAATGCCGCGAAATGTCCGCCTGTGTCGAGCACATTGAAATATCGCAGGTCTTTGAATCGCGTTTCGACCCAACGTTGCGATGCTTTAAATATTTCCTTTGGAAAAATACTACATCCAGAGGGAACATTGACGTTGTCGTTGGAACCGCTTGCAAAGCTTTCCCAGTATATTCGNGCAGAAGAAGCTCCGGAGGCAGTGAGCCAATAGAGCATGACATTGTCAAGCAACTCATCCCGAGAGAGGACATTTTCGGGATGTCCATTGCAGTCGGTCCACTGATAGAATTTTTCGAGAATCCAAGCGGCTTGACCGGCAGCAGAATCNACGAGGCTGTANCCAAGTGTTTGTGGACGGGTGCTTTGCTGTTTGGAGTAACCTGAATCCCAGTCTTGGTAAAACTGTCGGGCCCTAAGCGCATCTTCCTCAAGAGTTGTTAGNTTTTCGAGTAGCTCTCCGCTAGGAGCCACCACAGGCATGTTGGTGTGCAACCCTATACAATGTTCAGGATCTTGGGCTCCGATTGAAGCAGTGATGGCTGCTCCCCAGTCGCCCCCTTGTGCAAGGTACTTCGTGTAGCCGAGACGAAGCATGAGTTCTGACCACGCCCGTGCGATTTTGTCGACGCTCCACCCGGTCTTCGAAGGCTTCTCAGAAAATCCAAAGCCTGGGAGTGCAGGAATAACTAAATGAAACGATTCCGCTTCGCTNGCACCATGTTGANCCGGTTCAGTCAGCGGACCAATGACCTTCAGGAATTCGATGACTGATCCAGGCCAACCGTGTGTTAAGAGAAGAGGGCGAGCATCCTCGTTTGAAGATCGAATATGTATAAAGTACACATCTAATCCGTCGATCTTTGTGGTGTATTGAGGAAGTGCGTTGAGTCGCTTTTCTACTGTCCGCCAGTTGTATGATGTTTTCCAGTAGTCACAAACCTCTTTGAGGTAACTGAGGGGGATGCCTTGAGTCCAGTCGTCCACTACTTCGGACTCAGGCCAGCGCGTGTGTTCTAATCTGGTTCGTAGATCATCAAGGTCTGATTCCGGGATGGCGATTTGAAAGGGTGTGATGTCGGTGTTCAATGACTCGTCTCCGTATAGAAAAGCACAGCAGACACACTACGTGCGCTGTACATTCTGTCAAGTCGATTGCTTTGATAAATATTGCTGGTTGCCGGTTTTCAGAAATGTATTGGTAAGTGCGAGTGTGCAGGAACGTCGGACGGACAAGTGATGACGCAAAATAAGAATGCCGCTCTAGGTTTTATTGTGATCACGGTTCTTCTAGATTCCATCGGATTCGGAATCATTATTCCGGTATTGCCCGAATTAATTATGGAAGTAACGGGCGATGGATTGAGTGATGCGGCCCAGTATGGTGGGTGGTTGTTATTCGTCTATGCCCTGATGCAATTTCTATCATCTCCTGTGATGGGTAATTTATCCGATAGATTTGGTAGGCGTCCGGTTCTATTAATATCTCTGTTGATTTTCGCGTTCGATTATATTCTGATGGCTTGGGCACCCTCTATCGGTTGGCTTTTTTTGGGACGACTGATCGCCGGGATATCCGCGTCAACCTTTGCTATTGCTAACGCTTATATTGCTGATCTCTTTCCTCCTGACGAACGGTCAAAAAACTTTGGTTTGCTTGGGGCTGCTTTTGGTTGCGGTTTTATTTTTGGACCTGTGATTGGTGGTTTTTTGGGCGAGCTCGGTCCAAGAGTGCCCTTTTATGCGACAGCGGGTTTGACATTCTTGAATTTTGTATTCGGATATGTCGTCTTACCTGAGTCGCTGAAATCTGAAAACCGCCGCTCGTTTGATATCCGCCGCGCAAATGCGTTCGGGGCGATAAAACAACTGAAACGCTATCGGACCGTGTTGAGACTCGCGGTTGCTAATTTTCTATATATGTTAGGACATCACGCCCTACCGGCTACGTGGGCTTATTGGGCAATAGAACGATTTTCCTGGGATGAACGAGAGATTGGCTGGTCTCTAGGTGCTGTGGGAATTGGAATGATGTTTGTTCAGGGTTTTTTGATCCGTTTATTGATTCCAAAATACGGTGTCGAAAAAGTAGCCTATGTTGGCTTGCTTTGTAGCATGCTCAGCTTTGTTGGTTTTGCGGTTTCTTCGGTGAGCTGGATGGTCTATGCATTTATCGTGTTAGGTGCAGGAATGGGACTGGTGGGACCTTCGATAAACGGATTGATGTCAGCTCGGATACCGGTAAATGAGCAGGGGGAGCTTCAGGGTGCACTGGGAAGCGTGAGTAGTCTGGCCGCCGTAATTAGTCCTCCACTTATGGCGACGGTCTTTAGCTATTTTTCAGGTAAAGGTGCTGTCTATTTCCCTGGGGCCGCCTTTTTAGTGGCTGCGTTTTTAGTCGCAGCAAGTTTATCTATTTTTGTCAAAACGGTGAATGTGTCCGAGGATTCCGAGAAAGAATAGACAGTCACAGAGAAATAATCAGGTATATCGGCTATTGAAGCCACCCACCCGTGAAAGGAAATGCTTGCCCGCAGAAAAATCCGCTCTCATCACTGGCCAGGAATAAAGCAAATGCTGCATCTTCTTCGGGGGTGCCCAGTCGACCAGCTGGCACCTGACGTCGCAAGGATTTAGCAAAAGACTCTTTTTGCATGAGTTCTGGAGGATAGTAATCGGGATTCTCCACATAATTCTGAGCGATTAAGTTGATTTGAATATTGTGTGGAGCGACTTCAACTCCCACAGCACGTACATAACCGATTTGTGCTGCCCTAGCTGTGCTGTAAGCTGCCACCGTTTTCATGCCCTTAAGGCCTGCTGCGCTGCCGTAGACCACGATTTTCCCCTTCTTACGTTCGATCATCTGCGGTAGTACGGCTTGAGTAAGCCAATGTAATGGATCGACCATGTAGCGAAAACCACTGCCCCATTGTTCGTTGGAGAGGTCAGTTACCTGGATTCCGGTATTGGTTGGGCCTGCAAGATTAGCTATGAGTACATCTATATCGCCAGCAGAGTCGACGAGGTCTTGGCACACTTGGGCAGATGTAAGGTCCCGAGTGCTCGTAATCACTTCGGCCCCCTCGGAACGAAAAAANTCTGTGGTGATCGGGCCCATGAAATCGCNGGCTTGNGATACAAGCACACGTTTTTTAGCGAGTCGATTACCCATTGTTTAATCCCGGTAAAGANATACAGCCATGAATTTTATTACTTTATGTAGAGAAATGAATCTCTTNTANAAAGTGNGATTTTTTGACGAGCGTGAAACTATNNGCATTATNTACAATCCATNGAATCTTTAAAGGTTATATCAGNTCGTTGTACGTATACTTAATCACAACATAGCGCGGGTACTTTTAGTCGCGAGATAATCAGATGTATCGAAGTAAAGTTTGTAATGGAAGTAGCTCAACTCCTTATTAGTGGTATTTCCCAAGGCTGTGTGTACGGGCTCATCGCACTTGGGTTCGTATTAATCTATAAAGCCACGGAAATGGTTAACTTTGCCCAAGGCGACCTGATGATGGTCGGGGCCTTTGTAGGCTATGGATTTGTCGTCCTGTGGGATTGGCCCTTTATTTTGGGGGTTGGCGCCACATTGGCTGTGATGGCCGTCTTGGGTGTCGTCTTAGAACGATTGATTGTGCGTCCCATGATCGGTGAGCCACCATTTGCAGTACTTATGCTGACGATCGGCCTTGGTTTTGTCTTGCGCTCGGTAGCCGGTGCTATTTGGGGTAATGAACCGAAGTCGGTGCCAGCACCCTATGCAGGTGAAGTAGTTCATATAGGGACAGTCTCGGTCGGTATGGAAAATATTGCCATTGTTTTGGGAACGGCAGTTCTTTGTACTCTGTTGTTTGTGTTCTTTCGCTATTCGCGGATAGGTATCGCTATGCAAGCGGCCTCGCAGAATCAATTGGCAGCCTTTTATGTCGGGATTCCCGTCAAGCGGATCTTTGCTCTCGTTTGGGGACTTTCTGCCGTGATTTCAGCAGTGGCAGGGATTCTCGTTGCTCCAGTTTCCCTAATCGATCCGAATATGGGATTTGTGGGCATAAAAGCATTTGCTGCAGCGATCGTTGGTGGGTTTGGCAGTTTGCCAGGTGCGATTATTGGGGGTCTGACGATTGGGATTGTTGAGCAGTTCGCTGGGTTTTATCTACCAGCTGGTTGGGGGGATACCAGTGCCTACATTATTTTGTTGTTAATGCTGATAATTCGCCCTGAAGGTATTTTCGCAACGATGCAAAAGAAGAAAGTCTAATGCGATTTGTTCTGAAAACGCGCTACGGTCAAGACTTGGACCATTTCAAACACAATGGTCAGCGATTTTGGTATGGCCTACTAGGGGCCGTGGTATTAGCTTTACCGATTGCCCTAAGTATCTTGCATTTGGACTATTTTGTTGGCGAGTTGACCTTCGTATATATATACGCGGTGGCCGGAGTTGGCTTGATGTTATTGGTCGGCTATACCGGGCAAGTGAGCCTAGGTCATGCGGCATTCTTAGCAATTGGAGCCTATGCACATGTGTATTTTCTTAAATCGGGTTTGCCGTTTGCGGTTTCAATCCTATGTGCTGGTTTTCTGACGGCGATAGTAGGCGGAGTTATTGCGATACCGGCACTTCGAATGACTGGTATCTATCTTGCTGTGGCTACATTGGCATTTTCCAGAATCGTGGAGCAAGTCGTTGGGCACTGGGATTCGGTCACAGGTGGGCATCGCGGCACATCCGTTCCGGACGTTAATTTTTTTGGAATCTCTATATTCGAACCGCTGGTATTGCACTTTGTGGTTCTGGTGATTCTTCTCTTCATTCTCGTGGGGGCTTTGAATTTACTACGGTCGCCGACAGGACGAGCCATGATTGCCGTTCGCGATTCTGAGATATCTGCTCAGGCTATGGGTATTAGTCTGGCTTCGGTAAAAACGACCGCTTTTGCAATTTCGGCTGGTATATCGGGTATAGCGGGTGCTTTGTTAGCCCATCATTCTGGCTACGTAACCCCTGAGACGTTCACCATATTGTTATCCATTGAGCTTCTGCTAATGGTTGTAGTTGGCGGATTAGGATCGATGCAAGGCGTATTTTACGGGGCCATATTTGTCGTCTTATTACCAACAATAATAGCTTTTGTGAGGGATTATTTGCCAGATGATGTGGGTCAAATGCCAGGGTTACAACCTGGATTGTTTGGTTTGATTTTGGTGTTGTTTTTGGTTTTTGAACCGCTTGGGATTTATGGCCGGTGGTTAAAAATACGACAGTTTTTTTCCGAATTTCCTTTGTATCGAAATGCGACACATAAGCGACAGAAAACCTATCTGAGAACCGAGCGTGTGCGATGAGTATGTTAGAGATCAATGAGGTCTCAATTAGCTTTGGCGGAATAAAAGCCGTAAATGGTGTTTCGTTTAGCGTCGAAAAAGGCGAGGTATTTAGCATTATTGGGCCGAATGGGGCAGGTAAAACGACGGTATTTAATCTTATTAGTCGTTTCTATAACGTGGATCAAGGCACTATNNTATTTGAAGGACAGGATTTGACTACTGTGTCTACTCATCAGGTGGGCCATCATGGGATTGCACGCACCTTCCAAAATACCGAGCTGTTTGAGCATGAAACCGTGTTAAATAACTTGATGATTGGACACCACGTTCATCGAAAAACGAACCTGTTAAAGGAGATATTTTATTTTCCGCAAGTGCGGAACCAGGATTTGGATTTTCGGAAAAATGTAGAAGATGTGATTGATCTTATGGATCTGCAAAATTATCGGGAACAGGTTATCGGTAGTCTGCCGTACGGAGCGCGAAAAATGATCGAGATCGCGAGAGCTCTTTGCATGCAACCGAAGCTTTTATTGTTGGACGAGCCATCGTCTGGTCTGAATCCAGAAGAGACGGAAGATCTTTCGTTTTGGATTGAAGACATTACCGAGGAATTGGATATAACGGTACTCATGGTTGAGCACGATATGAATCTCGTCAATCAAGTGTCTGACCGAGTAATGGCTCTTGCGGATGGTGAATTGTTAGCTATTGGGACACCCAAAGAAATACAGGAACATCCTGAAGTATTGAGGGCGTATTTGGGTAATTGACAATGGCGTTACTAAATTTACGAAATATTGAAACCTATTATGGCCCTATTATGGCTATACGTGGCGTTTCATTGGAAGTGAATGAAGGCTCTATAGTCACGATATTAGGCGCGAACGGAGCAGGGAAAACCACCGTACTAAAAACTATTAGTGGTGCGATGGATCCGCAGAAAGGGTCCGTAACCTTTGACGATGTGGATATTACAGGTTGGGATCCAGATAAGGTTGCCCGACTCGGCATAGGGCATGTGCCGGAAGGGCGTGAAGTATTTCCATTTCTATCCGTAGAGGAGAATCTCTCGATGGGGGCTTTTACTCGTACTGGATCGGTCGTCAAGCGCGATCTTGAAATGGTATATGAGTACTTTCCAACGTTAGCTGACCGTAAAAAACTTGAAGCCGGATTTCTTTCCGGAGGACAACAGCAGATGTTAGCTATAGGGCGATCACTTATGCTGGCACCAAAGCTCATGTTGCTGGATGAGCCTTCGTTAGGGCTGTCTCCCCGGCTTGTTGAAGAAATAGCTGAAATCGTCGTGCGTTTAAATAAGGAGCAAGGGGTTACTGTTTTGTTGGTAGAGCAAAACGCTAAAGTAGCGCTTGAAATTTCAGATTATGGGTATGTTATGGAGATCGGCCGTATCGTAATGGAAGATACATGTGAACGACTCGCGTCGGCTACCGATATTCAGGAATTCTATTTGGGAATGAAGGATCAAGGGGTCAGAGGAAGGAGACGATGGAAGCAGCGAAAAACGTGGAGATAGTCTCAAACACGCAAACGAATATCGATGGCTGTTTAACGGTCTCGGCCCTCTTTCGGCAAAGGACCGAGTCGAATGCGGGGAAGGTTGCCATAAGAGAAAAAGATTTTGGTTTGTGGAATGAATATACATGGCAACAATATGGTGAGAATGCCCGATTGGTTGGCCAAGGTCTCAAAGCACTCGGTCTTGATAGGGGTGATGTTTGCTCCATTGCATCGGAAGTAAATAAAGAATGGATGTTTTCGGATTTGGGTATCATTTGTATGGGTGGAGTGAGTAACGGTGTCTATCCTACTGACTCCGCTAGTCAAGTTGAGTATTTAATCACGGATAGCAGCACTCGGTTTTATTTTGCTGAAGACGAAGAGCAGCTGGACAAGGTTCTTGAGGTTCGAGACCGAACGCCTACGCTAGAAAAAATAATTATTTTTGATATGGAAGGGTTACGTCATTTAGAGGACCCTATGTGTATCTCTTTTGATGAATTGTTAGAGTTAGGAAGCGGATACGAGAAAGAGNATCCGCAAGTGTGGGATGAAGAGATAAACAGTGCTGAAATAAACGATCTGATGATATTGACCTATACCTCCGGCACTACTGGTCCGCCAAAGGGGGCNATGATCACACAAGGCAACATGATGTTCATGATGCAGTGTTTGCAGACTTGTTACGGTATCGAACCGGTGGATGAGCAGCTTGGATTTTTACCGTTAGCTCATGTTGCCGGACGCATGTTCTATACATTCTCAGTGATTGAGTCGACCGCTATTGTCAATTTGGTAGAAAATATTGAAACCGTAAACCACGATCTCCAGGAGGTCGAGCCAACTATTCATTTTGCGGTCCCTCGAGTGTGGGAAAAGCAATTTTCGAATGTTGCAATTAAGCTCAAGGAAGGAACTCAATTGGGTAGATGGGCTTACGATTATGCGTTGAATGTAGGAGTAAAACGCGCAGATTATTTAAAACGGGGAGAAAATATTCCTGTTAGTGTAAGGGCTCAGTTTTACGTTGCAGACAAACTTGTTTTCAAAAATATTCGCCGATTGTTAGGGATAGATAAATGTCGATGGCTTTCGACGGCGGCGGCTCCTATTGCTCCTGATTTGATCGATTGGTATTGGGCTATTGGTAAGCCGATGTATGAAGTCTATGGTCAGACGGAATGTACAGGCATTGCTACGGCTAACTTTACTGAGGATTTTCGTATTGGGAGTGTGGGAAAAGCGGCTGAAGGAGTCGAAGTAGTGTTATCGGAGGACGACGAAATATTGATACGAGGACCCGGGGTGATAAAAGGCTATTGGAATAAGCCAGAAAAGACAGCCGAAACCATTCAGCAAGGTTGGCTTCACACTGGAGATGTNGGTCGAATCGATGATGATGGCTTTGTCTACATCATTGANCGTATGAAGGATATNATTATCACTGCGGGNGGAAAGAACATCACGCCGAGTGAAATNGAGAATCAGTTGAAATTTTCTCCTTATGTGACGGACGCAGTCGTCGTCGGNGATAAGCGGCCATATTTGACCTGTTTGGTGATGATCGATGATGAGAACGTCACTAAGTACGCTCAAGATCATGATGTTCCCTTCACAAACTATACTAGTTTGTGTCATACGAAGGAGGTTGAAGACTTGATTTGGAGCGAGATTGAAGCAGTGAATTCCAAATTTGCTCGCGTGGAGACGATCAAGAAGTTTCGGTTGATTGATCAGCTACTCGATCCAGAAGACGACGAGTTGACGCCGACCCAGAAACTAAAACGTAAAGTGGTGAATGAGAAGTACATTGACTTGATTGATGGGATGTACCGAGGAGGTTGAAGTGGATATTTCGAAGAAACTAGGTTCTATTTTTCTTGTTAGTACCCTGATTTTGTTAGGGGCCTGTGGGGGAAGTACGGAACCACAGAATGATGGTGGATTGTCGGATGCGAACAGTGAAGAGGGCGTGTCTCTCAACGAAGTTGTATTTGGTGCGCATACTGATCTCACAGGTCCCATTGCTATTTGGGGTGTAGGCATTCTCAATGGGGCGCGCATGCGGTTTGATGAGGCAAACGATGCCGGTGGTGTGCATGGTCGGTTAATTCGTTATATCGCAGAAGATACTCAGTACCAGATACCCCGAGCGATTCAAGCTGGTAACAAGCTCATTAACAGAGACAAGATATTTGCAATGTTGATGGCAGTCGGAACGCCAACGAATAATGCGGTGATGCCTGCTCAATTTCGAGCGGGCGTTCCGAACTTGTTTCCGGTGACGGGCGCTCGATCGATGATCGATCCGTTTAATAAATTAATGTTTTCTCAGATGGGTGTGTATTACGAAGAGATGCGAGCGGGTGTGAAGTATTTCGTAGAGGAAAAAGGCTATACAACGCCCTGTGTGATTTATCAGGACACCGAATACGGACAAGAGATACTTGATGGGGTGGAAGATCAAGTGGCGGCTATGGGAATCGAAATTGCCGAGACTTCAGCGCATAAGCCGACGGATTCTGAATTTACAGCGGCCATTATCCGTCTGCGAAACGCGGGGTGTGATCTCGTTATGATGGGTACAGTTCATCGTGACACGATTTTGGTTCTTGAAGCAGCCCGTAAGGCTGGCTGGGACAACGTCGCATGGGTGGGCAATGAGGCAGCCTATGGTCGTGTGATTGCAGAACAGGAGAGTGGTTCAGGGGAAGGCTATTATGCATTCGTACCGTTTGCGGTGATGTATAGCGACGATGAATTGACTCCTGAAGCTCGCGCTTGGTATGACGCATATGTGGAAGAGCACGGCGAAGAGCCGGGGCTGCCAGCCATGGTAGGCTATCGTGGTGCTGACTTAACTATTCAAGCGCTGGAGCGCGCTGGGAAGGATTTGACGCGTGAGAGTTTTGTTGCCGCGATGGAGAGTATTTCAGAATACACAGACTTATTTGGGTACACGCTGACTTACGGTCCAAATGATCACAAGGGAGTCGATAGCTCGTTATTAAGTCAAGTACAAAATGGCCGCTGGGTGACTTTGGCTGAATCGTTGTCTTATTAGTACACGATCTGAGACATGGCACGACACCATCGCGAACAGATAATCCACGCCAATGGAATCGAGATTTGTACGGATTCATTTGGTGATTCCGATGCGCCAGCTATTCTTTTGATTATGGGTGCATCTGCGTCGATGATTCTGTGGGAGGATGCTTTTTGTCACCGACTCGCTGACGGTGGACGATTTGTTATTCGTTTCGACAATAGAGATGTCGGTCGAACAACCGTATGTCCGCCTGGTCAGCCGAATTATTCAATGCAAGATATGGCTGACGACGCTGTTGGTGTTTTAGACTTTTATGGTGTCGAACAGGCACACATTGTCGGTGCATCGATGGGGGGCATGATCGCGCAGATTGTTGGCATACGACATGCTCAACGTGTATTGAGTTTGGTTCCAATTATGTCTTCTCCAGATCCGGGTGCAGTCACGGATGCGATGGAAGGGAAGCCGACTCGATATCAATTGTCCCCTCCTGCCCCACGTATATTAGAAATGGCGAGTTCTACCCATAATCTGGATTGGAACAATCATTCAGAATTGCTGGAAAGTCGAGTGCGAAATTTTGGTATGTCGGTTGGGACGGCGTACGCATATGACGAGTCCTCGAGGAGGGATCTTTTTCGTCGTGAAATAGAACGAGCAACGAATTATCAGAGTAGTCAAAATCATCAGCTGGTGGTAGGACTAACGGATCGTTGGTTTGAGCGCTTGGAATCGATTCAAGCGCCTACATTGGTTATTCATGGGACTGACGATCCCATTTTGCCAATCGATCATGGACAGGCCTTAGCCGATAGCATTCCTGGTGCTCAACTGATGGTGTTGGAAGGGGTGGGACACGAACTTCCGGAGCCGGAGTACGATAGCGTAATTACGGCCATTTTAGAGATAAGTCATTAAACGGCCTTATTACTGATTGAGTTCCTGCGTCGACTGAGTTGAGTCTTCTGTAAGGTTACGAGTCAAAGCGCCGTCAATCGATCGAATTGGTCCGTTGAGCGTGACAAATCCAATAACTATGAGAAATAGAAAACAGGTCACTATTACAGCGTATGGTGCACATATAGGCACTGCTAGCGCACCTAGAAACAAGCCACCAAGAGGCATTAAGCTATACGTGATGCTGTGAATACCCATTACACGGCCACGCAGTTGATCCGGAACGGATGCTTGTAGTGCCGTCATGAGAAGGACCATTGATACTGAAGTAAATGCTGCATTTAAGGCAACGAAAGTAGCTGCAACCCAGAAACTGTTTGATATGGCTGCGACAGAGAAACCAATCAGGGCAATTCCCGATGCTAGGGCGGATATGAGGATCACCGATCCATAACTACGATGTAATGTCACTGAACCTACCACCGCTGTGCCCACAATTGACCCCAATCCCGAAATCGATAATAGGAGTCCATAGCCAGCTTCCTGACTTCCTAGTAATGTGGCAAAGGCGGGCATTAGTGTGGTGTAGGAAGAAGCAAATAACATGCCGCCAAAAGAAAGTGTCAGCAAATATACGAAAATAGATTTGCTAGCAATAAATAATAATCCCTCTTTGATTTGGTTTATGGTTGAGTCGGTGGTGGTACCAGGTACATGTATACGCATACCAAGAAGAGCCCAAATCATCAAGGTATAACCAATAGCTCCAAACAAGAATACTAGGGACATATCAACGGCGAGAATTACACCTCCGATCGCTGGCATAATCATTCGCGTGACCTGCCACAGAATAGAGTTCAACGCCACAGCCGAAAGCATCATTGATCGATCGATTAGATGAGGAAAAAAAGACTGTCGCGTAGGCCAGTCGATTCCGGAGGCGACGGCTATTGAGGCTGCAATTGTCCAGACATGCCATACCTCAACGAAATCAAATAAAACCAATATAAAAAGAAGCGCGCATAAAATTGCCGTGACTGCAGATGTAACCATTAGCAACTGCTTTTTTTCGTAACGATCGGCTAAGGCGCCGCCCCAGAAAGTCATCAATATGGTTGGGATAGAAGTGGCTGCTCCCAATACGCCAAGGTCCCAAGTAGATCCAGATATATCGTAGATGACCCAGCCTTGACCCAGCATAAGTAACTGAGTTCCACCGACGGAAGCAAGCGAAGCGTTCCAATATCGTCGATACAGGGGCGCGCCTAAGGCCGGGTAGCGCTCTCGTAGCGATTGCACGTATCGGATTTAGGTGGCTGGGAATTTAGAGAATGCGTCCTCACGCGGTTCGGTACCCCAGCCCGGCCGGTCTGGAACGATGAGTTGCCCATCAACGATTTCCGGTTCATGGGTGAATATTTCGGCATCTTCAGACGCTCGATCAATGTCAGTTTCCATAATTTTAAGGTTTGGTACTGAAGAGCAGAAATGTCCGTTCATTAAAGTTGCCAGGTGCCCGTAATAATTATGTGGTGCAACGTTGACTTGGAACGCATCAGCCGCTGCCGCTATCTTGAGCGACTGCCAAATTCCAATCCATACCGCATCGATGATAGCCACATCTAACGCTTCTTTTTGAAAGTAGGGGAGAAATTCGACGAGGCCAGTAAGAGACTCGCATCCACTGATTGTGAAGGGACTTTGACTTCGAATAGTTGCTAAAGCAGGTGCGTGGGGCGTATCTATTTCTATCCAAAAAATATCATGGTCAGCAAGCGCACGTATGAGGGAGAGATAGCCTTCCGTTCTCGCATTAAAATTAAGATCCAAAAGGATGTCGACGTTTGGTCCAAGACCCTCCCGAAAGGCTGCAAGGTATTCTTGTAGTCCTTCAAGTACTTTGCGTGGTGGCATACGACCTGGATCATCTCGGCCGTTAAAACCTGGATTCCATCCAACTAACCCATCTTGCGTTTGGCGAAAAATATTCGTTTTTGCAGCAGTAAAGCCTCGCTCTCTGACTTCTGTCCCTAGCGCTCGGACATCATCAAGGTTTTTTACGGCGGGCGGGTAGATATCACCACGGGAAATACGCCAAGTTCCGCAGTGCGACCAATAGACCCGAACCTGATCGCGCACTTTGCCTCCGAATAATTCGTAACACGGTACGCCAAGTAATTTTGCTTTTGCGTCTAGTACGGCATTTTCGATTGCGCCAATTGCTCGGGCCAGTACACCTACAAGAGATTGGCGCGCGGCAGCGGCTAAGCGTGCGTATATATTCTCGTGGTGATGTACATCTAATCCCACAACGACTTGCGATAATCGATCAATCGCTTCAGTTACTCCCGCACCGGAGAACCCATCGTCGTACTCGCTCCACCCTACGGTGCCATCATCTGTTGTTAGCTTTACAAAATGATAATTTCGCCAACCTGAATGACAGTGGCACGTTTCGATAGTTTTAATATTCATCTCATCACCATAGCATGCCCATTGACCGGTTTGGGGATTCTGGTTCCAAAAGCGAAAGCGTTCGAAAAGACTACTTCTTTAAATAGAGGTTGACGGTTCTACCCTGAACTGACTAGGTTCACCGTCGACAGAATTGTTTAACAGCTTGGAGACGCTTGGAATGAGTGCAGTAGATCCGCGAATGAATGAAATAGTGGCCGCCGATGCCTCCCGTGAGGTTATTTCTGATCAATTTAATTTTATTGAAGGTCCAATTTGGCACCCCAAAGAACAACATTTGACCTTTTCGGATATCCCCGAAAATAAGCTCTATCGATACCAAGATGGTGGAGATATAAGCGTGTATCGCGATCCCTCCGAGATGGCTAATGGAAACACCTATGATCAGTCAGGCCGAATCATTAGCTGCCTTCATGGGACGAGTCAAGTTGTCCGCGACGATGGTAATTCTGTAGTAACAATCGCCAGTCATTTTGAAGGGAAGGAGTTAAACAGTCCTAATGATGTAGTCGTGGCGAAAGATGGATCAATTTATTTTACGGACCCGACATACGGACGCATGGGACAACACGGAATTGAGCGGGAATTACAGCTCGATTTTCGAGGCGTATATCGTATCTCCCCAAACGGAGATCTAGCGCTTCTGGCCAGCGATTTTAATCAACCCAATGGACTTACCTTAGATCTAAACGAATCACGGCTGTATGTTGCCGATACTTCGAATCGGCATGTCCGGGTCTTTCAACTGGATCAAGGTACGCTGTCGGGAGGGGAAATATTTTGTGAATCTCCAGCCCCTGACGGATTAAAAATTGACTCCTTGGGTAATCTCTATGCAGGAGGTCCGGGTGGTGTTCATGTATATCACCATGATGGAGGCACGCATTTGGGTGTGATTGAAACACCGGCCTTTTGCGCGAACTTTGCTTGGGGGGGGAGCGATTATCAAACGCTATTCATGACGGCGTCGACGACATTGTTTAAGATCCGTGTGCTCGTCCCAGGGCTACCCCTATTTTAAAAAGAGACGTTTGAGATGTTAACGATTGATCAGCGCTTGAGTTACGGATTGGGTGACTTTGGCATCAATCTTTATTTCATGTCGGTAATGTCCTATCTGCTCTTTTTTTATACCGAAGTTTATGGAATATCAGCAAGTGTAGCCGCTGGAGTCTTTTTTGTAGCGAGGCTCGTTGATGCAATTTCTGATCCGTTGATGGGCTATCTCGCTGATAGGACCCGTTCTCGTTGGGGGCGCTTTCGGCCTTATCTATTCTGGGGGCCTATACCTCTTGCCTTGATAACTGTAGCGACGTTTACCGTGCCAGATTTTGACGAGTTCGGGAAAGTACTCTGGGCCTATCTAACGTATACGGCTTTTGGGATTATCTATACGGTCGTCACGATTCCATATGCCGGTATGACTTCGGTTCTAACTGATAATCATCAGGAACGAGCGACACTATCGACCGTTCGAATGGCATGCGCTTTTTCGGGAGGGATATTAGTCAGTACATTCCTACCGAGCTTTGTCGAATGGTTTGGTGGTAACGCTCGCGGATACCAGAACACGATGAGTCTTTTCGCTGTAGTAGCAACACTCCTTCTATGGATTACATTTGCCCGCACTCGAGAACGGATATCTGCTCAAACACTCCAAAACCTGAGAATTACCGATAGCGTTCGAGTGATTGGTAGGAATCCACCGCTAGGTGTTGTGATGTTGCTATTCACTTTTGGAATGTTAGCGTTCACTTTTCGACAGGCGGCTGCTCCGTACCATTTTACTTACAATGTCCAACGGCCAGACCTTATTGGAGATTACTTTGGTGTCACGTTGGGTGTGATGACACTGAGTCTGGTAGTGATTCCATATCTGACCAGACGCTTTGATAAAGCGGGCGCTATTCGGATAGGAGCGATGGTCGCTCTAGTAGGTGGTTGTGGTTTCTATCTGACGCCACCGGATGATATTTTTTGGACGTTTGTATGGGGGTCGGTGCTGGCTGTCGGGGGTGCTCCGGTGGCTGTTCTTTGCTGGGCAATGATTCCTGACACGATTGAGTATGCGCAATTACGGACTGGGATTCGTGCGGATGGCGTAGTCTTCGCAACGGCAAGTTTCTTTCAGAAGCTTGCTAAAGCGATAGGCGGTGCGGGCGTTGCGGCACTGTTAGCTTGGTTTGGTTATGTGGCGAACCAACCCCAAACTGTCGAGGCGAAAGAGGGTATCTTGCTTATGATGTCGGTATGTCCATTGGTCGTGAATGTATTGTTATTCCTCGTATCGTTCTTTTATAGGCTTGATTCAAGAGCGCATGCTGAAATTGTAGCCGCCTTAAAAGCTAAGAATCATTTATCCGTAGATCCATGATCTGTATCTTTAATACATTCTTAACTGTGAAGCGTTTTGTTAGATCTGATAGCCGTAACGTATGGGGATGGTTCCCGTCGGCGGTTTTGGGAAAACTGTTTTGGATTTAAACAGATCGGTTCTATGAATTTCCCTTTGTCTTTAGAAGCATTGGTACAGAATCAGGGGAACTCGAATTTTGACTTCAAGCGTTATAGAGACGACTGCATAGATCGGATCCAGTCCTTGAACTGTAAACTGGGGGCCGTTATTTCGATCAACTCCGATGAACCTCCTGCGGTCGTACATGGTCCCTTTTCGGGCATTCCTGTTCTGGTTAAGGACAATATCGAAACGCGAGACCCACTGCCTACAACTGCTGGTAGTTTGGCTCTAGTTAATAATGTCACTTTACGAGATGCCTCTTGCATATCCAATCTTCGTGCCGTAGGGATGCACATTCTAGGTAAAACGAATCTGACAGAGTGGGCGAACTTCCGGTCGACGCGTGGAATATCAGGCTGGAGTGCCGTAGGCGGCCAGACTCATAATCCATTCCGATTGGGGTACAGTCCTTGTGGTTCTAGCTCCGGCTCAGCTGTGGCTGTTGCGGTGGGGATGGCTCCGGCCGCTGTTGGGAGTGAAACAATCGGATCGATTGTTTGTCCTGCTGCGACAACCGGAGTGGTCGGTTTGAAACCGACCCGAGGACTCATCGATACAGATGGGATTATTCCGATTTCTCACGCGCTGGACACCCCAGGCCCCATCGCCAGAACAGTAACAGACGCTGGAATTTTGCTGAGCCTGTTATCCCGAAAACGTTTCTTGTTGGAAGCTAGACACACTTCCCAGTTGCGGATAGGAGTGTTGACACCGGCACCAGATTATTCCAACGAAATCTTAGCCAAGTTAGAGCGTGTACTTACGATCGTAGAAAAAGAAGGGGGGCTGGTAGAGCGAGGCATCTCCTACGCTTCTAGTTACGAGAATAAGGCGGCTGGCTATTCTTTGATGAAACACTCGTTTCGTACGGATTTAGAGAAGTATTTATCGTCTCTAAATGGCGACTGTTGCGACTTAACCCTCGAAAAAATAGTGGCATTTAACGAGGAACATTGTGACCGTGAACTCGCCTATTTTGGGCATGAAATATTTACAGCTATTCTGTCATCACCACTGTTAGATCCGGCTGAGCTCTACGCTAGAGAACAAAGGGTAATCTCAGATAGTGCCCATGCCATTGACTCTCTCCTAAAAGAACATTTTGTGGATGTCCTTATCGGATTTACCAATGCCCCTGCCTGGGAAATCGACTATTCCATGGGGGATAGACCATTATTTACAGCGGATGTAGCGGACCATCCCGCGATCGCCGGTTATCCACACTTAACGCTTCCATTCCACAGCATGGATGGTTTTCCAATCGGACTGTCTGTTATCGGTTCGCACGGTCGAGATGAATTGGTACTCGAGACTGGAGTGGCTATTGAAAACATTATCGATTTTCACCCCTGGCAAGTATTTGACTAGACCTATAATCTCCCTAACCAAACTAGGGTAAGGGTAGACCTATGGCAGTTGAACTGAATGCGCAAAGTAATCACTACGGGTTTCGATTGCCGGACGAACTGGTACTTCTTCGCGATCAGATACGTCGGTTTATGCGTGAAGAAGTCAAACCCATAGAAGACAAGCTTCCTCACGATGCGACGGGTTGTAGTTCTGAGGATCGTAAAAAACTCCGAGCCTTAGCTGAAGAGATGGGACTTACACGGCTAACCGTCCCAGAGGAATACGGAGGAAATCCAGTAAGTGCCTTGGCGCGCGTTGTGATAGCCGAGGAATCTGCAAAATGCCGCTTGGGCGGATACAACCCCGCACTAGGAGCCTTTGGCGGCGGGCCACCAAACATCATATGGGGAGGAACGCAGGATCAAATAGAACGCTACGGCATCCCTTGTATAGAAGGGAAAAAACACGCTTTTGTAGCCATCACTGAACCAACAGGTGGCTCTGATCCGCGAAATAACATAAGTACGAGAGCGACCAGATCAGGTGATCATTGGGTGTTGAATGGTCGAAAAATGTGGATTACCGGCGCCGGTCACGCAGATTTTGGCATTATTTTTGCGCGTACCAAAGATGGGACTGAAAATGCTCCTCCAGAAATTACTGCTTTTATAGTAGAACCAGATTTTCCAGGAATTAATTTTAATGAAATCAAGGTTATAAGAGCTCTTTCTCCATACGAAATTGTTTTAGACAACTGTGAAGTTCCCTTGGAAAATGTTCTTGGCAATGTCGGGCAGGGGTTTGGGGTGGCGCAAAACTGGCTTGTCGATGCTCGAATACCCTATGCAGCAGGATGTATCGGTATAGCCCAAGAAGCGTTGGACATGGCTTGTGGTTGGGTCAAGCAAAGGCCCACCCGGGGTGGAATGCTCGCAGATAAACAGGCAATACAGTGGATGATTGCAGATTCAGAAGTCGAGCTACGAGCTGCTCGAATGCTGATATACGATGCGGCTTCTAAGGTGGACGAAGGATTGCCAGGCAAGGTGGATGCATCGATTTGTAAATTGTATGGAACGGAAACGGCGGGGAGGGGTGTAGACCGGGCTATGCAAATGTTTGGTGGGATGGGAATGGCGCAAGAAATGCCACTGGAACGCTGGTATCGAGAGATGCGTGTAAAGCGAATAGGTGAGGGGCCTTCTGAGGTCCACCGAATGGTGATTTCGCGCGACAAACTACGGAACACCGATGGAGGAATCTATTTTGGTTGAGTCCCGCTCATGATTCCTTGAGGAGTTTTTGTGGCCAACGGCATAATTATCCGCGTTGTGCCGTGACCACCTCCGTATTAAAGCCGAGCCAATGCATTCGACCTAGGAAACGTGCGTGTTCGACTTTGAGACATTTATCCATGACAACGTCCAGTCCTGCTAACTCGGCCGCTTTGGCACCAGTTTCACTAATCACGCCAAATTGAAGCCAGATTGCGTCGGAACCTACGGAAATGGCTTCTTCAGTAATGGCTGGAACTGCACTTGGATCTCTAAAGATATTTACGAGATCAATGTGTCCATGTGAATCCTTTGCTTCAGTAATGGAACCGTATGATTTTTCGCCCAGTATTTCCGATTCTCTGGGGTTAACTGGAATTATACGGTAACCGTGACGCTGCAGATAAAATCCGACGAAGTGGCTGGCTCGTAGATGATTAGAAGAAAGCCCGACAATCGCTATGGTCTTTGTTGTATGGAGTATTTTCTGTATGACGGTAGAGTCTTGATATTCGGCGTTATTCATGCGCTGAGCCTATCGAATGCTTGTTCTAGATCCCATTGTAGATCGGAAATATCTTCTATTCCGACCGATATCCGTATCGTACCAGGTCCGATACCTGCGGCAGTTAATTCCTCGTCGCTTAGTTGCCGGTGTGTGGTACTAGCGGGGTGGATGATGAGGCTCTTTGCATCGCCGACATTAGCCAGGTGCGAAAATAATTTGACGCCACGGATGAATTCCTGACCTGCCGTACGACCTCCATCTAAGTCGAAGCAAAATACAGCACCGGCTCCAAGTGGTAGATATTTTTTTACGAGATGACTGTACCCATTGGTTGGTATCTCGGGGTGCCGAACACGTGATACTCCTGGTCGACTTTCTAACCAACGTGCTAGCGATGATGCGTTACTTACGTGTCGATCCATGCGTAACGGGAGCGTCTCAAGCCCCTGCAGAAAAAGAAAGGCATTGAACGGGCTCATGGCTCCTCCTAAATCCCGCAGTGTTTCGGCTCGTAATTTCATGAGGTAGCCATAGATACCGAAAGTTTCGTGAAATGCTAAACCGTGGTATGCGGGTGAAGGTTCCGCAATTACGGGAAATTTTCCGTTAGACCAATCGAACTCGCCTGATTCGACGACGACTCCGCCGATACTGGTTCCGTGTCCACCAATAAATTTAGTTGCGGAGTGGACAACTATGTCGGCTCCCCACTCAATAGGGCGACACAGATAGGGCGTCGCGAATGTATTGTCTACCAGTAGAGGGATATTATTTTGGTGCGCAATATTAGCGATCGTTTCGATGTCCAAAACGTTGACCCCTGGATTCCCGATGGTTTCTCCAAAGAAAAGCTTGGTGTTTGATTGGATGGCTTTTTCCCAATGGACAGAATCGTCTGGATCGACAAACGTTAAGTCGACCGAGAGCTTGCGTAGAAGGTGTTTGAGTTGAGTGGTGGTGCCCCCATAGAGAGCTCCGGAAGCGACAACATGGTCTCCAGGATTAAGAAGCGTAAAAAGGGCAGAAGATTGTGCTGCAAGACCGCTTGCAAATGCCACCGCTCCAACGCCGCCCTCTAGACTTGCGACGCGTTCTTCAAATGCGGCCACGGTAGGGTTCATAATTCTCGAATACGTATTTCCATATTCCTGAAGATTAAAATACGCGGCCGCCGACTCAGGATCTTCAAAAACGTAACTTGTCGTTTGAAAGATTGGCACGGCGCGTGCGCCCGTATTTGGTTCGGGCCGGGCCCCNGCGTGCACAGCTCTAGTATGAAACGCGAATTCGTGTGATTCTGACATGTTGTATATTCCTTTGATTGCCACGACCTTGCCGCCACTATCGATGGGTGTCAAACNAAACTCATTCGATGCTTCGGCTCTTCNGATTATGGGTGACATTGGATTTGATTAGGNATTTTTGAGTTTTGACTTTTCATTGAATACGCCAACATTAAGNAGTCGTTATGGGTGGTACGTAGTCGGCGTTACCGTCATAAACCAATCGGTGACGGTTGGAATATTAATTTATAGCTTCGCCCTTTTTGTCGTGCCATGGATGAGCGCTTTTGAAACACGACGCAGCGATATTATGCTCGCGATCTTTCTATTGCAGATTGGAGTGGGAATAGTAAGCCCGCTGTGCGGATCTCTCATGGAGCGTTTTTCTATACGGTGGCTGAGTGTCATTGGTGTAGCGAGTATGGCGCTGGGCTTTATTCTTTTATCTTTGGCGACCGCGTTATGGCAGGNGATTGTTATTTATGCGCTGGTNTTGCCCTTTGGGAATGTCTTAGCAGGTACGTTAGCTGCACAGACGTTGGTGACTCGTTGGTTTGAAAAAAAACGAGGCATTGCTATAGGGGTCTCGGCGAGCGGAACTTCCATCGGTGGATTTATTTTTCCTCCCATCGTAGCCAATTTAATTATTGGATACGGATGGGAGCAGACCGCTCTCATAATTGCAGCTGCTGCGGTTGTTTTAACGGTACCGGCTTCCTGGTGGATTTTGGGTAGAGAGCCGCCAGTAACTTTTGCCAAAGACCGTGTTAGGCAGACAACAAGTATTGCATTTCTTTTAACAAGACGAGCATTCTGGATTCCAGTGATATCGTTTATACCGATAAACGCTTCGTTTAGTGGAATACAGTTTCATATTGGGGCCTACGTAAACGATATGGGACTTTCGCAAAGTCTTGCGGCAACGCTTATTTCGATTATGTCTGTGGGTATGGTGGTCGGGAAATTTGTTTACGGAGGACTAGGGGATCGAGTCGACCATCGAATTTTGTACGCTTCCATGGCGGTATCCCTCTCTGTAGCACTAATCCTTTATGCGGGTAACCCATCACAAGAAGCGCTTATATTTGCAGCTATATTTCAAGGTCTTGCTACCGGTGGAGTTCTACCTATGCTGGGACTCATTTACTCAACACGATTTGACGTCCACGCCTTTAGTCGAGTGATGGGATTCGTTAATTTGTTTGTTTTCTTCGGCAGTTTTGGGGCGCTGGTTTCGGGCTGGGTTTTTGATGCGACAGGGAGTTATGACTGGGCTTTTTATGGCCTGTTGTCTTTGTTGTTTCCTTCGGCGTTGTTGATGTTTTGGTTGCCGAAAGAGGTCCAATCTATAACCAAGTACTAGGGTAGTGCTGTCAACCCGCCATCAATCACGAATTCCGCTCCCGAACTATAGGAGCTTTCGTCACTTGCCAGAAAGAGAGCCATCGCAGCGACTTCTTTCGCATCAGCGACTCGACCTAAGGGAATACGTTGTGTGAGCTTGCCCTGTTCGTCAGATCCTGGCAGCTGCTTGAGCATCTCTGTCTCGATCAAACCAGGATGAATTGAATTTACGCGTATTCCTCGGCGACCAAGCTCTACCGCTGCTGTTTTGGTCATGCCGCGAACGGCCCACTTTGAAGCTCCGTAGGCGAAGGCCCCTGGCGTCGCCCCTAATCCTGCAACCGAGGAGATATTTACTATGGATCCTGAGCCTGCTTCTCGCATGGCTGGAGCTACGGCACGCATTCCCAAAAATACTCCAGTACAGTTTACTTCCATCACGGCCTGGAATTCGTCGAGATCGATCTCGTAATGTCGGCCTGTACGAAAGATTCCGGCGTTATTGATCAGGACATCGATTCGTTGATGCTTGGCGAGAATTGCCTCGATGAGGCCTGACCAATCGTCAGGATCTGTTACGTCATGGACTCTGAATATCCCACCAATGTCTGCTGCTATCGCCTCGCCCTCTGATTTCAGTACGTCACTTAGCCATACGATTGCTCCCTCTTGAGCGAATAGACGTGCCTCTTCGGCTCCTTGTCCCCGTGCACCACCCGTGATCAGACATACCTTGCCGTCCAGACGTCCCATAATAGACTCGCTATGAAAGTGTTTAATGGTGTTAATATTACGACATGCGACAACCGCCTGTGGACTATATTCAGAGAACTCGAGACCAGTACGCTGCTCTCGNTTACGGTGCATATCGCTGGGTTCACAATAGTGAGCCGCCGCCTTTTGTAATACCGAAAAAGCCAATGTCAGAATGGCGCGTCGGACTGGTGGCTTCAGGAGGGATATACGCTGAAGGACAGATAGCGTTTCACCATAAGGACGATACCTCCTATCGTGAAATAGCGACGGATATCGAGATAGAGAACCTACGAGCAACACATTTTGCGTACGATTTAACAGATGCGCGACGTGATCCAAATGTCGTATTTCCTATTAGTCGGTTGCGTGAAATGGTAGATGAGGGTGTGCTTGGTTCTATCAACGCACATGCATATACCTTTATGGGTGGTATTTATTCATCAAGAAAGGTNACGGATTTGTTGGCGCCTGCGTTGGCTGAACGATTAATNGCCNACCAAGTGGACGTGGTNGTTATGGTCCCTGTGTGACCGGTATGCCATCAATCCGTGGGATTGATTGCTCGAGAGACTGAAGAACGTGGTATTCCCACAATTTCACTAACCAGTGCATTGTCAATAACACGATCGGTAAATCCGCCAAGGGCAGTATTTACAGATTACCCGTTAGGACANACGAGCGGTAAACCGGGGGATGCGTATAGCCANCGCCATATTCTAAATGTGGCATTAAACACCCTCGCTTATGCTACGGAGCCCACTACGATCGANACAAAATTATTTTGGGCAGAAAATGATGACTGGAAGAATCGGGTCATGTTGCCGGCTGAAAGCGGACCGAATGCTGGGGATTACGACGACGATCGAACCGAACGACTGGATACTCCTCAGTATCAATTGTCAACTGACGAGGCTAAAGCTGATCCGGAATGCGAGACTTGCGTTTGGTTAGCNTAGTGAATNGGTTTTTGNTGCCNAAGATTAATAGGGCACAAACGACTCGGTTGTTTGGGAAACAGGTTTGATATGAGCACAATTTGTCAGGAAGACGTAATCGAAAGTGTTGCCGACGCACTTCAATATATTTCTTATTATCATCCGCCAGATTTCATCAAGGCTATGTCGGACGCCTACGATCGCGAAGAATCCCAGCCCGCTAAAGCCGCTTTGGCACAAGTACTAGTTAATTCGCGTATGTGTGCGATTGGGAAAAGGCCTATCTGTCAAGATACGGGTATTGTGATCGTATTTTTGAATATCGGTATGGGGGTAACCTGGAAAGGAACCATGAGTGTTGAGGAGATGGTGAATGAAGGCGTTCGACGTGCATATACCCACTCCGAGAATCTACTTCGTGGCTCGGTGTTAAATGATCCTAATGGTGCCCGTGCCAATACCAAGGATAACACGCCGGCCGTTATACACATGAAAGTGGTGCCAGGCGATACGCTCGAAGTTGAGGTGGCGGCAAAAGGCGGTGGTAGTGAGGCTAAAGCTAAATTTGCCATGCTCAATCCTTCGGACAATGTACAGGATTGGGTCATGTCAGTAGTNCCTACGATGGGTGCTGGGTGGTGTCCCCCGGGCATACTTGGAATTGGTATCGGTGGTACGCCGGAGAAGGCCATGCTGCTAGCTAAAGAATCGATCATGGATCCTATTGACATCCATGCCCTTAAGGAAAGAGGACCTTCAAATAGTGCGGAAGAGCTTCGGCTTTCGATTTTTGATGAGGTTAATGCGCTAGGCATTGGTGCGCAGGGCCTTGGGGGGTTGACCACTGTTTTGGATGTAAAGGTAAAAGAGTATCCCACTCATGCTGCCAACAAGCCGGTAGCTCTAATTCCGAATTGTTCGGCAACGAGACATCTAAAGTTCGAGTTAGACGGTAGTGGCCCTGCGGAATTTGATCCGCCTGATCTGAAGGATTGGCCAGATATTGCTTTCGAGCCCGGGAAAGATGTACGCCGGATTGACATAGATACGATTACTTCAGAGGACGTCCGAAGCTGGAAATCCGGGGATACACTTTTATTGTCTGGCCGACTTCTAACCGGCAGAGATGCTGCGCATAAACGCCTGGTCGATATGATTGCAAATGGTGAAACATTGCCCGTAGATTTTACGAATCGGTTTATTTATTACGTCGGTCCAGTGGATCCAGTGGGCGACGAGGTGGTCGGACCGGCAGGTCCGACTACGGCAACTCGAATGGACAAGTTTACGCGAACCATGCTGGAGAAAACTGGTCTTATCGGAATGATCGGTAAAGCTGAAAGAGGTCGAGAAGCTATTGAAGCCATACGTGAACATCAAGCCGTATCTCTCATTGCCGTTGGAGGGGCAGCGTATCTAGTTGCGAAAGCGATTACGAAATCCACGCTGCTGGCGTTTGATGACTTGGGTATGGAGGCCATATACGAGTTTGTGGTTAAAGATATGCCTGTTACCGTTTCGGTGGATTCTCAAGGAGAATCGATACATGTTAGTGGTCCGGAGCAGTGGTCGGCAGAGATTGAGGGTAGAATTGCTACACAAGAAATACGTTAAGTAAAGTTTGCTTCAGCGGTTAGAAATCAGGCTTTAAGCTCCGCTAAATTCTTAAAGTAAGTGAGTGCCTCCGGATTTGCTAAAGCGTTTGAATTCTTGATAGTTCTTTCATGTACGACTTCGCGTACCGCAATTTCGGCAATCTTTCCTGACAAGGTGCGTGGTATATCTGGAACCGCGATAATTCGAGAAGGAACGTGGCGTGGAGTCGTGTTGGTGCGAATGTGGATTCGTATTCTTTGCTTGAGTCCCTCGGTAAGGATCTCGTCACGATGCAAGATTACGAATAACACGATACGAGTATCCCCCTCCCATTCCTGTCCAATACAAAGGGATTCGAGAATTTCGTCCAGCGATTCAACCTGACGATAGATTTCTGCAGTTCCAATTCTGACTCCGGCAGGATTCAATACGGAATCGCTTCTACCATGGATGATATAACCACCGGTGTTTGAGTCTATTTCAGCGAAGTCACCATGAGCCCACGTATTTGAAAATTTCTCAAAATAGGCTGAATGAAAAGCAGTGTCATTTACGTCGTTCCAAAAGCCGATGGGTGTGCTTGGAAAGGATTTACGACACACGAGTTCGCCTTTCGCATCAGCAATTGGATTCCCTTCTTCATCAGCGACATCGGCATCCATCCCGAGGCCTGGACCTTGAATCTGACCTTCGTAAACGCTGTTCCACGGATTGCCTAATACAAAGCATGATAAAAGGTCTGTGCCCCCGGATATGGATGCTAGCCACACATCCGATTTGAAGTGTGTGTATACGTACTGAAACGATTCGTGTGTGAGCGGTGACCCGGTAGACAGTATGGTTTTTAAGGTCTTGAGTTCGTGGGTGCTTTTTGGTTTGGCTCCGGCTTTTTGCAAGCCGGCAATATATTTAGCTCCCACGCCAAATATTGTTATTCCCAGGTGATCAATCATGTCAGGAAGAATATCTCTCCGAACAAACGGTGAACCTTCATACAATACAATCGATGCTCCTGTTGCCAGGCCGCTGACTAGCCAATTCCACATCATCCAGCCACATGTGGTGAAAAAAAATAACACATCGTGTCGTTTTAAATCACAGTGTAGTTGGTGTTCTTTGAGATGCTGTAAAAGGGTGCCGCCATGACCATGGACGATGCATTTTGGTTTACCAGTTGTACCCGATGAATACATGATGAACAGAGGATGATCAAAAGGTAC
Organism: Gammaproteobacteria bacterium; assembly: GCA_002708205.1. Taxonomy (GTDB): domain Bacteria; phylum Pseudomonadota; class Gammaproteobacteria; order Pseudomonadales; family Azotimanducaceae; genus UBA11889. The sequence goes on from PAMR01000024.1 coordinate 42,423, forward strand.
TTGTTCGAAACGTAGNGTTGTATCCGGGCGCTTCAGAATTTCCTCGAAGGTGTTCTCATGTCTGCCGATAAGTGAAATCCAAATTACCTGTTGAATACTTTCTATTTTCTCGGTGACGATGGCGACGTTGTTCGTTACTTCGTATTCTTTCCCGTTNTATTGATAACCGTCACAGGCGAATAGTACTTTAGGCTCTATTTGTCCGAAGCGATCAAGTGCGCCTTCCACCCCGAAATCAGGTGATGTCGAGGACCATATAGCGCCAAGTGCGGTCGTTGCCAACATAGCGATCACCGTTTCAGGTATGTTGGGCAGCCATCCGGCTACTCGATCTCCACGTTTTACTCCGAGATTTTCTAACTCNGCTTTGACTTTAGCAACGCTATNTCGTAATTCCGAATACGTGACTATTTGTTTGGTTCCAGTTTCCGTTACGCTGATGAGTGCCGGTTGNTCATCGTCAAAACGTAGTAAGTTTTCTGCGTAATTGAGGGCTGCGTTTGGGAACCAGCGTGTTCCGGGAAAACGATTTTCGTTAGCGATAATCGCATCGGTACGGTCGCCTATCACGCCGGTAAACTCCCATACGTCTTTCCAGAAATCACTTCGAGAGTTAATGGAAAAGTCATGTAATTGTGAGTAGGTGATATCGTTTGGCAATTGACAAAATCGCGCGAAGCGGGTGAGGTTTGCATTGTCTTTCAGATCTTTGCTCGGCGACCATAAGAGCTTGGTTTGCATATACGTATACTTACTTGAGAAATAGGGATTATTTAGGGGTCGGGTGTTGTCTGTTGGGTTATTGCATTTGATCTAACAAGAAGTTCGCCTATGGTTAATTGACTGTGTGCTTCGAACACTGATGCGATAGCGCTGTACATGGATTTATTTTTTTCTTTAAAAGCATTTTTTACTTCGCAGGTCTGCAAGAAATGGTCCCTAGTGACGGTGTGTCTATTGTTCCAGGCTCGGACCGACAAGGCTACTCGATTAGTTTGGGTGTCTTGTGTCTTATGGAACATATCACCTCGCAGTAAAAGGGCATCCCCCGGATTGAGGCATGGCGTTTCGGATATCTCATCGATAGGAAAATTTAGTGTGACTCTTTCTCCGCCGGAATGATCATTAGAGATGTGTGTTTTCCCGTTTTCTGTACGAGCGCTAGAAGCGCCTTGCCACTCAAAAAGCTTCCATGCCTCAGGAGCAGCTGCTTTCCAAGAATCAATTGGAATGATGCTTAAGTTGCTTTGTGTGTGATTCGGTTTAAGGATCGGGACGTAAATATTGAGATAGTCTTGGTGAGTTTGTTGAATAAAGAGACTTTCATGATCCTGGTGCCAATCGAAATCGATGCCTTTTTCGGTGGCAAAATAAGCACCTCCTCCGAGATGATTGGGAGCAAAAACATGCTCAGTTTTTACCGACTCCAGTAAGCTAGTGAGTTTGCCTTTGATACTAAGAAGCACTTGAGGGCTTACTTTACCGAGCGCATAGGCATTGTTATCTATAGCTTTGTCTGAGGCATAATCATCTTGGAAATCGGTAATTTCCCCTTCGTTTAACCACTGTTTGAATACGTGAAATCCTCGGTTCGTCAGATCACTCGCTATAGTCATTTGTTTGCTATCGCTGACTCGGTAGAAGTCAGTCGGGAAGTCCTAAAACGCGTTTAGCGATGATATTGAGTTGAACTTCGGAACTGCCTCCCGCGATGGTTCCTGCTTTACCCATTAGCCATTGGCGTGTGTCACCGAGAGCGTTTGTGTCAAAGCTTTTTCCTTCCCATCCCAATGCGTCTGCACCTCGCATTGCCATGAGAGATTCCATGCGACGCTTTCCGAGTTCGGTTGCATAGTACTTGAACATAGACGTCACAAATGTCGGCGTACCACCAGAGCTTTCTTGTGCGGCCCTGCGAGCAGTTAGACTAAATGCACGACTATCTATATTGAGTTGTGTTACTTCAGAGCGACCTTCTATATCGCCTATACGGCCATCTTTTTCCCCGTAGTACTTGAGGGCTGTTTTCGCGATGCCAGAAACGCCCGTGCTTTTTGTTCCTGCACCAGCTCCCGCCGAGCTGAAGCCCGATATCATCGATCTTTCGTGTTGAAGAAGTCGTTTAGCAACAGTCCATCCCCGATTTTCCTGACCGATTAAATCATTTTTAGCCACTTTAACGTCATCGAAAAAACATTGGCAAAAAGGGGAGTTTCCGGCAATTAGAACAATCGGTTTCACTGAGACACCCGGATCATCCATTGAAAATAGCACAAAGCTGATTCCCTCGTGTTTAGGTGCATCAGGTTCTGTTCTAACTAGGCAAAAAATCCAATCGGCAAAATTAGCGCCAGACGTCCATATTTTTGATCCATTGACGAGATAATGATCACCCTCGTCCACGGCGCGTGTTTGTAACGAAGCTAAATCAGAGCCAGCATTTGGCTCCGAATATCCCTGACACCAGCGAATTTCCCCACTTGCTATTTTGGATAGATGGCGCTGTCTTTGGTCTTCTGTGCCATATTCGAGCAAAGTTGGGCCGATCATCGTAACGCCCATACCTCCCAGTGGTTCGGGAGCGCCCGCTGCAGTCATTTCTTCCCGGAGAATTCGTTCTTCTGAGTTGTCTAATCCAGCACCACCATATTCTTTAGGCCAACTGGGCACTGTGAATCCACGCTCGTAACAGGCATCAAACCAGCGTTTATGATCGGAGCTTTGCGTACCGCCTTTATTGCCACCGGAGAAACCGTCGGGCCTGCCAGAGATTTCTTTGGGTAGATTATTTTGTATCCACGCACGGGTCTCGTTTCTAAATTCGTTGAGGTTCATTCGGGTTCCTCTTCAGGTTTTAGGTTGCTGGTGGAATCTTGCATAACCTTACGAGCATTATCAAATGGCATTGTGATTGGGTCGTGAATGCGATGAAAAGCGTAAAGATATTTGGACTATTGCGGAATCTATAGAGTGCTACGATGCTCCTTTCACAATCATATACAGATAGGCGATTAATGAACGCGAATATAGCTGCGCGCTTTCGGCAAGTGTTCGAATCAAATTTAGATAAGGTTTGTCTGCTGCGGCCTGGGTTAGCGGATTGGACCTACCAAGATTTACTTTTTGCCATGGGCCAGTACGCGAACGCACTGAATTCTCTCGGTGTTGAACCGGGAGATCGGGTAATGGTCCAAGTCGAAAAGACGCCGGAAGCGATTGCGCTGTATTTGGGTTGTCTGCAAATAGGAGGTGTATATGTTCCCGTCAATACGGCTTATACGCTGGACGAAGTGGCTTATTTTGTGAGTGATGCGGATCCGAAGGTTCTGGTCTCGAGTACCGATGTGAATCTAGGCCCTAGCAATATGATCTTAGATTCCGATGGGTCTGGTTCTTTAGCCGTTTTGGCGAAATCTCAAAGTACGAACGGTGTAGTAGCTTCCTTAAAGGGGGAAGAGTTGGCGGCTATTCTCTATACATCGGGCACTACTGGACGCTCTAAAGGCGCGATGCTATCGCACGATAATTTGTCCAGTAATGCAGAGACTCTCGTCAACTACTGGTCGTGGCAGGACAATGATATTTTGATTCATGCACTTCCTATTTATCATGTGCATGGTTTGTTTGTAGCGAGCCATTGCGTGTTCTTAACTGGAACGACGATGTTGTTTTTCCCAAAGTTTGAAGCGGGAGCAATTATTCAGCACATCAAGCAGGCAACGGTCTTGATGGGAGTACCGACCTTTTATACGCGTCTTTTGGAGTATTCAGAATTTGATGAGCAACTTACCGACCACATGCGGCTTTTTATATCGGGATCGGCGCCGCTAACCGAACAGACATTTTTGAATTTCGAAGAGAAGACTGGACACAGAATCTTAGAGCGCTACGGCATGAGTGAAACAGGAATGATCACGTCGAACCCGTATGATGGTGATCGTTTGGCGGGAACTGTTGGTTATGCTTTACCGAATGTTCAAGTCCGTATAACCGGCGATAAAGGAGAGGTTTTAAAACCCGAGTTGGTTGGCGGAATAGAAGTACGAGGTCCCAACGTGTTCAGTGGCTATTGGCGTATGCCTGAAAAAACAGCTCAGGAATTTCGTTCTGATGGTTTTTTTGTTACGGGTGACATGGGTGTGATGAGCTCGGATGGTCGAGTATCTATCGTAGGAAGGGAGAAGGATCTTGTTATTTCTGGTGGATTAAACGTTTATCCGAAAGAAGTCGAGATTCTTATTGATGCTCTCGAAGGGGTAAAGGAATCTGCGGTGATAGGGGTCCCACATCCGGACTTCGGGGAAGCGGTGGTAGTAGTGATCGTCGGAAACTCTTTGATCAAACTTTCCGAACTCGATGCTTACCTAAAAGATCGATTGGCGAGATTTAAGCAGCCCAAAGCAATTTTTCACCTGAATGAGTTGCCCCGCAATGCAATGGGCAAGGTACAAAAGAATCGCTTGCGTGAATTGTACGCAAGCACATTCAAGGCTGAGTCATGAGTAGTACAGTTCACTTTTATTGGGATATCGGCAGTACAAATACATATTTTGCGTTGCATTTATTGGGTGAAGTGATTGAAAGACGAGGAGCTCATCTTGTCATGCATCCATTCAATCTAGGTTATGTTTTTCGTCATCACAAATATGCGCTAATGGATGAACCGAAAGCTAAATTGGCAAATAGAAGACGCGATTTAGAACGATGGGCAGAGCGATACAACTTGCCATTTCGAATGCCCGATAAATTTCCGATTAAGACGAGTCATTTGTTACGAGGTGCTTTGGTGGCGCGTGATCTTGGCGTGGAGAGTCCCTACATTCATACAATTTTCCGACGGTATTGGGAAGAGAACGATAGCTCGTTAGAAACTTTGGAAGGTTTGGTTTCAGTGGCAGAGGAAATTGGCGAAAATACCAATGCTTTTTTACAAGCGTGTGAGTCTGATTTGGTCCGACAAGAATTGATTGATGAAACGCAAGCAGCTTTGAAATTGGGGGTTTTCGGGGCACCTTCGTATATGGTTAGCGACGAGTTGTTTTGGGGAAAAGACCGCATCGATTTCGTTGATGCGTATCTCCAATCACTAGAAACGGAATAAGAAAATTCAGCGATATAGTTAACTCGTTAAACGATTTCAGGTTTCAGTCGGTGAAGTTGGGCATTACTTTTCTTGCGAATAGGTCTAGAGAGTCTTTAATTTGGGTAGGTGTATGCAAACCTGCTGGGATCAACAAAAACGATTCCTTAATAGGAACGGTTTTGTTGATAGCATCAATTTGCTTGTTCAACGTGTCAGGTGATCCGACGAGAAGCTCCGGCATGCCCTGACCAAAGGGGGTAGCCCAGTTATCCCAAAACCATTTCATGTCTTCGAATAGTGCCCACGCTTTACTGTCTGTTTCCGCGCAAACCATGATGCCGCCCCAACACGCTTCATCTCCTGGTTCTATATCGTGTCCGTGTGCCTCAGCTTCGTTGCGCCATTCATTCCAAAGAAGACTGAGGAATTCCGTATTACCCGAAAGTACTATCGGGCGACCTTTGTATTTCGCCCAAAATTTCGCCGTTCTCAAACTTGCTGAGAATCCGCCATACAATGGGATGCTGTCTTGTAGTGGTTTGGGGGCGATCCCGATTTCGTTAATACTCATATCATTATTAACGCCACGGCCAAAATCGGTATAGACCGAGTGATGGTGTGGGTTGACCATGTCGGCAGGAGGAAATTGCCAAAATTCGCCTTGATAGGAGAAAGTTTCGTTTTTCAGAGCCGATATGACTATCTCTACGAATTCCGAAAAATATCTTCGATTGAACTCGTCTTCGTTTGTATTTTTGTTCCAAGGCCCCACAGCTTTTAAAGCGGGTTGTACTTTGTAGTTTTCTACCCAGCGGGCTTGGTATCCACGAACTAGTCCGACGCCGAAACGGCCATTTAACATGTGGTCCATGGTGGCAATTTTTTCCGCTGTAGCTAGTGGATTGTTAGTTGTTGACACGAACCCACAGGTAACAATCCGCAGTTTTTCGGTATGCTTTCCTAGCCACATGGCCATTAAAGCAGGATCGTTAGCTGCTTCGAATCCCTCGATTTGGAGATGGTGTTCCGGATGGCCAAATGCAAAATAGCCATTGTCTTCTGCGAATTTCGCATAATTTCCTAGCTCGTGAATCATACGGTGGTACAAAAGTGGATCTCGGCCGGCGAGACCTGCTTGTAATTCATGTTTACGGCCTACCGTGCAATATACGAACAGTCCAAATTTCATGCGATATCCCCAATGCGTCTGTTAAGACTTACACGAATGAATTAAGGTTTCCAACGGGATAATTATCACAAGTTGGTTGATTGGAAGTAGAGGAGGACCCTGGTAATGGACGACAGCAGTCTGGAACATCGCCTATCGGCTAAAGAGCGTTCTCAATTTGAGAACGAAGGATTTTTGATTGTTCGAAATGTACTCGGTAGGGAGCAATTAGAGGTTCTCGAGAAAGCCGCAAATAAAGTTGAACGGGAATGGCGTCCGCATTATGCAGAAAGAGGGCTTCAGGAGGGACAGGCTTTGAATCATCTCGATTTTATTGGCCAAGATGAGAGCTTTTTGGAACTTATTGATCATCCTAAAACATTTATGAAAGTGGTTGATATTCTGGGATGGCATATCCAGTTGTATCACTCTCATATCATTGTCACACCACCGCGACCCAAGGGTTATCAGTTAAGTGGCAAAAGACTTGGATGGCATCAAGACAGCGGTCGACTAAACATAGACATCGAGTCAAACCCACGCCCTAGAATCTCACTAAAAGTAGGTTTTTTTCTAACCGATACCACGCCTACAGACAGAGGAAATTTTCATGTGATACCGGGTAGCCATTTGAGTAACAAGGTTGAATTTCCTGAGGATGGAGCCGATCACCCCGATGCGATTCCGGTGCAAGCTGCTCCCGGTGATGCTGTTTTTTTTGATCGCAGACTGTGGCATGCAGCTGGTCGTAATGTGTCTGATGTTACTCGCAAGGTATTGTTTTACGGGTACAGTTATCGGTGGCTTAAGCCACGCGATAATATGACCGTGGACCACTATATGGCGAGTGCTGATCCAGTACGGCAACAATTGCTTGGAGCAAGTCCAAATGGGGGATTTGGCTTTACGTCCCCGGTAGATGAGGATGTTCCGTTAAAGAGTTGGCTATCGGAACGCTTGGGAGAGGAGGCACTAGCCCCCTGAATACTCTCATTTATTGAGCATTATGCCCGTGGGTTCGAGGTCTAGAAGCACTCGTCCTGCCTCTTCGATGTGATGAGGCGCAACGGTTAGGTGTTGTCTGACTACCCGAGCATCACGCGAAATGCGTTCGAGCGGGTGGCCAACCTGATTGGCTGTCGTTCCAGCCGCTTCTGCCAACCAGTCGACGACTTCGGCCGCTGCAGCAGCCGCATCCGAGCAGAGTATATGGACGAGAGCACGATCGTTATCAGGAACTTCTTGATGATCCTTTACGAGATTCCATACATGTCCGATATGTTCAAAAGCGGCTGCGCGAGCCCCTCTAAGTCGAGCTTCAGCTCGGGCGACGGCGCGTTGGGCAAATGTGCGTTCCCTTAATTTCTTATTGCTGAATCGGGGGGTTTTATTGGTGGCGATTGCGACAAACGCCTCTATACCTGCTCGCGCAATTCCTAAACCGACAGCTGCTTTGTTGAATGCTAGACGGTTGCCTAATGGAAAGCGCGTTTGTACAGATCGGTCTCGCATACCTCCCATGGGTAAGGCGATTCTTTCGTCTGGTACAAGAACATTATTCACTCGAACATCATGAGAACCGGACCCTCGGAGGCCTGCTACATTCCATGTATCAAGTATTTCGAATTCGCCGAGCGGTATTACCGCGTAACGATTGTTTTTATCTATACGCTCTCCATTTTCATAGAGTTGAACCGTTGCTCCAAAAACTTCCGCATTGTGTATGCCGCTGACAAATTGCCATTGTCCATTCACTAACCATCCCTGTGGTGTTTTTTCGGCTGTTCCAACAGCGGCCGTAGAACTGGCCATGATGACCTTGGGATCGGAAATAAGTTCCGGGCAGGAAACAAGTGCTGGCGCTATAAGTCCGAATGTCTCAATGCCAATCATTAGGTTCCATCCACTGGCACCATCGGCTTGCGATACGATTTCGATAATGCGCATTTGCGTCAACGGATCTTTGTCGGCGCCGTGGATGTCCGTGGGCGCCGCGACTCTGTATAAGCCCAATTCGGCGAACGCTTGTGCGACTTCAGGTGGAAGGTGGCGAATACGCTCGGCTTCGTCAGCATATTGCCTCACGAGTTCTACCACGGATTCGGCCCTTGCTATGTAGTCAATGTGTTCCACGTTACGATTAAGGTATCCATCCGAGTTGTTTCAGATCGCATAATGAATTATTAATTTTGTATTGCATTATAGACTGCCTCTAAACGACTAAGTATTTCGTCAATGGATCGGTAACCTGCCTGAAAAATCGCGGTAGCATTTATCGCACCCCATTCAAATCCCCATTCGCTAACTTCATGTGCTCGCTTGGTGACTAAATCTAGATTTTTGTAGAATTGTTTCCCTTGGGCATCTGTTGGTGGAATGTCGAGCATCATCTGGTAACCGATCTCCGATGGATTTCTCCCTGCAGATTCAGCGTATTGGGCGATTTTATTTTTGCATACTTTAGCGACTTCTGGATCAGTGATCGCAGTTGCTAGCCAGCCATTGCCGAGTTCGCCGACTCTACGAAAAGTACGTTCCACATTACCACCGATCCAAATAGGTAGGTTCTTACCTTGCGGAGGTTTAGGCTCTAATGCCATGGATGTTGAACTGTAGTGTTTGTATTCGTATGTGACTTCTGGATGGTCCCAATAACTTCGGAGAATCTCAATCGCGTCATCCATTCGTTCACCGCGATTTGAGAAGTCTTGATCCAACGCATCGTATTCGGATGCTTGCCATCCAACGCCGACACCAAGCCTGACGCGACCGCCTGATAGTACGTCAAGCGTACTAACTTGCTTGGCAACTAAGACGGGTTGCCGTTGGGGAAGGACCAGGACTTCAGTACCAATGCCAATTTTGGACGTAGCAGAGCTGACGTACGATAAGAGCATCAGAGCTTCCATGACGGGCATCTGGGGTGGATACCTCGGAGTATCTCGTGATTGTGTTGGGTAACCCATGACCACGTGGTCAAAAACATCGAGCTGATCAAAACCAATTTCCTCGATTCCTCGTGCAAGACGGATAACGCCTTCACCGCCTTCTCGATATGCAACACTCGGAAATTCAACTGCGAGTTTCATGGATTCCTCTTGAAGTAGCCGTTGGGTCGTAATGTCAGCTCACGAGGCTCAAATTATTGCGGATTAGCAGGAGGAAGTCATTCAGCGATTCAAACTTGGGATTACTTGGGATTAAAACGGGTAGGGGGTAACCCCCTACCCACGGTTTGGGGTCAGATTATGCCCCTGACCCCTCTACCTTAGATTGCACTAATCACCTCCTTATTAATTGCCCGACAGGTGGACTATTATGCGCCGGTAGATTGGCTATACAAGCGTATTGTGTGACCTTTTGACATGAATCATTTCCGCATGAAACAAACTAGGAAACTATCGAGTGGGCATTGAGTAATACTGAAGCTTTTCAAAAATTTGAGGTCGAGCTTGCGGGGAAAATAATCTCGGTGGANGTTCGCACGAATAATCGNCGTCGTAATCGAATTGNGTTGNCATTCGATCCTCGAGGAACGGTGTGCATTGATGCACNAGATCNCATGACAACAGACGAAGTACAGTCTATTTTGACTGATCACGCCCGCTGGATCCGTTACCGTGCGAAAGAAGCCGCAGAAAATACACCTTGTTGGTATCCGGATAGATACGAAAACGGGGCCATTTTGTATTATCTCGGGCAGCCCTATGTCCTTAAAGTCTTAATGGGTTCTGAAACAAGAATCAGTCTTCGCGACCAAGAAATGGTGCTGTCGCTACGATCCGGAGATGATCCGAAAGCAGCCATTTGGAGATTTTATTCACAGAAGGCTGATGCTGTCCTACTGGATTCGCTGAGACGTTGTGTTGAAAGTTCTCCTTTTGTTGAAAAGGAACCGGCATGGCGACATTTATATATGAAGTCTCGTTGGGGAAGCTGTTCTGCTAGCGGTCGGTTGTCTCTAAATTCACATCTTGTAAAGGTCCCTAAGTCCCTTACCGACTACGTGGTTCATCATGAATTATGCCATTTGACAGAAATGAACCACGGGCCTCGATTCAAAAAATTGATGAATAGGGTGGTGCCACACTGGAGAGAACAGCGTAAAAGCCTACAACACTATCTCGGCTTATTAGCAGAAACGGTATAATGAAGTTACTTATTTTTAGGAGGCCTATACTTGCCAACGATCTATTTTGAAACATTAGACGGCGATACGGTGGCGGTTCAGGGTGATAGCGGCGATATCGTAATGGAATTAGCTCGAGCGGAAGGGATCGAGGGCATTGACGCGGAATGTGGTGGTGGTTGTTCCTGTGCAACTTGCCATGTGCATGTATCGCCAGATTGGATGGAAAAAGTCGGACCCCCGAGTGCTTTAGAGCGCGATATGTTGGAGTTTGATGGAGAAGTTTTAGATAACAGTCGTCTTTCGTGCCAAATAGAAATGGATGAAACGCTGGATGGATTGATAGTTAAAGTGGTAGGACGGTAGGTGAAAGTTTCGGTGGAACTAGAAATTGAAAGTGCATTGCGGGTTCAGTCGCGAGCAGACCAGAAGGCAATGGTCTAAATTATGCGACTGGGAGGTTTGCTAGCCCCTTTGGGGGATTCTGCTGTTGATCCTCAAGGGTTAGCCAATCACTGTCGAGCATTTGAAGATTCGGGCTTTGACTCAATATGGATTCCGCAGGCTTTGGGAAGAGGGTTTATGTTTAGTGATCCCTTTGTCGCATTGACGGTGGCCGCGACAGTAACTAATTTGGAAATTGGAACTGCCGTGGTTCAGTTGCCCCTCTATGACATGCCGGACCTCGCACACCGCATGGCGTCACTCACACAATTGGCACCCGATCGATTTGTTTTGGGGGTAGGCGCAGGTTCGACAGAGGCGGATTTTCGTTTGCTAGATAGACAATATAGTGAACGATTTTTAGACTATGATCAGAGGATCAGGGAACTTAGGCAATGGAGAGACGCGGGACAATATTTGAATCGCGATCTGAATGTTTGGCCTCATCTCATAGGTAAACCGCCCATCCTTATGGGTACCTGGGGGAAAAATGTTGAGATAGCGGCGCGAGAATACGATGGTTGGATTGCTTCGGGAACCTACCGAACGAGCGATGAAATTTTGCGGTCCCTTAAGACATACCGTGCCTTCGGGGGAACGAGAGCGATAGTGTCAACTATCCAGGTAGGACCAGAAACAGACATTGAGTTGCTATCTCGGCAGCTCAAGAAGTACGAGGAATCTGGTATTGATGACGCTATTTTGATGCCCCTGAACGGATCTCCTCCCTTAGAAAAATTAAGAAAATTAGTTCAATAAATACAATAATTTACTATAAATATTTAATTTTAAATAACATACAAAATGAAGATTGATAGCGCCGTAGTGGCTTCATTCTGGTAGGCTGGTTTTTTTTGTGTCCGACCTTTTTGTAAGTCTCTCAGCGAATTTCGGAAGCGATCGTGGTTTCAGTGACCCCAGCTGCACCGAGGCGAGAACGATCATCGTTTAAGCACCTCGGGCATTTAAAACGTCTATTAGACTACCTACGGCACTATAAATGGGTTCTTGTGGCGGCTTTTTTTGGCCTTCTGATTACGAGATTCCTTGATGCGATAACGCCTCTATTAATGAAAATGGCCATTGATAGTTTGGCCGATCCTGAAATACCGCCAAATGTTCTAGTCCCCGCTCTAGGTATGATTGGCATAGTGGTAGTGAGATTTTTCATTTTTGTTGTCTCAAGACGCGCAATGCGCCGCATATCAATAGCAGTTGCCTATGATTTGCGAAAACGGGTTTTTAATCACATACAGCCCCAAGGACCAAACTTTTTCAACAAGTTCAGTACCGGGGACCTGATGTCTCGTACGATTAATGACATTAATATGGTCCGGATGGTGGTCTCGTTTGGGGCTGTTGATCTCATACTCTTCATTTTTACGCTAGCAACGGGGGCTTACTTTATGTGGATGCTGTCTCCGGATTTAGCGGTTTGGGTGGTAGCACCGCTTCCTCTTTTGGCCCTAGTAGGATTCCTATTAGCTCGGCGAATGTTTCCCTACTATCGAGATCAGCAGGAGGCAATGGCTGCGGTCAATACGTTTACTCAAGAAAATCTTAATGGCATTCGAACGATTCAGGCCATGTCTCAGGAAGAACAAGAGATAAAAAGCTTTTTTCAAGTTAGCACCAGGTACGCCCAAAAAGTTTATCGAGCAACTCGTTATAACGCCTGGATTAATCTGATTATGCCGTTGATCTCCATCGCTCCACCAGCCTTTCTCATCTTCGTGGGAGGGGCCCTCGTGCTGAATGGGGAGATAACTTTGGGTACCTATACGGCTTTTACTGGTTATATGTGGATGGTGATATGGCCAGTTCGATTCATTGGTATGCAGTTATCTATGTTTGTTGCCGCTGCGGCTGGGACGCAGAGACTCTTCGAGATTTTAGATTACGAGCACGAGATTAAAGATTCTCCGAGGCAGTCTATCCCCAGTCACTTGGAAGGACGTATTGAATTTCGTGATTTGACATTCTCTCATCCCGGCGCGGCCCGTCCAACTATTGAAAATGTGAGTTTGATGGTAGAACCTGGCGAAACCGTGGCGATTCTTGGGCGTGTGGGTTCTGGAAAATCGACCCTTCTAAAAGCAATTATTCGGTTGATTGATACACCGGAACATTCCGTATTTATAGACGGGCAAGATATTAGTAATTTTCCAGTACGGGAACTTCGTAAGGTAGTAGCACTTGTGCCGCAAGATCCTTTTTTGTTCTCGACGACGCTTCGCGAAAATCTCACGTACGACTTGCCTGAAAGAGAAGATCCAGAGCTGTGGATCGCTGCGGATGCCGCTGGGTTGACAGATGCAATTAAGGAATTTTCCGAGGGGCTTTCCACTATGGTAGGGGAGCGAGGGCAAACCCTTTCGGGTGGTCAAAAGCAGAGGGCTACATTGGCTAGGGGATTGGTTAGAAGATCGCCGATTCTTTTGCTGGACGATTGCTTTTCTGCAGTTGATACAGAAACTGAAGAGAAAATACTTTCGGGACTTACTCGCTTACGACAAGACCGAACTACCCTCCTAATTTCGCATCGTGTTTCTACTGCACGGCATGCTGATAGGATTTTAATTATCGATAATGGCCGAATCTCAGAGTCGGGAACGCATGATCAGCTAATTGCTCTGGGTGGTTACTATGCTGATCTAGCGGCTATTCAGAGCGATCAAGATCAAGATCGGCAACGTAAAGCTCGACTGTTAAAGGATCTAGAAGACGAATCAGATGTCTTCTCGAACGTGGCGGGTGCTGATTGATGGCTGAGGCGAAAAGTACTTCCTCTATGGAGAGAAATTACTCGGCTTTTGATGTAGAACTCACTCATCAGGCTCTGAATATTCGAATGTTTATTCGGTTGCTCGGATGGATGAAGCCTTATCGGAAGACTCTTTTTGTTAGTATCGGACTGGTAGTTATGGGTGCCATTGCAGCCGTTATGCTGCCAGTCGTTACTGGAAGAGTAATAATTGATTCGATTCTTCTTCCGAGCACGACGGCGGAATCGCTGCCTGACTACGGAATGATCGGTTTGATGGAGTCGATTAGAAACCTTTTGCAAACGCAACCTCTTGTGGCGGCGGGAATACTCTATGTGCTCCTTACAGTTGCTCAATCGGTTCTTATGTTCGGCCATCAACTCACTTTGGCGAGTTCTGCGCTTAAATCTCTCCGTGATTTGCGTATGGATTTGTTTGCGAGTTTGGAATCCAAACCAGCTTCTTTCTACGACAATGTTGCTGTTGGTCGAGTGATGACAAGAGTTAGTAATGACGTTGAGAGTCTGTTTGGATTATTGACAGGATTTGGAATGCTTGCGGGGGAATTCGTACCATTTTTTATAGCACTATTCTTAATGATTCATATCAGCCCTGATTTAACGGGCGTCGTCGCTCTCGCACTTCCTCTTGCGGGAATCGGAACGTATATCTTTCGTCGTTTGATGTCTCGCATATTTCGGCTTATTAGGGATTCCGTGTCTTCGCTTAATCAGTACATGCAGGAAGACCTATCGGGTATTGAAGTGGTTCAGCTATCGAGTCGAGAACCAACCAATATGCAGCAATATCGGGAGCTGAATCAAAACAACCGCTTACAAGAAAATAGAGCAATCAACTACGAAGTGTTATACGAAAATTTTAATAATAGCCTTGCATCGATCGCGATCGCGGGAATTATTTGGTATGGCGGTGGACATGTAGTACAGAATGAAATATCCCTCGGAGCAATGGTTCTATTTACTAATCTGGTTCATATGATGATCCAGCCGGTAGTCGCGCTCGGACAACAATTTAATGTTCTATTTCGGTCGATGGCCTCTGGAGAACGAATTTTCCAAGCTCTGGACTGGGATGAAAAACTTCACGAACCCGATGAGCCGGTCAATTTACCAGATCGCCTTAGAGGGCAAATTGAGTTTCGAAATGTGCATTTTGCATATCGAGAGAATGATCCAGTACTAAAAAATGTATCGTTTGAAATTCAGCCCGGAGAAAAATTGGCAGTGGTAGGGCCTACCGGATCGGGAAAGAGCACCATTATTCGTCTGCTGGTACGTTTTTATGATTTTGCAGATAGTATGATNTTTATTGATGATATCGATGTCAATCGGATAGCTAGCAAAGACCTGCGTAACCGGGTTGGCGTTGTACTGCAGGATTTCCATATCTTTTCTGGAACCATACGCGACAATATCACTTTGAACGATCCGGAAATATCAGATGATCGTGCTGAATGGGCAGCCCGAGTAGTGAACGCAGATAAATTTATCCGCGAACTTCCAGATGGCTACGAAACTGAGCTGAGCGAACGCGGTAAATCACTCTCGCAGGGNCAACGTCAATTGCTGGCTTTTGCTCGGGTGCTTGCTGCTGATCCTGAGGTGTTNGTCTTGGATGAAGCAACAGCTTCTATTGATACAGCCACAGAAATGGTGATCCAAGATGCGCTTCATAAACTCACGGAAGGTAGGAGCTCTATTATTATNGCTCATCGGTTACAAACCATTAGAGAATGTGATCGCGTCTTGGTTTTACATCATGGCGAGGTGAAGGAAATAGGGACCCATGAGGAATTACTAGCGAAACAAGGAATCTATTTCACCCTTCATGAACTTCANTTTCAGGATGCGGCAGCGGCCAATGAACTTTTAGGGCTCGAAGAATCAAACGATTCGCAGAGGCAACAAGACTTGAATGTAGAACCCGATTTTGAAAGAGACGGAAGTTCTGAAGGAGAACCCGGTGGTTCAATGCCTCGATGAAAAAAATATTGAAGCTGTGCGGAAATTGTTTGTGGTATGGAGNGTTGTTTGATGCGTAGTCTCCGTGTATCTGATCCACTNGANCGAGCTAAGGGAATCGCACCGCGTGTAACTGAATTAGCAGACACGATTGATAGAGATCGCCAACTGCCNGCTGAGCTTATTCATGCAATGAGGGATGCTGGACTNTTTAGGTTNCTGATTCCTCGNGCNTANGGTGGTGAAGAGATGGATTGGGTCGAATATCTCGATGTCGTTCGATCTATCGCGTATGCCGATGGAAGTGCTGGATGGTGTCTAAATCAGGGAGCAGTATATGCGACCACTGCATGCAGGGCGCCTAGATCAATCGCTAAAGCAATCTGGGGTGACGAAAATACAATAGTCGCTAATGGGCCGCCACAAGGCACGACTTCAGAAGAAGTTTCGGGTGGCTATTTACTCAATGGGAATTGGATGTTTTCTAGCGGGTGTCGTCATGCGAACTGGATAGCCGCTTTATCTGTCGGTTCGGGGCAACGTCCAAGATTACATTTGTTGCCTAAAGAAGANGTCAAGTTTGAAGATGTTTGGCAAGTACAGGGTTTACGGGGAACTGGTAGTTTCAGTTTTTCGGCCCGAGACCATTTTGTGCCAGAAGATCGAGCGTTCTTCATAGACGTTCAGCCCTTTGAAAGTGGAGCTCTCTATCTAATACCGCAAGCCCTTCTTTTTGCCTGCGGTTTTGGTTGCGTTGCATTGGGTGTTGCGCGGGCAGGAATCGATGCGGCAATTGAGGTGGCTTCAGAAAAAACGGCTCGAGACGACCGAAAAACCAGGAGCGATAACTCTGTTGTGCAAAGTCAGATAGGCAAAGCTGAGGCCGGGTGGAGAGCAGCGAAAGCGCTGTTACATGAAACAGTGTCATCTGTTTGGGATGACGTAAAGAATAGCGGTGAGATTACTGTCCAGAACCGTATTCTGCTTCGTATGGCNGGAACGCACGCGATTCGCGAATCTGCTCGTGTGGTTGATATCAGTTATAACGCGTGCGGGTCAACGGCAATTTTTTCTGACCAGAAAATTCAAAGAAGATTTCAAGACGCCCATGTGATTACGCAACAAATTCAAGGGAGAGAGGCTCATTACGAAACGGTCGGCCAGTATTTTCTTGGAGACGAGCCTCGAGGAATATATTAATCCTCNGCTTGTTTTGCAGCATCATCCGTCGCTTTAGCAGAGTGTGCTCCGAGTGCATTTTGTCCATCTGATTCTTCTTTCATTGCCTCAGCTGCTCGTTTGTTTTCCTGTATTTTACTCATTATTGCTTGACCAGCTCGGTTCCATGTCTCTCTGTTTTTTATGACAAATTCATTCGATTCTCTATAGTCATGTAGTAGACCATTCACTTCTGGAATTACATATCGTGCGACGAGATCCCAGCTGCGTTTTGTGTCTTCACGATTGGCCCAATCGTGAACGAAACCNATGACTGTCCCAAATCCACCTGAAAGTTTGGTCATTTCCTTNATTTTAGCNACNAGGTCGTCGGGTGTNCCGATNACNTTNACCGCATCATCGGAAAANGCCATCTCNTCAACTGCTTCGTCTGGCGTCTGGAAGGTCATGCCTTCGCCCGCAGCTAGAGTACCAACCGTATACTCGTTATTGTGACGAAAGAGTCCTTCTTTCGCCTGCTCTCTTGCCTTCTCCCGAGTTTCCGCAATATGCCAGCTGAGTACTAGTCTCCAATTTTTTCGATCCACAGTGTTTCCGTGTTTCGCTGCGGACTCTTCGGCAAAACTCCATTGCATAGGCAGTGCCCGAATGCCCGCTTTGGATGTTGATCCGATCGATAATATCCCCGCTTCATGTTTTCCAGCTAAGGTCATGCCAGACGGACTTACTATCGATGCGACGCAGAACTCCATTCGCTTTTGGAGGGGCTTTAGTTGCAGTTTTGCATCCTTCAGTGTGAACCATTCAGACTCTACGGTGATGCGCTCATTGCTCTCAAACAGTTGTCGGATAACACCCATTGCTTCATCTTGACGATCTCGAAGAAGCATAGGGTCCACACCCAAGGTATGGGCATCTGAGGGGAGTGCGCCAGGACCCGATCCAAATATGACTCGTCCCCGAGATTGATGATCCAGTTGTACGATACGTTGTGCAGTCATAAAGGGATGGTGATAGGGCAGTGATACAACACCTGTTCCTAGCATGATTCTGTGTGTTCGCTCGGCTGCTGCTGCTAGAAAGACTTCGGGGGAAGCGATGACTTCCCAACCAGTTGAGTGGTGTTCACCGCACCAAAACTCGTCGAATCCAAGATGATCAAGGTGTTCAGCTAGCTCAAGATCGCTTTGAAGCTGTAAAGTAGGATTCTCTCCGATCGGATGGTGTGGTGCTAGGAAAGCACCGAATTTTAGGTTATCCATGAAAGCCCCTTCTGAAGTCCTAGTCCGCCTTAGTAAGGAAGACTAAATATTGCGAATATATGACCGTAGTGTATCTGCACTAATCGTCAGCGGATAGTAGGCTTGGCTGTACTTCTTGTCGAATCTAGTCGGAATCCTCTTGTTCGTGCGGTTTTGAAGATTCGAGAACGCTTTCCTCGATGATCGCAGAGACTTCGGTATCAACTTCAATTTGAGAGCTAGGTACTAGCGGTTTGTGCGCGGTAACTTCAATAATCTCTATTTCTGCCATTCGATTTTCAAGAGAGGTCGAAGACGATGCAGTGGTAGATTCATTTGCAAACATCTCGAAATTTAGAAGAAGTATTAAGAAGTTCAGGACAATTATGTAGGTTGTCATAGATAGTTCCTTGTAATGTTGAACGACACCGTAGCAACGTTTGCGTTTACTGCTGAATCTACTATTTTATGTTCAGTTTTGCAGTGACGATTTGAGCAATTCGCTGATTTTCGTTAAACGGAGCAGCATTATCATTTGGTGGGTTCAATAGGCAACTATCAGTAGATAGCGTAATACGCTGCTCGTTTTTTAACATATCGATTGTTTTCAATATTTTGTTTTTGTTAGATCGTTTGTTTTTTTCGAGAAGAATAACGCCAACAGATGCTCCTGAGGATAGGGCTTCGTAAAGCATGGATGCGCTGTCTGACGTGACCCAAACAAATTCTGTTTTTGCGAGTGCTTCGTTTAAGAATTCACTATTTGTTTGCTCCCAGTGTTTATAGTCGTAATTTCTTTCTTTGGTGAGTGCTTCCTGTGTGCTATGTGGTGTCCGGCGAGAGTCGCAAATAGTCCAAGATATAGAGGGTGAACTTCCTATGATTCGATCAATGTGTTCTAAAACGAGTTTGTTTTTCCATTCGAAATGGCGGCTGATACCGCCCAAAAGTATCATTCCGGTGTTCGACTCTTTGGGCTTTGCATGTATAGGGCCTAATACCCCTGAGCTTATAATGAGATTTATGGCGGGCACATACCGGTCGTGTTGCGGCACTATAACAAGGTCGAACAAGGCGATAGGCAGGGAGGGCTTCATCAAAACGATGCTTTTCCCTCCAAAAATTGCTCTACTTGCAGCGATGGGCAGGTGTGTGGCATGCCCGGCTCCTAACAAAATGTCTGGATTCGGTAGATGAAACTTTTCACCCATGAGATGGTTACCGATCTGCTTCCAAAAAGATGGCGGTTTACTAACATCGATTGAATGTATCTCGATGTCGATAAGCTTTGAAAGTGCGTTCAGTAGCCCAAGTGATTGTTTTTCATGTCCGATTTTTCGGTCAATAAACCGCCAGATAATCACCGAGAATTCTTAACA
>PAMR01000025.1 GCA_002708205.1 Gammaproteobacteria bacterium
CCAACCTTACACAGTTGCTTATCTTGATGAAGGGACAACCACTGTCATACAACAAGGATAACCAAGAAGATAAAGAGCCTCTTTTCGATACAGTCGACACAGTCAAAGACTGCCTAAGGGGTCTCGGTGACATTATCAGGGCGATGAAACCCAAAATCGAGGTTCTTCGTCAAGCATCAATCGATGGGTATACTACCGCGACAGATCTCGCCGACTACCTAGTTCGAAAAGGTGTGGCTTTTCGCGACGCGCATGAAATAGTAGGGCGTACTGTGGCATATGCCATAAAAAATCAACTGTCATTACACGACATTGCACTAGAAAGACTGAAATCTTTCTCTAGCACCATAGAAAGTGACGTTTTTAAAATACTAACATTAGAAGGATCTATTAATGCTAGAACACATACAGGAGGCACGGCTCCTGTGGTAGTAAAAAAGGCCATACAATTGGAACGAAAGAAACTAACAAATGTAAAATAATATTAGAGAAAGAACCTTCATACACTGCACCAAGTTCGAGATCATTTCATGAAAGCATTAAGCGTCGCTCTAGTTATTGTCCTAACGGCAACATGCGGGCAAAAGGGCCAGCTAGATGTCCCACCAGAAAAAACCACTAACAATACTATTCTAGAAGCATCCAAGATCTATTTAGTTTCTAATTGTATGGTATCTATACCCCTGGCCGAGTATCGGAGATGTTCACTAAATCAATGACTGTTTCAAGAAAAAACGGTTTACTGTTTATCGATGATGTAGCTTTAGAGCAGGTGGCGGCGCGATTTGGTACTCCTGTCTATATATATAGCTGGAGCCAAATAGCTGACCGGTTCAGCGCACTGAAAAATGCTCTATCCGAGCTTGACTCTCTAATCTGTTATTCGGTTAAAGCCAACAGTAACCTAGCAATTCTTCACCGCCTCACTAAATTGGGAGCCGGCTTTGATATTGTTTCCGGGGGGGAGCTCGAGCGTGTCCTTCAAGTTGGGGGCAATCCGGCTACTGTCGTTTTTTCAGGCGTCGGAAAGTCGGTAGAAGATATTGATTTTGCAATTAAAGCTGGAATTTATTGTTTCAATGTCGAAAGTAAATCTGAATTACTTCGGATCGAAGACCGAGCCAGATTACTGCAAAAGGTCGCTCCCGTTTCTATACGAATTAACCCAAACATTGATGCCGGTACGCACCCTTACATATCAACAGGACTTAACGAAAATAAATTCGGTGTTCCAGAACAAATGGCTTTTGAACTATACAAAAAAGCAAAAACTTCAAGTCACCTTGACATCAAGGGCGTTGATAGCCACATCGGTTCCCAAATATCTAATATCACAGCGTTTGGAGAAGCGTTAGATCATGAGTTGAAACTGGCTTCGCGTCTCGCTAGCGAAGGCATCGATATAAACCACCTGGATATAGGTGGAGGATTAGGAATTCGGTATGACACTGAAGTGCCAATCAACGTTACCGCATATGGCAAACTGATTACGCAGAAACTTACGTCGAGCAGACTCTCCCAAATCCAAGGCATCAATCCTAAGATAATAGTTGAACCCGGAAGATATCTAGTTGCAGAATCCGGTATGTTGGTGACAAAAGTCGAATATCTAAAACCGGCCCCAGGTCCCGAGTTTAAGAATTTTGCGATTGTAGACGCAGCTATGAATGACTTGTTACGCCCAGCTCTTTATGGAGCCTATCATAATATCGAGCCATTAATCGAAGAGTCTGAATCCACTGACGAAAAATGGAATCTTGTTGGTCCTATATGCGAATCTGCTGATTTTCTGGCTCTCAATCGTTCACTGTCACTCAGCGAAGGTGACTTACTTGCGATAATGACCACAGGCGCTTACGGGTTTACACTAAGCTCAAATTACAATAGCCGACCACGTCCACCGGAAATCCTTATAGAAGGGGATCAAATGTTGGAAATTAGATCACGAGAATCAATAGACGACCTACTTCGACGCGAAAAAATCGTCTAATTGTGAATCTGAATTTTTCTAAAATGCACGGTCTCGGAAATGACTTTGTTATTTTCGATATGATTACTCATCCTTTTGAATTAACAGGTGATGTGATTCGCAAATGGAGTGATCGAAATACAGGGATAGGTTTTGATCAGCTACTCGCTGTTCATCCGCCTAACACGCCCGAAGCAGATTTCCGTTTTCAAATATACAATGCGGATGGAACTGAAGCTCAGCAATGCGGTAATGGTATACGATGTTTTGCAAAATTTGTTGTCGACTCCGGTCTTACTGTTAAGAAACACTTGCTCATCGAAACACTAGCGGGTGTATGCGAAACACACCTATTGAAGTTTTCAACAAAAAGCAACCGCAGCCTCGTAGAAGTTAATATGGGCATACCATCCCTAGATCCAGCCCAAATTCCATTCGAGTCAGAAGCTGAACAACTAGAATACCTGATGAAGCTTCAAGAACAGGATGTCATATTCACGCCTTTATCTATGGGAAATCCCCATGCGGTAATTTTTGTAAGTGATATCCAAGACACATCAATCCAAGCAATTGCCCACGCAGTACAGACGAGTCCGCGATTTCCTAACGGAGTAAATGTAGGATTTCTCCAGGTAATAGATCAGTCTTTTGGCCGTCTCCGAGTAATCGAACGAGGTGTTGGGGAAACATTAGCTTGTGGGACCGGTGCTTGTGCCGCTGCTGTAGCTGGCATATTACATAATAAATTTAATGATCGAGTAAAACTTTCCTTGCCTGGCGGTAAAATAAAACTCTCTTGGAAAGGCCNCGGAACCCCGGTGCGGATGGAGGGTCCCGCGGAGCTTATCTACAAAGGTGAAATACAATTATGAGGCGAAAACGCAACCAGCCACTTATGCCTACAGTAACTACTAACAAAGAAGAACAAACAATTGAGTACCTAAAGTCTGCTCCCGATTTTTTTTTGAAAAATCCGGAAATACTTCAGTATGTAGAAATTCCTCATGAATCCGGGCCTGCCACTTCCTTGGTTGAACGNCAGGTATCTATACTTAGAGAGCGNAATATTGATCTTAGGAANAGACTCAAATCTTTGTTAGAAACTGCTTCGACGAACGATGACACCTTTGNGAAAATGCGCTCTCTTACATCNGCCATCATTGACGTCAGAAACATTCACGACCTTGAAGAAATTATCAAACAAGAATTAATTGACAGCTTAAACGCTAGTCAGGTCATTTTTATTTTTGAAAATTTCGAACTGACCGCCAACTCGACCTATTTTATAGATGCCGCTTCTATTCAAGACACACAGCTTTCAAATTTGATCGAGTCAACCGATAGTTCATGCAAAGTATATNGACCCGAAGAATACGCAACTCTTTTTCAAATAGAGGAACTTAACGGTCCCGGATCGGCCGCTCTTATCCCAATTTCCGTGGATAAAAATAGAGGCGTCTTGATAATTGGTTCGACTGATCCTGAACGATTCTCGCAAAATTTGGAAACGCTTTTCCTCGATTACCTTAGTGAAATTTTTTCGAAAATTCTCGGACGTATTTTGCCTTGAAGGCAATATCAGGTAACACCGACTACGCAGCTTTTCTCAAGCATTTACGAGTCGAGAGNAGAGCATCGACACACACAATAGACGCCTATTCCAGGGATTTAGAACGNTTTTTCTTAGAGTTTGAAACTATTTCACCTAAAAACATTCGACCAAGCCATATCAGACATCATATTTCTTCGCTGAATGGNTCCGGCCTATCGGCTAAGTCAATCAGCCGGAAACTCTCTAGTTTGCGTTCCTATTTCGAATACATGGTAAGCCAAGGCCAAATAGCTAATAATCCGGCGAAAGCCATTCGGCCACCAAAGCAAAAAAAACTACTGCCNACACCGCTAGATGCCGACCAAGCCAAACAGCTCATGTCCTCTACAACTAGGACTACCATAGAGATTCGGGACCGCGCCATAATCGAACTCCTATACTCCAGTGGAATTAGAGTCGCAGAACTNGTGAGCCTCAACATAAAGGACGTTAANTTCGNAGANGGNACTGCGCGAGTGACTGGGAAAGGNAACAAGGCTNGGNTTGTAGCCATTGGATCATATGCANTGAAAGCCCTANCANACTGGCTTTCTACNCGNCCTAACAAACATNACNATTCTGCTCTGTTNACAACAAGAGACGAAAACCGCATTAGNATACGAACCGTACAAGTCCGCGTGAAAAAAATGGGCGCCGAAATTCTGGGTACAAATGCCATCCACCCTCACATGTTAAGACATACCTTCGCTAGCCATCTACTCGAATCATCGGGTGATCTGAGGGCTGTGCAAGAATTACTAGGTCANACTAACATTTCGACAACGCAAATTTATACAAAACTAGATTTTCAGCACCTCGCAAAAGTTTACGACCAAGCACATCCCAAATCTATTCGATCAAGAAGCAAGAGCAATTGATACATCTCATTACCTTTGATCTTGACAATACACTATGGGACGTAGAAACCGTGATTGTACGTGCTGAGCGGGAGATGCAAGATTGGATTAAAATCCAGGTTCCTCAATATACGCAAGTGGCCAGCAATAAATTAATATCTAAAAAANTCAGAGAAAAAATCTNAAAGGGAAATGCCGCCACACAACACGATATATCGTTGTTTAGAATTTCTTATCTAACCGAAATGTTCCTGGAATGTGGAATCAAGTCTTCGGAAACTACACGCTTAGCAGAAAACGCCTTCGNGGTGTTCATGAAATGGCGCAACAAAGTTCATTTTTTCGAAGGGGCACTGGACACGCTTAAAACCTTATCCGCCAACTACGAATTAGCAGCACTAACCAACGGAAANGCTGATATATCTCNAATGGGTCTCGATACCTACTTCTCTTTTGCAATTAACGCAGCGGACGTCGGCGCAAGCAAACCTGCACCAGACATGTTTATGCAAGCATTAGCATTAAGCGGCGCCAGTACGAATCAAGCCNTCCATATAGGAGACAATCGTATAGACGATATCGAAGGCGCTAATAAGGTTGGTTTCTATACCATCTGGGTAAATTTGAAGAATAGCGAAAAAGATTCAGTCGCGACTTCGACCGTACATGATCTTTATTCAATCGAAAGCGCCGTTATTGAAATCAATAATCAGAGCTAAATTGAATTGGACTCCATGTATCTACGAATGGTCATTTCATGTGCTGGCAAAGTGACCTTCCGTTCTTCTAGATTATTGAGTTGTTCCAAACGAGGATGATTTATCGGCGATTGACCAATCGCCTTTTTTACCGACTCAGGAAACTTTGAAGGATGAGCTGTCGCCAGACAAACTATGGGAGTGTCNATTTTGGCACGAAGCGCCGCNGCGACTCCGACCGCTGTGTGAGGATCAATCACATATCCATATTTCGAGTGAATATTCGAAATCGTAGATAGTGTCTCAGAAGTATCGACTCGAGTTGCAACGAAACAGTCGTTCAACTTGCCATAATCTTTAATTTCTGCCATTGCGTTGTCAGCAAACGTCTTCATAAAGATTTTTAGCTTTTGTGGGTCTTCTTCGAACAAATAGTAAATATATCTTTCAAAATTGCTGGCTACTTGTATATCCATCGAGGGAGACAAAGTTTGATGTACGGATCCACGTCGATAGACACCAGTAGAAAAAAAGCGCGCTAAGATGTCATTTTCATTCGTGGCTAGAATAAGATGATGAATCGGAAAGCCCATACGACGAGCAATGTAACCCGCACAAATATTGCCGAAATTACCAGTGGGAACGGAAATAGATACCGGCTCGTTCGTTTGAAGTGCCGCATAGGCGTAGTAAACGATCTGAACCATTACGCGCGCCCAGTTCACTGAATTCACTGCACCCAGCGCGTATTGATTCTTAAATTCCAGATCATTAAAGATTGATTTCATAATCCGCTGGCAGTCGTCGAAATCACCTTCGATTGCTAGGCAGTGCACATTTGAATCTAATACGGTCGTCATCTGTAGCTCTTGTAGGCGACTCGTTTTTCCGTCGGGAAACATAATAAAAATATTAATATTTTCCCTTCCTCGAACTGAGGCTATAGCCGCACTGCCTGTATCACCACTAGTAGCACCTAATATGTTTAATTTTGCATTTCTCTCGCCCAACACATGCCTAAACAGGCCACCTAATACTTGGAGCGCTACATCCTTAAACGCTAAGGTGGGTCCATGAAAAAGTTCCATAATTCTTAAAGACCCTTGCTCAACCATAGGGACGGTATCGGGATGGTCAAAGCTTGCGAAAGCGCCAGAAATTATAGACTCCAAATCCTCGTCAACAATATCTGTTGCAAATAACCGAACGATCTCCACCGCCAGTTCTACAAATGACAAATGTTTCCATGAATCTAGTTTGTCACCGACGTTGGGTATGCGTTCGGGTAAGAGCAGGCCTCCATCAGCCGCTTGACCGGTTAAGACAGCGTCCTGAAAATTCAATGGGGATATATTTCCCCTTGTAGAAATGTACTGCATGCATCGTGGACAAAAGTTTAGTTCGGTCAATATTAGCAGTTCTTATCGATAAAAAGAGGTTTACCAGTCCTATAGTACAGCCCCCAAAACCTTCCACACAAAAAAGGGATCACGATGATCCCTTTTTGTACGGTCAGTATTATTTCAGTCAGATTATGCTATATGTTATAGCCTCTCTCATCATGTAAGGTGAGATCCAAACCTTCACTCTCGACATCCTCAGATACACGCAACCCTATAAGCTTATCAAGCAATTTCAGTATGACATAGCTTCCTATACCACTATAGGCGAGAGTTGCGACTACGCTTACTCCTTGGTTAACAAGTTGTACGCCAATATTCGCGATCTCTTGACTTCCACTGAAGGCCCCGAGTGCATTACTAGCAAAGATACCGGTCAACATGGCGCCGATAATGCCCCCTATGCAATGCACACCAAAAACATCTAGAGAGTCATCGTATCCAAAATGATTTTTCACTTTAGTAGATGCCCAATAACAACCTATTCCCGACGCTATACCTATTACCAGCGCGCCCATAGGCCCAACATAACCAGATGCCGGTGTTATAGCAACCAGCCCAGCTACCGCACCACTCGCGATGCCTAAAGCACTCGGTTTACCATGCACTTTCCACTCACAAAACATCCACGCTAGCGCTGCAGCAGCTGTCGCGACCTGAGTGACAGCCATAGCCATACCCGCTACACCATCTGCTGCCAGCTGACTGCCTGCATTAAATCCGAACCACCCTACCCAAAGCATTGCGGCTCCTATAAGGGTGTACCCTAGATTATTCGGGCGCATCGCTGTCGCTCCATATCCCTGCCGCTTGCCCAGCACAATCGCTGCAACCAAACCAGCTATACCCGCATTTATATGAACAACGGTACCACCTGCGAAGTCCAGGACTTCCCAACTGCCTAACCATCCTCCACCCCACACCCAATGGCATACGGGTGCGTAAATAAACACCACCCAAATTCCCATAAAAGCAAGCATCGCGGAAAATTTCATACGCTCCGCAAAGGCCCCAACAATTAACGCGGGTGTGATAATTGCGAACGTCATTTGAAACGTCATGAAAACGGTCTCGGGAATCGTTCCATTAAGGCTATCCAACGTTACTCCACTGAGGAATAATTTATCGAATCCCCCCCAGAACCAATTACCTTCTCCGAAAGCTAGACTGTATGCGACAACCACCCACAATATTGTGGATAGTCCTGTAATCGCAAAGCATTGCATCAAGACGGAAAGGATATTCTTGCTTCTGACCATGCCGCCATAAAAAAGAGCCAATCCTGGTATGGTCATAAAAAGCACCAATACCGTTGACGTCAACATCCATGCGGTATCTCCTGCACTAAGTTCATCAGCAGAAGCTATATTTGCTGTTACTAACAAACCGATCGCCGAGACAATTTTTGCTATGTGGCCCAGAAAATTACGATATTTATAGCCACTTGTTTGAGTTAGATCTTCCACGATTTTTCTCCTAGCTGAACAACCTACACGGCGTCCGAGCCTGTTTCCCCTGTTCTTATTCGGACAACGTTTTGCAAGTCGAATACAAAGATCTTGCCGTCACCCACCTTTCCTGTGTTAGCTGATTGACTAATAGCTTCTAAAGATTGATCTAAAAGCCCATCGTCTATAGCTACTTCAATTTTTACTTTTGGCAAAAAGTCCACGACATACTCAGCGCCTCTGTAGAGTTCCGTATGTCCCTTTTGCCGGCCGAATCCCTTTACTTCGGTCACCGTCATTCCCGCAACACCTATTTCCGATAGCGCTTCGCGAACATCATCTAATTTGAATGGTTTTATAATTGCTGTAATGAGTTTCACTTTTTTTCTCCTTTAGCAGTGAATGGGGTAATTGATGGTTCTTTACCACTGATCGATCTCGTGGAAGACCTAGATCACCCCATATTCTGACCAACCCAAAGGTGAACTACCAGGATTTACCGAGGGTAAATACGATAGCTTGACCGCTTTCTGCAGCGCTGTTGGCAACACGGAAGTCTCGAACTTGGTTGCTTAATTCTTCGCTGTTGAAAATGGCTGATACACCAACATCAATATCGGCAATCGTTGTGCCATATCCGATCTCAAAGTAATCGCCATCTGCTTCGTCACCGAAAGTTCCATATGTGACAGAGAAACCTTGAGTGAGGTCGACACTCAGTGCGAGGAAATCGTAGTCTGAACCGCCGGCATCACCGAACGAGTACTCGACACCGATCGCACCATAGCCAACGTTTACATTTATCTCGTCAGCTTGGAAGAGCTCATCCCACACGTCGTCCGTATAGTAGTAACCGGTGAATCCGACGCTAGCACTTAAGCCACCTTCAGTTTCAATACCATATCCCGCATACAGGTCGTACTCTAAGCCTTCGCCGACATCGGCCGTCCATGCTCCTGCGTAGAAACCATTCTGGTCGAAGTCGACCCCGGCACTCGCAGACGATTCCTGCTGTAAGGCACCACGGAAGTAATATTCCGAAGCCCAACCGACGTTGTATGAAACGTCAGCAGATGCAGTGGCCGCACCAAAAAGTACTGTGGCCAAAGCTGANAACATTATTTTTCTAATCACTACACTCTCTCTTTTATAAGAGTGTCCCGACGACGATAGTTTCTTGCTCAAGTAAATTCGTAAAGCTTATTTTGCCTCTTTGAATTTACAGGTGGTTATTCTGAATATTTATTATTATGTGTTCCGAATAACTGATTCCTATCGTCGTTACCCCTAGTCCGAATTTCTAGAAGCGCGGACTATACAGATACGGAAACCTAGTTTCTAATCTTGAAATGTCATTTAAATCCTTCATTTTAATGAAATAAAGCTATATAGAGCACATGCACTATTTAGAGGCATATTGCTGGATATGGTCGAGAAAGTAAGTTCTTGCATAACCAAATTCGTAGTACAAACTACGAATATTAAGGTGGTGGGTCGTCTGGGGCTCGAACCCAGGACCAACGGGTTAAAAGCCCGGTGCTCTACCAACTGAGCTAACGACCCAAGTTCATCGATAAGCTGATGACCCTATCGAAGATTGGACCGAGACAACTTAGTATCAGGTCCAAGGTTTAGGACGGCGCATTCTAGTCGCGGCATTAAATTCGAACAAGCTTTACGATGCACTAGAATAAAGTTTGTTTACGAATTACCTCGATTTATGCAAATGGTTCACCAAATCAAAGTCGTTTGCCACGTGATTCGTATATTTTGAAAACAATAAAACTAATTTGGGCAGTAATTTATGAAATTATCCAGGCTGAGTAGGTCGATCTCTGAGAAATGCGCCATCGTTACTGGAGCCGGTAGCGGTATGGGACGGGCTACAGCACGACTCTTTGCTGATGAAGGTGCGAAAGTAGCAATCACCGATATTAATCATGAATCTCTTAAAGAGGTAGAACGCGAAATTCTAGACGCGGGACATTCTGTAAAAGCCTGGACTCTCGACGTCAGTAATAAAGCTGAGATTGAAAAAGTTATTCCCCAAATAGCAACACACTTTGGTGGCATTGACATATTGATCAATAATGCGGGAATCGGTGGTGGCGGAGCTATAGATAGCACTGAATTCGTAGAAAATTGGACCCGTGCCTTTGCTGTTCTTGTGACCGGTCATGCCTGGACCATTCGAACCTCAGTTCCTTATCTGCGGAAAAGCGATAGCCCTCGAATAGTCAACATTGCTTCAACGGAAGGTTTGGGCGCNACGAAGGGTAACGCTCCGTATACTGCNGCAAAGACTAGTGTTATCGGCTTAACTCGTTCGTTGGCGGTGGATTTGGGACCGGAGGGAATAACNGTAAATTGTATATGCCCTGGCCCAGTGCGCACGGGGATGACATCGGGGATTCCGGAAAACAATAAAGCGGAGTACGCGCGTAGACGTATTGCTCTAAAACGTTACGCCGACCCTGAAGAAGTAGCTCATATGACCCTGAGTCTTGTTCTTCCAGCTGCCTCGTTCACCACTGGAGTCGCTTTGCCAGTGGATGGCGGATTAACCATAAAAAATGCCTAGCTCGGTATCCAACCAATGTTGGTACCTTTCGTTAACGACCTACGAAATTTCCTGGACGGCGTTCGGAGACAGCTTTAACGCCTTCTCGGTGGTCTTCTGTTTGCTGCAGTCGATGCTGTTCAAGAAACTCATGATCGGTCTGTTGTTTTACAGCATCCGAGAGACCAGCTCGGATTGTAGCCCGCACCGACATTACCGCTAAAGGTGCATTCTCAGCTATTTCGCTNGCGAGTTTGATTGCCTCAGGACGAAGATTATTGTTATCCGTTAAGACATCAGCGAGGCCCCATTCGTGGGCTTTTTCGCCGTTAATACGTGCTCCCGTGAGGAACATTTGGCTAGCCTTTTGCTGGCCAATCAACTTGGGAAGTGTGTGAGTTAGGCCGAAACCTGGATGAAAACCGAGTTTTACAAAGTTTGCTGTAAATCGGGCTTGAGGAGTCACGACTCTAAAGTCCGGCACCAAAGCCAACCCGAAGCCGCCACCGACGGCCGCGCCTTGTATTGCAGCCACTACCGGCTTTTTGCAATCGAAAAGCTCGACCGCCGCCTCATAAAGGGGATTACCAGACGTTGGCGTACGCTCCGNCCTTTCCTCGCGATCCCCCGATCGCGAAAAGTCATTACCAGCACAAAAATGTTTCCCTTGAGCNCACAAGACAATGGCTCTGCAACTGTCGTCTGAGTCTAGATCTGTAAATGCTTCAATTAAGGAACGTATTAAAGAGACGTCGAAGAAGTTATTTGGTGGGCGTTGAATTTCCGCTATAGCTACTAATCCGTTTCGTGTTATTTCGACATCACCATAGTGCATACGCCGCCATTCCCATACTTTGTTTAATTCTGAGGTTATAGTGCAAGTCTTCACAGCGTTTAGCAAAGGTCTTGTTTTGAGAGAACAGATGAAATGGCAGATTGGTGATGTCACTGTCACGCGGGTTGTTGAACTTAGCTCAAGCAGCATAGGCAACTTGATCCTTCCACAGGCTACGGTAGACCAAATAGATACGATTGAATGGATAGGACCATTTGTAGATGAGAAAAGACGATTGCTCATGTCTTTCCATTCGTTAATTGTCGAGAGTTTGGGACAGACTATTGTTGTTGATACCTGCATCGGTAACGACAAAAGTAGGGGATATCCGAAGTGGAATGATTTACAGACCGACTTCCTGAGTGATTTCGCACAAGCTGGTTTTGGTATTAGTCAGGTCGACACAGTGTTATGTACGCATATGCATGTTGACCACGTGGGTTGGAGTACGCGAAAAGTGGACGAGAAATTCGTGCCGACCTTCGCTAATGCAAAATACTTGTATGCTGAATCTGAATGGAATCATTGGTGCGAGGCAGGTGACGATGAAAGCACGGGACCGGTGTTGGAGGACTCAGTAAAACCAATTTTTGACGCAGGCCTAGCTAAATTGGTCGATGACGATCATCGAGTGAACTCCGAAGTTTGGCTGGAACCTACACCGGGCCACACGCCTGGACATGTAAGTGTGCATATATCTTCGAAGGGTGAAGAAGCGATTATCACCGGGGATATGATTCATCATCCGTGTCAAATAGCGTTTCCAGAATGGTCTACCACGGCTGACTATGATCAGAATTGGAGCCGAGATACGCGAGATCGATTTTTGGATAAGTATGTTGACCAGCCGGTGTTGATTATCGGAACACATTTTTTTGGACCAACTGCCGGACGAATCGTTATGGATGGTCGAAAATACCGACTCGATTACTAGCAGGCTAATTTCTCAGAATGGCAACTCGAGATATACACACAGCACTAGTGATCGCTGACTTTCGCTGGCTTTGGGTCGGAAGCTTGGCCTCTTCGTTTGCTATGAATATGCAACAGGTTGCTCGTGGTTGGTTTGTGTATGAGATGACAGCGTCAGCTGTTGATTTGGCTTGGGTAACGATGAGCTTCATGATTCCCCAAGTGATTTTTTCCCTATGGGGTGGAGTCGTCGCGGATAGGATGCCTAAACGTTTCATTCTTTGCGTTGCGCAAATCCTTAACTGCGTTGCCACTTTGATTATGTCGGCAATTATTCTCTGGGGACANGCAGACTTTTGGGACTTTATTTGGTTTGGAACATTTAACGGTATTGTTTTGGCTCTATCGTTTCCGGCCCGTCATGCTTTTGTCCCTGATCTGGTGCCTGAAAGGCTGGTGTTTACGGCGATGGCATTGAATACAACTAGCATGAATTTTGCTCGGATTCTCGCGCCGGCTTTAGCTGGATTCTTGATTGCCTGGATCGCAGACGGGGATACAAACAGTACGCTTGCTGTCGGTATTGTCTATTTAGTCATTGCGCTGCTTTACCTCACTTCTTCACTAACCATATTACTTATCGACTCTCGGGGAGTAGTTTCAGAGCCGGACAAGAAAAATTCGGTGATTGGGGACATGCTCGCGGGTGTGCACTATCTAGTTAAACATCCTCCAGTTTTTGGATTGTTAATTCTTTCGGTNATACCTTTTTTGTTTGGTAT
The DNA here is from genome assembly GCA_002708205.1 of Gammaproteobacteria bacterium. GTDB lineage: Bacteria > Pseudomonadota > Gammaproteobacteria > Pseudomonadales > Azotimanducaceae > UBA11889. The sequence continues at coordinate 13,053 of PAMR01000025.1, forward strand.
GCCTTTGAATACTCTACTACCTGCTTTTAATGAGGATGTGCTTCTTGGCGGGCCTGATGATCTCGGAGTCTTGCTATCCGCGATGGGTGGAGGCGCTATTTTGGGCTCCCTAATGCTTGCTGCGCGCGGCGACCTGCGGCGTAAAGGTATGTGGCTAATAGGTACGCTCTTCGCTTGGGGATTCGCCACTTCAGCATTTGGATTGAGCTCAGATTTGACAGTTGCTGTAGTAGTTTTAGCTTTCATAGGCTGGTTGTCATCGTGGAACATGTCGTTGAACCGCGGGATGTTGCAACTTGAGGTAGAGCAAAAAATGCGTGGCAGAATCATGAGTTTAGATATGATGTCCCATGGATTGATGCCGCTGGGCGTACTCCCTGTGGCTTGGGTTGCAGACAATTATGGAATTAATACGTCACTATTTGTTAGTGGGATAGTTTTTATTTTTCTCGTTAGCCTTTCACTTTTAATGCGGGCAATNCGGTATATATGGTCGGGTAGTCGAGCACAACGACGAGCCGAAAGGTTCGGGGTTTGAATCGTTAATTCTTATTGCTTAGGATTCTATGGAGTACTGGTTTTATTTGTTCTAGGAAGAGANAAGGATTTTCGCTCATAGGGAAATGNCCTAAGCCCTTCATCGTTTGATATCTTGCACCTGGTATTGTATTAGCCAGCTCTTGGCCGGCCTCCGGAGTTCCGGACCAATCGTATTCACCATTTAATATGTCGACAGAGCAGATATCAGTATCAATCATCTGAGCTGTGTTTCGAACATCGTGATCTATGGAGTAGTAGTAAAGGTCTCCTTTGAAGACAGCAGGAGCCCCTTGACTGTATACCCAGCTTGTTTCCTGACGGAAGTTTTGCGGGCTGGTGGGGGCCATCATTCCGTACATTAAGCTGGCTTTGTATTGATTACTTATTCGCGGATGGAAAAAGTCGTCGTTGTATCCCCCAGGCGTGTATGCGGACGCTTCTAGGCCGACCACCGCGCGAAATTCTGACGGATGATTTAAGGCGAGATCAATCGCGAGGTGTCCACCTATAGATGACCCCATATACACTGGTCTGTCTAGTTCCAAAGCTCCTGATAGCTCGATAGGTACCTGCATAAGGAATTCTTTTGTCAGCTTATATTCGTCCGCCCACCATTCACTTGAAGTTGGAGGTACGGACTTTCCGTGGAAAGGAAGATCGTACGATATGAGTCTAAATTTCGACTGAAGTTCTTNATCTTCGAGTACGTGTCTCCATTGNCGCCCATCTGCACCGGCTGTGTGTTGGAGGAGTATTCCAATATCTCCAGTACCTGATTCTTCAAAATACGTCCGGTATTCAATCCCATTTATTTCAAGGTAGNTGTACCGGCCTGTTGATTGATCAAATCTAGCCATTGTTAACCTCTCTTAGAATTTCAACGAGTCGCCTGATTGCTGGGTAATAAGCACAATAATTTTCACTGTTGCCGTTAATTTCAAATTCATGATGGAGACTTGCCGGATACAGATCCTGGTAGAAAGGTTTCGGCACTTTCGCTAAAAGTGATTGCCAATCAGTTTCCGGGGCACTGATACTTAGATCGGCAGGACCTCCGCCTCGCCATGGAGCAATATCGGTGATGGATCCGTTGGCCACATCAATCCGTGTTTTTGACCGTCCATGATTTAGTCGGATGACACTGTTCCACATTCGTGCATGGATAATGAATTCACCATCGTTATTGGCGCGGAGCTTGACTCGGTCCCAATCTAACATTTTGATTTTTTTCTTGTGTTAAGGGCCAAAGATTAACCNAACCGTCAATTTTTCGCCCAGTGTCTTTTCTTAGAATTAAAACTTTTTAATCAGGAGAGCTTTCCGCAATTGAATTTATTTGTAGTGATCGCGACAATATCGCTTTGGAGACACAGCTTTTTAGAGAAACTGAATGACATTGCGCATAGGACTGATTGCCGACACACACGTACCAGAGGCTAGGAAGGAGCTCTGGCCTCAAGTGTTCGATGCTTTTAAAGGCGTCGATTATATTTTTCACGGAGGTGATGTACATGAGTTTCGTGTTCTTGATGAATTAGAACAGATAGCGCCTCTCTATTGTGCCCGTGGCAACGGCGAGGATGGGTCTGGTGGACGACCGATCCAGCCGGAAGATAAACGGGTAAAAGAAGCGTGGAAGATCGAACTGGAGGAAGTATGCATAGGTCTTACGCACTATATACCAACCGAACAGAGGCCCCCAGATTTCACCGTACAGCGGTGGGTCGATCGGTATTTTGATGGGGAATCGCCCGACGTAATAGTTTTTGGTGATACGCATACGGAGTTCATAGAGGAAATTGATGGGATCTTGTGTGTTAACCCAGGGTCTCCGACCTATCCGCATAATTACGACACACAATTTGGAACAATAGGATTTCTCGAGTTGGATGCCGGAAAGGCGACAGCTTCTGTCTGGTGCATAAATGAGCAGGGGATAGAGCCGTACGATTGGGAAAACCCGCCGAAGTGGAAGATTTAAGCGGAGGGAGATCCAGTGTAAATCGTAGGATTTATACACTTTCTAGACGGGAGCTCTACCATTAAACGATTGCTTGTCTTCGTCCACTTAGCGAGTGAATACAACGACAGGCAACCGATTAAAAGGGACAATTTTCTAGTTCCTACCCTCGCATTGGATTGATTGAAGGCCAGCTGTCTTTGGAGGAAAGTATTGCCTCTCCCACATCTTCAACGTCCCAGGGCTGATCACCTTCGTCCTTCTGGGCAACAGTCTCGAGTTGCCAGTTAAGCATGGACACTCGATTTCCTGATACCAACCAAGTCCTTCCCGTGACATCCTTGGCGTCGTCTGTGCATAGCCAGACTACCGCCGGAGATACTTTTTCTGGCGGAACTGCTTCTTTGACTTGATCGGGGAGTATGTCGTCGGTCAAGCGAGAGAGCGCGGTTGGGGCCAAGATATTTACGGTTACCCCGTACTTGATTCCTTCCAAATAAAGACATCGAGCAAATCCAGCAATGCCTGCTTTTGCGGCGCCATAGTTTGTCTGTCCGAAATTACCCAAAAGACCGGACGTAGAACTGGTTACTACTATCCTTCCACCAGTTCCTTGTTCGAGCATCTGATCGTATGCTGCTTTGGTAGAGAGATAGGTGCCTCGAAGGTGAACGTTTACCACTACATCCCACAGATCATCCGTCATGTTTTTAAAGCTCTTGTCGCGCAATATTCCAGCGTTGGCGATACAGATATCTAGCTTTCCGAATTCATCTACCGCTGTTTTTACCATTGCTTTTGCATCTTTGGGATCCGCAACATTGCCGTAATCTGCGATAGCTTTACCGCCACTATTTTTTATTTCCTCAACGACGCTGTCAGCCATATTGGTTCCCGATCCAGAGCCGTCTCGGGAGCCTCCCAAGTCGTTGATCACTAGGGACGCACCTTCTTTAGATAACAGCAACGCGTGTGCCCTGCCTAAACCTCCGCCGGCACCAGTAACCAACGCCACCTTGCCATCCAACATTCCCATATGATCCTCCGTTAGACTTATATAGTCTTTTTGTACAGGAGGCGGAGTTTCTAGAAGGTGAGTGAGACTTTCAAGTTGTAGAAATTCCTTTGTTGAAAATAATTTGTAGTTGGGGGCATATGTGGACAAGTTTTTTGATTTTACCGGTAGCGTAGTTCTTGTGACCGGAGGCAGTAGGGGATTAGGACGTGCGATGGTTTTGGCGTTTGCGGAAAGAGGGGCTGACGTCGTTATAACGAGCCGGAAAGGCGATAGCTGTGAATCGTTGGCAGAGGAGGTTCGTGCAATGGGAAGGGAGGCCTTGCCCTACGCGTGCCATATTGGGCATTGGGAAGAAATTGATGGACTTGTAGAGGCTGCCTACGACCGATTTGGGAAGATAGATACCCTTGTGAACAATGCTGGAATGTCGCCTTTGTACCCTCGTTTGTCAGAGGTGACAGAGGACCTGTTCGATAAAGTGGTCGGTGTGAATCTAAAGGGCCCATACCGACTATCGGCGCTGATCGGAGAACGAATGGCTGCTGGATCGGGAGGAAGTATTATAAATGTGAGCAGTACCGCAGCGGTCCATCCGACCCCAAATTCAGAGCCCTATGGCGCATGCAAGGCTGGAGTAAATTATCTGACGCTATCCTTGGCCCATGCGTTTGGTCCAAAGGTGCGGGTGAATTGTATTCAACCGGGACCGTTCCTTACTGACATCTCGAAAGCCTGGGATTTGGAATCTTTTAACAAAAATGCGGAGAAAAACATTGCATTACAACGAGGCGGCGAACCGGAAGAAGTGGTGGGTGCTGCCCTCTATCTAGCGGGACCTTCCGGTTCGTATACGACCGGGGCGATAATCGCAATCGATGGGGGAAGTCGGTAAGGACAAACACGATTAGGGTCAGTAGCTGAGATATGAATTATTAGGAATATCTAGATTCGCAAGCATGGATAATGGAATTCACCAATTGGAGAGTTAAATCTTGCCCCGTTAATTCTTCAAAGGTTTGAAGCCATCCCGGATTGGCGATGTTTATATCCAATATATATGGATACGCCATGTCTAGCGTGGCGAAGCAAATATTCATTTGTTGAAGTTCCCAGGCACACGTGAGAGCTAATTCTTCTTCATGGGTTTCTAAACTTGTAGTGGTGGGGGCTGATTTGGCAGCAAGGTTTCCGCGATGATCAAAAGGTTTCTTCCCGTAAGTCCCGACGATTTTGCCTCCGCCGAGCAGCAATCGTTTCTCGTTGATGGTGCTAACCCTTGTTTGCAGCATGGCGGACCCAGAAGCAGTCAGATTTTCGAGGATTACTCGGTAATTGGGATCTTCTTTAGATACCTGGAAGACGTCGCGTCCAAAACTGCCAGCATTGGGTTTCGCTATCCATGTTCCCCCTTTCTCTACCGTCCCGATCAAGAGTTCGCGTCCCCCGACCACACTACGGGGATGATATTGACCGAGAGACGAAAGCAAAAAATAAGGTTTGCCATGAGAATAGACTAAGGTATCCACACTATTAATAAATTTGTGTTGGGGCAGGGAACGCAACCACTGCATTCGATCGAGAAACGTAGTTTGTTCTCCAAACCCAATTAACCAAAATAGATCTACTTGATCATTTAATGCGAACAAACGATATTCGGCGTCATACCCGTAGAGGGTATTGTTTTCAATCGCCAAGCTCTCGTGATCGATGGTTACTACGTCCCATCCAATGGACTGAAAAGTATTCGAAAAGCGTAGCCAATTATCGTTTGTGGGTTCTTTTCCAAAAGAAGAAAGAAAAAAAATCTGCGGCATGTTTAGTTGGTAGTCGGCTTTATTGATAAATTCTATTATTACGGCTTAAGGTGGAGCCCGCTACGGTCAAACAAAATTACTCCACCAATGTCTAATTCAACGCGAGTCTAACCGTCAAACGTGGTATATACGATTCTTATGCTTAGAGATTACACACTAAAGCCGACTGAAGTACCCGAACATAGGCCGGTAGTTCTTACAGACGTTCAAAAGACAGAACTCAAGGAAGAAATACGAGAGTTACTGTATGAACAGGACGCGACACTTGTTGCGCATTTTTACGTTGACGGGGATATTCAGGATTTAGCCCAAGAGTCCGGGGGTAAGGTAGCGGATTCGCTAGAAATGGCTCGGTTTGGTCGTGATCATTCCGCACAAACGTTGGTAGTCGCTGGTGTACGCTTTATGGGGGAAACGGCGAAGATTCTGTCTCCCAGTAAACGGGTCTTAATGCCTACTTTGAAAGCAGAGTGCTCCCTGGATTTAGGTTGTCCGCCTGCTGAATTCGAAGCATTTTGTAATAAAAATCCGGATCACACTGTGGTGGTATACGCCAATACCTCCGTTGAAGTGAAAGCGCTCAGCGATTGGGTGGTTACATCGAGTGTTGGTTTACAAATTGTCGAGTATTTATCTGCACGCGGAGAGAAACTCCTTTGGGCTCCGGATAAACATCTGGGCAACTTTATCAACCAACAAACAGGCGCAGATATGCTTCTTTGGAGTGGTGCCTGCATCGTCCATGAAGAATTTAAATTTAAGGCTTTAGCGGATATGCAGACAGTTTATCCAGAAGCTGGTTTATTGGTGCACCCAGAATCTCCAGCAGCTGTCGTGGCAATGGCCGATTGTGTTGGATCGACGAGTCAAATTATTCAAGCCGCGGGAGATTTGCCACATGATATGTTTATAGTTGCAACTGACCGCGGTATTTTTCATCAACTACGCAAATCTCATCCGGGTAAACGATTTGTAGAGGCTCCAACAGCAGGTGATGGCGCAACTTGCCGTAGTTGTGCCCACTGCCCTTGGATGGCTATGAACGAACTTCGTCAGCTACGGGACGCGTTAGTGCTTTCTCGCAATGAGGTGCATATCGAACCGGAGCTTGGCGCGAGAGCTATGATCCCGCTACAACGCATGCTTGATTTTTCTGCTTAAGAACTCTAATAAACTAAACCTATCCTGCACGTCGATTGGCTTCCTCTTCTGCACGAAGATCGACAATGCGTTGATCCAGCTTCTGAACTAGATAATTGTTGTTTTCGTCGACTAAGCTACGAGCATATTGTAAGTGTTGAACTGCATTTTGGTATGCTCCGTGCAGAACAAAGTACTCGGCCCGAGCGCGATGTACATCGACGATATCGCCCGCTAACCCAGAGATTTCGGCAAGTTGATACCATATATCGGTGTCTATAGGTTGTAGTCGAGCCTGTTCCCACAGTATTTTTTGAGCTTCCGAAAAGTCTCCCTCCTGTTGGAGTGACTGAGCCAGTAACATGGATAGTGGCGCATTACTTGGATTTAAACGGAGTGATTTTTCGAGTATTTGATTGGCTTCTTCTAAACGATTGGCTGATATCAATATTTCTGCATAGCTAAATGTTAGTAAAATGCTATTGTCATTATTTTCATACAATAACCTCATCTGGTTAACGGCCTGTTCGTGTTTTTCGCCGCGAGAAAGCGCCAGAGCCAGCAGATATCGATTGTCTGATGAATCAGCTTTTTCAATGCGGGTTCTCGCGTCGCGAATCGCTTGTTGAGCAGTTTTGGCGTAGTGCACTACCGCTCTGGCTCTCATGTAGAGATATTCGAGAGAATTAGCATATTCTTGTCGCGGATATTTCGCCGCTTGATTAAGGGCGTCTGCAATACGGCTCTCGGTTATAGGATGAGTGAGCAAAAATTCAGGAGGCCTCTCAGTGAATCGATAAGCGCGTTGCATTCGTTCAAACATACGGGACATACCGTACGGATCCATGTTCGTTCGGGCCAGAGTGGATAAACCGACTCGATCGGCTTCTTTTTCCCTTCCCCTGCTATAGCGTAGGGCTTGCCCCTGTGCTAAAGCTTGTGCGGCTGTGACAGCAGCAAGACCTGCCTCTCCGCCTCCAGCGGCTACGATTAAGGCTCCTGTTAGCATACCTAAGAGTGCTGGTATCGACTGTGCTCGTTGTGCTTCAAGACCTCGGGCGAAGTGCCTTTGGCTTAGATGTGCTATTTCGTGTGCGATAACGGATGAGTACTCGTGTACATCCTGTGCTGCCAAATAGAGTCCGAGATTGATTCCGATGATCCCACCTGGAGCCGCGAAAGCGTTGATTTGGTCCGAGTCTATTAAAACGGGGTGCAACACGACTTCTTTTAAATCCGAGTGAGTTGCAAGCCGATACAGATTGAGGTTTGTATAGTATTTGAGAATAGGGTCATCGATTGTTGGGAGTTGCGCTCTTATTTGTTTAAGAAATTGTTCTCCGATCGCTTTTTCTGCCTCAGGAGAAACGAGTGCAGATGAAGCATCGCCGAGTTCTGGTAATTTGTTAGTATTTTCTTCACCTGAAGTAAAGAACGAACAACCTAATGCGACGACGCAGGCCCAATTAGCGAGATAGTTTCGGTAAACGAAATGCATAGGTCGGATCATACATGTGGATTTAATAAGGTCGCCCATTAAACGAGAATCGTTTCCAAAATCAGGGACTCAGTCGCTGCTCTCATGTGCCATACTATGCTAATGACTGAACAAATAATAAACCTTGATGTCAAAGGCTTAAATTGTCCGATGCCGCTGCTTAAAGCAAAAAAAGCCCTGAACGAGATGGAGAGTGGGGAGAAACTTCGGGTTATTGCAACTGACCCTGGTTCGGTTAAGGATTTTTCGGTCTTTTCGGAACAAAGCGGTCATAAATTGCTTGAAACCGCAGAAAATAACGGTACGTATACATACCTTTTGCAAAAGAAAGCTTAAATAAGAAATCGCACTAATATTGTGAATTTTTTAAATGTCATAAGTGGTTGGATCAACCGACACTTTTCGAACGAGCAAGCTATCTTTCTCGTCGCGTTAGTGGTCGTGTTCTTGATGACACTGATAACTATCGGCGGTTTCTTAGCTCCGGTTCTGACAGGCTTGGTAATCGCCTTTCTCATGCAGGGCATGGTTTTTAAGCTGATCGGACTCGGGGTACCCCGGCCTCTTGCCATAGGTCTCTCCATGTTATTTGTCTTCGGTGGCTTGCTTGCTGTGGTCCTCGGACTTCTCCCGCTCGCGTGGCAGCAGATGAATCAATCCATTGCTTCGCTCCCTAAAGTGGTAGAACAAGTTGGACAGTTATTTATTGAGTTGTCGGATGAATATCCAGACTATCTGTCTGATGGCCAGATACAGCAGTGGCTAACGACCCTAAATGCCCAACTGACTGACTTGGGAGCTGCGGTTGTACAAGGACTAGTTAACCAAGTATCTAATTTCTTCGGACTTTTGATTTTTGTTGTACTTGTACCTATTTCCTCGTTTTTCTTTATAAAAGATAAAGACAAATTGCTCGACTGGTTTCAATCCCTATTACCTCGTGAACGTGATCTTCTCCATCAAGTAGGTAACGAGATGACTCGGCAAATGTCTAACTATATCCGAGGAAAAGTCATAGAAATAATCATAATAGGGTCGGTTACTTACGTGGTCTTTGCTCTTTTAGGCTTGAGCTATTCCGCGCTACTTGGGCTTTTGGTTGGCCTTTCAGTACTTGTTCCCTTTGTAGGAGCGGCGATAGTTACGCTACCGGTGGCGGCGGTTGGTTTACTTCAATTTGGTTGGACTTGGGAATTTGCTTGGATAATGGCGGCTTATGGCGTCATTCAAGCTATTGACGGGAACATTTTGGTGCCCGTCTTGTTCTCTGAGGCCCTTGATTTGCATCCGATCGCTATTATCGTTTCCATACTGGTGTTTGGAGGAGTTTGGGGATTTTGGGGCGTTTTCTTTGCAATACCTATGGCAACTTTTATCAAAGCAATTTTTAATGCTTGGCCGAATTCGAATGTAACGGATTCAGAAGCTGCCAAAGGATCTGATAATAGCGTCTCAAATGGTTGAGTTGGTTTGGCCTCACATTTAAGATTCATAGGCTACAGAACCTTCATGTACTAATACTGATAGTAAGATAGCGGGAATTGGTTTGTTACAGCGTAACGTATAGAAGGAATTAAGCTGTTGGAATCAGTAAAGTATTTTGGGTTGGTCCGGCTAGGAGAAAGGTTATGTTCAGCGGCAGTATAGTAGCGCTAGTTACTCCCATGAAACCCTCGGGCGAGGTAGATTGGGTGGCTTTAGATGCTCTCATTGATTGGCATCTAGAGAGTGGTACTCATGGGATAGTTCCAGTAGGCACCACGGGTGAATCTGCGACCTTAACTGTGCCAGAGCATAAGCAAGTGATTCAGGCCACCGTTCGTCGTGTTGATGGAAAAATTCCCGTGATAGCGGGAACTGGAGCCAATGCGACAGCTGAGGCTGTTGAACTAACCCGTGAAGCAAAAGAAGTCGGAGCCGATGCCGCTCTACTTGTAACTCCGTATTACAATAAACCGACTCAAGAAGGTCTTTATAGGCATTATAGTTTGATAGCGGAATCGGTCGATATCCCCATGGTTCTATATAATGTACCCCCACGAACCGCCTGTGACATGCAGGCCGAGACGGTCGCTCGGTTGGCACCCATCGATAACATTGTGGGCATAAAAGAGGCCTGTGGCGATGCGGAACGCGTAGGGGAGATTAAGAAACTGGTGTCCGATGATTCATTCATTGTTCTCTCGGGCGAGGACGCGCAGACCTTTCGAATGATGGAGTTAGGTGCGGTTGGAACGATTTCTGTTACTGCGAATGTATTGCCTCGACAGATGGCTGAATTTTGCGAAAATTTTTTATCACACGACAAGAATGGTGCCGCCGCATGGGACGAGAAATTACAGCCTATCCACGACATTCTTTTTTGTGAGACCAGTCCGATTCCCACCAAGTGGGCGTTGAATGCTATGGGCAAAATTCAAAATGGGATTCGGCTGCCGTTGGTATGGCTATCTGACGGCTTACATGGAGGCGTAAGAGAACGTCTGAAAGAAATTGGCGCCTTATGATCGGAGTTAAAGCGGTAATTTTCTGCAGCTGTATTTTTCTATTCGGTTGTACGTGGGTGGGAAGCTTCATACCTGATAATCGAGAAGATTACCTCGAAGCGAAGCCAGGAAGAGCTGAACTGATAATTCCTGAGGGTTTGGATACTGGGGTCATTCAAGACAGTTGGCCTATTCCTGATGTCGAATCTCGGCCTCTTGCTAAAACCTTTCCTGATAAGGCGCCCCTGCCATCGCTAATTTTCGGGGGTGCGGTGGATGAAGTAATTAAAATTCAAAAACTGGGTGAGCGGCGTTGGATCGTTGCAGGTGATCAGCCTGAAATTGTTTGGCCCGTAGTTAAGCAGTTTCTGGCAGACAATGGCGTGCGGGTTGCGGCGGAGCAACCGGGGCTTGGGTTGATTGTTACCGATTGGATGAATGTTCAGCCAGACGAGTCTCCGTCGGATGTCATTCGACTCGTATTGCGTGACAATAAAAAAGCTCAGGATCGTGACTTACTGATGATTAGAGTTGAGCAAGGGATACGTCGTGGAACGAGTGAGATTCATCTGCGACACCTAAGCGATAAATTAGGTCCCTTAACGTCGGACTGGCCGAGCACCTCCAGCATGCAAACCATAGAACATGAAGTACTAAATGAGATTGCTGCGTATTTTGCGGCAGACGTGGTAGCACCGAGCATCTCGAGACAAGGTACTCAAATTTCGACAGCGTCTAAGGCAGCCTTGGTGAGAGATGATCAGGGGTATCTATTGTTACGCTTTGAACTGGATTTTGAGCGTGTTTGGGCGACTCTAACCAAAGCCATGGATGCTGCTGAGATAACGGTCAATGAACAGTTTCGGAGCAAGGCTACGTTCGCTGTCACCCTAGACAACCTGTCTCTTGGTGAGGAGCCGAACTTTTTTCAAAGTGTAATACCTGATTTTATTCCTGGCATAGACGTAGAAGGGCAAAAAATTGACGTAGTGATTAAGATCTATCCGGATGGTGACGGACATGTTGTCGACGTACTCAACCCAGATGGAACTAATTTGTCCGTTGAAGTAGGAGATAAAATTATTGTGATGCTTCGTGAATTCTCAGCGTGATCCTTGAAATCTGATATTGACGGTATAACGGGCTTATTCAGCAAAGACGATGCATGCAAACGGGTTGCAGGCATTCGGTTTGCTTCCCTCGGTAGTGGCAGTAAAGGTAATGGAACTGTAGTTGTTGGTGGAGAAACGACGGTTCTAATTGACTGCGGTTTCAATACTAAGCAGGTAGTGATGCGACTGGGACGACTAGGTATTGATCCCACGAACTTAGCAGCAATTTTGGTAACCCATGAGCATGCCGATCACGTAGGTGGCGTAGCTCAGTTAGCGCATAGATATGATATTCCTGTGTACGGTTCCTATGGGACGCACAAGGGATTATTTTCGCGTGATTTGGACGGAAGTTTAGCCAGACCTTTTGTTGCATCGGATTCATTCAGTATTGGCGATATCAGAATCCATCCTGTTCCTGTTCCCCATGATGCTCGAGAGCCGACCCAGTATATTATTGAGAATAGGCACAGTCTTGCATGTTTTGGAATATTGACGGATATAGGCCATCTGACGCCCCATGTAGTCAAAATGTATAAGCGGTGTCATGGTTTGTTAGTAGAAGGTAATCATGATCTACAGATGCTGATGGGAGGGAAATATCCAGCTCAATTAAAACAGCGTATCTCGTCAAATCTAGGACATTTGTCAAACGCACAGGCTTCGAGTTTTTTAGGAGAAGTATTACACGACAAATTAGATCATGTAGTTGTGGGACATATCAGTGAGCAGAATAATGACCCACAGCGCTTGCATGAGGCTTTTGGTCGTTTTGAATCCACAATTGCTGACTTTCAATACGCTACTCAAGCCAAAGGGCATGGATGGGTGGAGATATCCCCATCGTTAGGGGCCAACAGTGTAACCGTTTAGATAGGAGAGGTGCCGGAGCGGTCGAACGGGCCTGACTCGAAATTAGGAGTGTCCTTTGGGCACCCAGGGTTCGAATCCCTGCCTCTCCGCCAATCACTTTCCTAAGTTTTCGATTTTATCCAAACTAATTTAGATTTGCTTAATCAGCCTTATTTATGGCCTTACTGGCCAGCATATTTATTCATTGTTAGGAGAGCTAAATATTTCTTTAACTCACAACAGTCCATAGATGAAAGTTAGACTGCATTGCATAACAAAAAGCTTGTCTAACGATGTTTCAACGCAACTATCTCAAACGATTGAAACATCCAGTTTACCGAGTCCAATGCATCCGAACAGGGCATTATTGAATGGATAACTTCGGTGGCTATGCCCTCAAAGATTCGGATCACGAAGTGATCGACGCGCCTCTAGTACTCGCACAATCTCGGCATGACGCGCTTTATCTAGTCGATAGAACATAAACAGACTAATACCCGCCACAGAAAAGATCGACGTAGCGGGACCTACGAACAGACCCAGATTCCAGATCACATCATCGGGGACGGAACCATAGGGTGCGTTCTTTGGAAATGCGATGAGGTCTAGAATCACCCCGCCGATCATGAGTCCAAAGGCGCCCGCAGCCTTTCCGGAAAACGACCGCGCCGCGAAGATCGTCCCCTCTCGTCGCTGGTGAGTCCGATACTCGTGAGAGTCGGTCAGGTCCGCATATATCGAGCTGTAAGTGACGGCTGCAATCACACCTGAGATGGCACTTATGAAGGAAACACTTAAATTGATGTACAGGATCCAGGAAGAGCTGTTGTCTGGGTACCAGGAGACCTCCAGCAAACGTAGACAGATGGGAATGTTAGGTACAACAAGGACTGCCAGGGAGGAACCGATCATCGTGTTGCGCTTGTCGAAGGTTCGAGTGACCCACGGTACGAGTGCAAACGCGACGGGCACTCCGAATAACGCCACGACGCCGAAATAGGCGAGCTGTTCCGTCTGCAGCCCCCAGAAGTGTAAGTTCATGAAGGGGCTGCCGACCGATTCGATGTATCCGAACAGGAACCAGAGCATGAATCCAGCAAAAATCACTAAAAAATCACGGTCCCTGAATACATCCTGAATGTCCCTGATAATTTGGATAAACGAGAGCCTTGTCGCGGATTCCGCTGTTTTCAGATTAGGAATCTCGCCAGCAGTGCCAAATAAGCAGAGACTGATTGCAGCAGTCAGGATGACGGCCGCCGTCAGCGTGAAGGACCTATAGCCATCCGCATTCAAGAGCCCCGGGTTGAATTCATCTGTAGTCGGGAAGAACACCCAATACACCGCAAAACCGATGAGCGCCCCGCCGATGCCACCGATTAACGAGCCAAACGAATACAGTGTTGATCTTTGCAGATAGTCGGGCGCCATCTCTGCACCCAGTGCGAGGTGGGGGATCACGAAGAACGTCAGTGCCGTTCGAACCAAAATAGCAAACACGGTCAACCAGACGAAGTTACCGAACGCTGATAATCCGTCGGGGGGGCTAAACAATAGAAATAACGTAATCGCAATGGGTATGACTGCCGCAGCCATGACCGGATGGCGACGACCATAGCGCCCCTGGATTCGATCCGACAGGCTACCGACTAAAGGATCGGTCATAGCATCGAAAAAAAGCGCTATCCCAAGCGCAAGTCCGGTCAACGTGCCAGACAAACCAACGATTTGTTGATAGTAGAACAGCAACAGCGAATAGATGGCGATTGTGACCACAGCCTGAACGATTTCGCCCGCACCGTAGGCTGCCATCACAGGAATGGATAGGCGTCGGCTAGAATCCGACTCGGTGTGCTGGTCGCTAGTCATATGCTTGGTAACCTCTGCTGGTGCCGACACAGCGTGCCATATTAGGTTAGATGTGGGTACCCGTGTACAGCATCGTTGAGACTGATAATGGGCGTGTGCCGCGATAAAGCTGTTCGCGCTGATGTAGTCAGGGATAACGAACGTTTCTCTCTAACTCATTGTATTAGATAGGATCCTAAAATATTTTCTACGGTTCAGTGATATTTTCCTTAACAGGTTGTTTGTGGGTTACGAGAGAAGAGCCTTTATAACGATATCGTCAATGACATGTGCGAAGAAATTTCTAGGGTATTGCCTAAAGTAAACTGATGAGGTCGTGGAAGTACAAACGATTACGACTCCGTAGATGGGAGACAGTATTATTCGTTACGAAAGTATTGTTTGGCGAGGTTGAAAGCATTTTGGCCGATCTTGATACCGATGAGGCGACCTGGAATATCGTCGACGGGTGGATGTATTCCGCCCCAGATGCGGGATAAAGAGCATTGATCCGAGGCGTCGCGGTAGGTCGCCCACTGCAGGGTCATATCGACTGATGGCCCCTCTTCGAATACCAGAAACTCATTGGCTGGTACCTCGAAGCTGCTCATGCCACCGGGGAAATAGGCGTCGCCGGTAAGAGCGGTCATCACTTCCGCGGCAGCCCGTGAATAGGTGGAGTGACCGGAGATGTATCCGGCAAACGGCGGGGTGACAAAGGTGGGCCGTTGGTATGGCCACCAGTTTTCGGCCAGGATCCAGTCGACGTTCGCTTCATCGAATGTGGGATCGTTAATGTAGGTGGGACCCTTCCAGGATAAGAATTTGATCTTACCAACATGTTCGTTGTCATCGCCCGCCAAGGCATCCCCGGTTTCTACGACTTCAATGTAGCCTGGTTCTAGAGGGATACCGTCAATATGGTAGGAGACCCCATTGGGTTCACTGCTTTGTCCACGGTCGGCCATGGCGCGTAGCGTCGAGATGGGGCGCACATAGTCGTACCAGCCCTTAATCCCCCAAGCGGTCACTGCGGCATCGTGCATGGCACCGCCCAAAGTAAAGTAAGCCTTGATGTCCCACTCTAGGACGCCAAGCTCAGGTCCGACGCCAGCAAAGCGCTTTTGCAACAGCTCATGCTCGCTAACCGTGTTGAGGATCACGAACCAGTGGCCTGGGGGTGTCTCGGAGTCGGGGCCATCGGCCCAGAACTCGGCGAGTACCCGAGCGTAATCACCTAGAGGGACTTCCTGGGGGATGTAAGCAGCACCGGTTACTGGATTGATGTCGTATCCCTTGCTGGGATCGCCTCCGTCGAAGGTGTTGTAAAACGCCGGATACTCCTCGAATTGGGTGGGATACGAGGTGATGTTGCCAAGACTCGCTGGCGAGATATCGANCATAANGTCGNCATCGGGTTGAAGATGCGACGACCATATCGCGACCAATGAGAACGCCCACTTGTAATTATCCGATAACGTCCCGTCGATAGTTGGTGGTCCGCCAGGATCGTGATAGACCCAGTACTCGTATCCGTCGCGTTCGTATATGGTGCGATCGTTTTCTTCCAGGGCAAAGGGTCTGACCCGTCCCCACTCAGGGGATAAGAATGTCGGTTCAGTTGTCACCAGATTACCTGCCTGATCAATGGATACCGAAAGTTTTAGCGGCTGCCAATGGTTGAGGTCGACAATATTGGGGTTTCCGGGGAGTTCCGGTTCGAGTGCTGGATTAACAGGGGTGTAGGCGACGTTGGCGTATCCGTTGGCTTCATTAGAGCCATCGGCGAGTCCTAAGTCGATGTAACACTGAGCTATGTGGTTCCCAAGGGCGGCAGCTGAACCGTCGATATAGTCAGTGGAGTCATCATCAGTGTCATATCCTAAATAACTCATCAAGGCTTGGGCGTCCCGGGTAATGAGACTGGCCCCCGGCGATGTAGCGAAGCGGTGCCGAATTAATCGATACATAGCATAACTTATGGCCTCTTCACGAGCGCCCTCAACATCGTCGGGAATGTTAGAGGAAGTCTGAGTGCAACTCACTCCTGCTATGGTCTGACCTAAGAGATAGGGACGTGCCGAGGAGTCGTAGGTGGCCCAGGCGTCGTACATGGCAGCAGAACTATGAAAGAGGTTTCTGGCATGCACCGTCGGTCGGGCGAAATCGTTGCGAATGGCTTGTAATAACAACTCGTTCCAACGTCGGGCGGCCGATACTGCCTCGGCTGGTCCTATCCCTGGAAGGAAGTTTGCGATAACCGTAGCAGCACCCCGAGAGATGGTTAATGTGGTCGAAGCGCTGAAGGGATCCTCAATCGAGACCGAACCTTCCGTTGTCCAGTTGCCGAAGAAATAACCCTCGGGCGGTTTGTCTGCATTAATGGTGACCAATTCCCCCTCTTTATAGTCACCACCACCTTGCCCCCGTAAAACATTAAGTACGATGTCGGTTGGTAAACCGTCTTTATCAATATGGATTAGTTGATTTGTTTCGACATTTTGAACTTCCGTGGTTGTCCCATCTGGCCACTCAACAAGAACATCGACCACCTCGGAGTTTCCGACACCAAAATGGGCCTCCATCGGGTTCTGAGAAACATAATTCGATCCGGCTGTTATTTCTTTAACTCTTGTACCGATTCCTGTGAGAATCCTAATCTTGGCCCCAATTCCGAAGTCCTGTAGCCTAACCGTGATATATCGATTCTCACTGGATAAATCATTGCGAAAATATTTGAGCTGCTGCTCTTCATTGTTAGCAATTAAAAGGTCTATATCTCCATCCCTATCTGCGTCGAAACATGCCACCCCTCGTCCTTGACCCCGTTCCTCCAGGCCCACGGATTTCGCAATTTCGAGAAAAGTACCATCACCTTGATTGTGAAAAAGCCTTGCAGCGTCATTTTCGTAATCGTTTGCTTCTTTAGCACTGGATTCACGCCAGCCATTGACGTGAAAAATATCTTCTAACCCATCATTATCGAAATCGGCAAAACAGGCAGCCCAACCCCACCCTCCGTCTCGAACTCCAGCGACATCGGTGACGTCACTGAATCCACCCATGCCGTCGTTAGCATAGAGTCGATTCCCGTATCCGATGATCTCTTCGGTATTTTCCGCTTCCTTGTAAATCGAGGTAACAAACCAATCCATATCGCCATCGTTATCATAATCAGCAACTGCGGCGCCCATCCCAGCTTGATCTTTGATCACAGTTCTTTGAGTAGTCTTTGTGAACGTTCCGTCGGCATTGTTTACGAAAATCTGGCTCGTGCGAAAATCTGAGGCCATCAGCAAATCAAGATCCATATCTGAATCAATATCGACAAAGTTAGGAGTAAACGAGTTATCTTTCCGGAACCCAGGTGCCCGAATCTGTAGTTCTTGTGGATCGGAAGAGTCGATGATGGTCGCAGCAATCCTTGATGCAACACTCGCACTTTCAAAAGTGCCATTGCCTCGATTGCGCCAGAGAGTCTCTGTATCTTCCCGTTCGGGATTACCCCAGTGACTCAACGCAATATCCAGGTCTCCATCCCGGTCGTAGTCTGCAAAAGCGGCAGAAAATGTATTGGGGGCATTCAAAAGAATGCCAGATTCTTCGGTTACATCGAGGAATAGACCATCACGATTTTCCAGCACAAAATACGCGTCGCCCTCAACGGAACCGATAAATAAATCCAAGTCTCCGTCTTGATCAATGTCTGCGAACGTAGGGCCACTTCCTTTATGAGTTAAATTAAGGCCCACAGAAGCCGCAATATCGCTGAAGGTGCCGTTACCCTGGTTTTCAAACAGTTTGTTTGGTTGTGAATTACCACCACTGACATAGACGTCTATATCGCCATCTAGATCGTAGTCGACAGCTGCAAGACCACTGGCCATATATTCTGAATCTGTTGCCAACGCAGCCTGTATAGCCCACGTACGAGATAAGCCACTCGCGACCGTCCCGTCTTTGAAGGTTAATTCTGTTTGCTGAGATTGATTCGGCGAAGATGGGATAATGATCGGCTGGTCTCGGTCAACGTTACCGTTGCCACTGCTGCCGCCGCACCCTTGGAAGAAAAGTACAAGGCTACAAAATGCAGCCTTGTACCATTTGTTTCCGTTACTTACTAATTGCTGAAGTTCCATGTGAAGTCTAGACCAATACTTCGGGGAGGATCTAGATACTGATAACTGCCCCTGAGGTCACCGAACCATGGGTTTTGGGATCCTGTAGTAAGATCACTGTACCGATCGCGAACAATGCGTTCGTCGGTCAGATTCTTTGCCCACAACACGATCGACCATCGATCTTCAGCCGCATCCCGCAAGGTAGCCCGCGCATTCATCATCGTATATGCAGGTAATACGACTGTATTATCTGTATTGAACCATCGATCATCGAAATTCGAAATATCAAAGTGTAAAGTTGCAGCTAAATCACTAGTGATTGGCATGTTGTAATCCAATGACAACGTGACACTAGTCGGAGAAGAAAATATCAGTTCCTTGCCCTCGTTCTGCGCCGCATCAGTCAATTCGGTATCGACATAAGCAGCAACCAGACTACCCGACAGACGATCTGTGAAGTTCATGTTCAGATCTAAATCTATCCCAAATATCTCGGCAGCACCTTCATTTGCATTAAATCCGACAGTCGTACCATTATCCAGTGGTCGTAGTGAACGCTGGATCACGTTTTCCCAATCAACAAAATAGCCGGCTAGCTGGACATCCATTCGGCCTTCTAGCATTTCGAACTTGGTACCAACTTCATAATTGATGACCGTATCCCCATCGAAAAAGACCACTTCTCTAAGTATTTGAGCATCAGCACGAAGTGTCGCTATTTCTGCAGGCGTGAGATTGCCAGTGGTTTCCGCGGCGTCGGCGTCGCGTTCCTGTCTCTGAGCGGTTAGAAGCACACCTCGGTTTGCTCCTCCCGGTCGGTAACCTTCGGCGTAACTGAAATAAGTCATCAGATTCCCGCTCTCAGGACGCCAGGTAGCTACAAAGCGAGGACTGACTTCGTCGGCATCGCTGACACCTAATTGCTCCGGTACCATAGCGCCGTACCTCCTAAACGAATCAGGTGTCGACCAATTACCGACACTAGTACTGTCACGATCGATCTTTGCACCTTTTACACCAATCAGGAAATCTTGCTCTAGACTTGCAGCGCGCGCACCCAAAGTGACTTCCAATGTGTCCGTTAGGTCATAACTCACCTCAGCATAATACGAAGTTTCAGTGAATTCGGTTTCGTGGGAAGTTTCTGGCGAATCAAAAAAGAAGATGTCATCGTAAATTTCGCGTCCGGGTCGAAAAGACATTAAGACGCCACTCCATGACCAGTCATTAGAGTTTTTGTAGTATGTACCTGCTGTCCAACGTAATCGTTGGTCCTGCGGAGAAACAAGACGCAATTCGTAAGTCTTTCTTTGAACATCGGTCCATCCGTCCCAGCCATAACTATCGAAGTTTTTAGCATCCGTCGGCACCGGACAGTTTGTATCTGGATTATCCACCTCTAGTAGGCACCTGCCGGTTACATTAGCTGTGTTTGCGTCATTCCAGTCGATTCCTCGAACGATAGGATCAGCCAGTTCCCGAAAGGTCAGGCTGTCCCGCCGTGTATCGGTATAAATGAAGGTTAGATCGGCAAATTGGACATCAGCCTCAAAGGTGAACCGTGTCACATCAAAGTCATCCCAGCCATCACCGTTCAGCCCATTAAACTCCCGTGCATTTGAAATGTAGGGGTCTTTTTGGATGAACTCCGCATCTCCACGATTACCTGCAATACTATAGGCAGTGCCATCACCCTCTTGCGAAACCGTATAGTGAGCCCCCTCAAGGGACCAGTTATCTCCATAATACTTTAGGGCAATTCGACCACCGCTGTGGCTTGACGAGTTAACGTCTTTTTCAAGCCCAGTACAAACAGGTCGGGCAGTTGGGTAACCATCATCACCGGCGACAGGGGTGCAGTCGTCAAGCCTGTCGATATATCCTGCACGTTTGGAATCGTAAAGCATGATTCGCGCTGCTAACCGATCGTCAATTAAAGGAATGTTGAGCATTGCGTTCGAATCGTACGATCGATCCTTCGAGTACTTATAATTACTGCTACCAAACTTGACGCTGGCATCCCATTCATTTAGTTGAGGCGAATTGTAGATATAACGCACTGCGCCGCCCTGCGCGCCTTCACCGAACAAGGTGCCTTGAGGCCCTTTGAGCACTTCTACCCTATCAATATCAAACAAGTTCCCGGTAATTTGTCGTGCGGGACCGAGTGCCGAGGTCATGGATGTTCCGTCCAAATAAACAGCAACCATACTACCGGCAGTATCTCTCACACTATTTGTCTGTTGAGAGGTTACTCCTCGCACTGTATATCGAGATTGCCCGGCTCCTTCTCCGCCCATATTCATACCCGAGATCATGCGGAAAATCTCTCCCATTTCCTGGGCTCCGAGTTCTTTGATTACGTCCCCAGTTACCGCACCAATACCCATAGGGGTATCCATTAGAGCTGTTTCTCTGTGAGTTGCGGTTACTATAATTTCTTCTATTTTTTCACCATCGTCTTGCGTGACTTCTTCACCTATCACTGACGGCATTAATAGCGTCAAGACGGCTACATAAAGCCATTTAATATTTTTTAAATCGGTATTTTTTATCACCTATGTTCCTCTTCTATGAGATTAACTCAGACAACCGGGGATCCCGGTCAAACTAACTGTTAANCATAACATNATTNTAACATGACGTTCATAGTATAATTANACTATGTTTCCCNAANGTGTTAGNAACAAGGTGTTACATTTATGNTANTGNAAGAGCTAGAGGATTTTAGTTNCTNCGTCTGTACCTTCTTTGGNTCATTTTTCTAGGCACTATCGTTCCAATAACCTTGGCTGGGAACAGCTTCNGCATCACCTGGCCATGGTGGACTTGTCAGGCACAGAATTTTTAGTGTCATGTCGGGGCTGGAACGAAATTGGAACGGTGTTTCTGGGGGAATNATTAAATCTACAGAAGGGTACAATGCAATGATATNGTCGCCNTTAGGGCCTTTGCGCCAACACACTCCGGAGCCTTCCAGCACGTACCATATTTCTTCCACTGTGCGGTGAAAGATCGGCCTGGATACACGTCCNGGTGCCAATTGGAACTCAATTAAACTCGATTGCGTGCCTTGGCGTAAACGTAAAACCATTGACCCATCGGGTGCAATTTCTAACATTTTTCTAGTGCTTTCNTCNAAATNCCTTTCCTTGCTATGACAGAAAAANTAACNCTNNGTTCCATCAATAATGNTATTNCACATNGAAATGNATACAAACTGTCAGGAGAGGANGGGGTGAATGTGGGTGAAAGTCGCACTCGAACTGCATTTGATTTCCAGCTAATCAACTTCAAACCAATGTCGGTTGTGGAATTCTAACAGCTCTTGACCCTTTGCTTCGTAGAAAGCTATGGGATTGTGATCAATTCCGGCAGCAACGATACGTTGCACTGGAATTGTTAGACCAAAAAGAAANCCAAGATATTCCAAAGTGGCTTCATAGTTGAATCCTTTGTTCCCAACCCAGATGGCAATTTTGAGTGGTGGTTCTAGGGGAGGTTGTTTGGCGAAGTCCCAAGCGCGACTATAAGCATCGTTACCTNTACCGAAATGTAGAGTCGGGGCATTTGGTACACGAGTATCTTTTTCGATCCCACCATTCTCGAAAACTTGCCGTTCGGTNGCGTATCCGGGTCCACCAGGCGCNGCAGAACTGAATAATTCAGGGTATTTGAACATTATTCGCGTAGTGCCACGACCACCTTGNGAAAATCCTTGCAGAGCTCGGCCACCGCGGTGCGCTATCGTTCNATAGGTCCGATCGATGTGGGGTATCAATTCGTTCACGAATGTATGCTCGCCTTTNGCTTCCCCGACATCATAGTGGCTGACTTTCCCGCCGTTTACCCAGACNAATATCACCGGCCGTATAGTTCCTGCTTCGACCAGATTGTTAATGTATTTTACTAGTCCGACAGACCGTGATTCATTTCCCGGTCGGCCGCCGTGAAGGTAGTAAATGACCGGGTATCGCGANGTACGNTCTGAAGATTGGTNATAGCCTGGCGGGAGATAGATGTTGTAACCGACGGAGAGATTCATCGAAGGACTAAGGAATGTAGCGTGTGTCAACCGGTGATGAGCTTGAGTGTGGTCTGGTGGGTTGACCCACCTAAAGGGCCTGCTTGATCTAGCCAATAGTGACACCAGTTCAGAGCGTTCTACCAGTCCATCTTTATTTGTATCCATTAACGAGAACATGCCAGGGGGGGCTTCGTCTTCGTCAAGAGCACCGTCCCCGTTGCGGTCGAGCGCCAGCATATTATCGACCCTTGGGTCAGGTTTTTCTGAGGCTTGGCCTACTGATATGAAGCTCAGCAACGCTATAAGAGTGAAGGTCGAAATCGAGTGGATCTTCGTTCGCACCGACTATTCCTAATTCAATAGCAGATTACTCTGGAGTCAGACTACCGTTCTATTTCTGACGCAAACTAGGGTCGTAAAACGGTGTTCGTCTAGCTTCATCGTGATCCAGGATGGTAAGACGTTCCATGTGTCGACGATGGGGCCAAAAATCAGCGCTGGCTGAGTGCAATACCGCCCGGTTGTCCCACATCGCTATCGACCCTGCTTCCCAACGAAAGCGGCAGGTGTATTCGAGCCGTCCTTCTTGTGCACGCATTTCGGCCAATAGCACTTTAGCTTCGTCAGGATCGATTGCATGCTCTGGAGCAAATCCACGAACAAATCCCTGCTGAACGTATANCGCAGTTTGCCCAGTTTCTGGATGTGTTCGCGCGACGGGATGAACGGAAACCGGAGTCTCACCATCCATTTGATGAATGATGGCTCCTGCATGTTCTGCGGTAAGGTGTTCGATGCGGTCCTTCGTTTCTTTAGAAAGACCTTCCCACATGCTGTAGCAATCACAGAAACAGGTATCCCCTCCGATGGGAGGNGCTTCACGGCACATAAGAACCGAAGCCATCGGAGGACGTTTTTGCCAGGTAGCGTCACAATGCCAGGCGGANGCAGCACCGGGAACTTTTTCATCGGANATCAAAACAAGCATTTCGGGTATTCCCGGAACATTGATCGGATGACTCAAATCATGTGGTGAATTCGGAATATGATCACTTTCTCCATAACGGGTGCCAACCTCTCCGAAATATTGGGCAAACTGGTAATGTTCTTGGCGAGTAAGATGGTTTTGATTACGGAACATAATCACGCGCCGTTCCAACCAGAGTTCTCGTAAAAACGAGACCATTTCGGGATTGTTTTCCAAGTCTTGGGCNAGATCGATTCCGTGTACGATCGTTCCGATACTTGGTTGTAAAGGTTCTAGCTTTAAGTNGATTCCGGCGATCGTTATTGGCTTGTAGTGTGTGGAAGCAATATTCCCGCTCACCAATTCCTCATCTTGTGCCAGGATTTCGTCAACCATCCTACTACGGCTCGTTTCACCGGGGACTCTTGATTGGGCTACCGCACCTAATGGTGTCGATCGTGAAACGGGCTTATCTGCGACCGCTCGTTCTGCTCGACTTTGATAGAGCGGATTGTCCGACAGGTCTAAATGGGATTCCGACATAATATTTTTCTTTTTCCGAATGTCTGCCTTGATTCTAGTGATATTTAGCACTNGATTGCGACCTATTGACTGAATATTTATTCTTCTTACTCGTGATTTTTATGCTTTTTATCGCGCAGTCGTTTCAGTTCTCGACGTTGAATTTCCGCGCTTCTTTCGGAAAGTTCGCTTTTTATTGCCTGATCTGTAGTGGCATCACCCTTTATTCGTGCATTGAAAAGAATCCGAGTTGAATTGTTATAATCGTACGGGAGAACACGATGCAGCGTCCTCCGATTATCCCAAATCACTAGGTCCCCAATCCCCCAAGCNTGTTGATATAACCGAGGTTTTTGGCACGCGCTATCTTCAAGNGCTTGCAGAAANTCCTCTGATTTGCTTGCAGTCATGCCGACTACGCCAAAGGTGTGCCGACCGATTGATAACAAGTGACGTTTGGTTACGGGATGTGGAATTACGATTTGCCGTAGCGGTACTTCATCGCGATAGTGGAGTCCATAACTTCCGTTTGTGGGTGCATCGCCTACTAGTGAAGCAAATATTGCGTGGTGTTCCGGCGGCAAAACCCTGGTAGTACCAATCAGATTCGAATGAAATGCTGTCAAGTCGGCTAATGCTTCACGAGTGTCCTCCGCGAGTGCGTCGTAGGCGGCCGCCATATCAGCAAATTCGGTCTGTCCGCCTGTATCGGGNAGTTTGTCGGCTGCTAGCATGCAATATTTTGGTGGAATCGCATTGAAAGTCCCATCACTATGCCAATACTGCGTGGGATAATTTAATGTCAACCACGTCGGATCAGTCTCAGTGAGTAAGGAGCCGCTTTCGTCTCTATTNGTTATCGAGCGCGCTGNAGATGTGTNGCTACCATCGTCGCCTTCTACCGAACCAAGACATCGAGCAAAATGGATCAGTTCCTGGGCTGATAGGTGCTGATCCGGTATNACGAGGAGCCCATGTTTCAGCAAACCCGTTTCCAGAACCTTAATCAGGTCGGCNGTTATCTTTCTTAGGTCAATTTGCGAGACCAAACCGCCGAAAGTTTGAGCAGTCATGGGTTCTATGGCGATTTTCTTGTTCACTGATTAAACCCAGCCTAGTGTCTGAAGCTGAGGTGAAGTGTATGGTACGAAACAGCTCTACACCTACTAGCTTTTGATTAGGAATGAACATTTNTTAGAACCTTTGGGAGAAAGCGGAATTTTGAGTCATAGGATGGACAACGGTAGTTTGTGGACGGCAAACCTAGGGGATNTCCGCCCTGAATTACAGGAGGATGCTCCCGCATTTTCCGATGTCGTGATTATTGGAGCTGGGTATACCGGACTTTGGACGGCCTATTATCTCAATCGAATAGATCCCAATCTTTCGATCACCATTTATGAATCGGAAACTGTCGGGTTCGGGGCATCCGGACGCAACGGTGGCTGGTGCATGGGTGCGGCGATGGGTATTGATCATTTTTTGCGTTCCGAGGCAAAACACAAAGGCGTTGAGTTACTTAAAGCGATGCATCAGACGGTGGACGAAATAGGTCGCGTATGCCAAGCCGAAAATATTGATTGTCATTACAAAAAGGGAGGTACTCTTACGGTTGCTACTCGACCTTTCCACATTGAGAGCCTTCACGCCGCTATTCAGGCAAAACACAGTCTTGGTTTTTCTCATGCCGATTATACGTGGCTTCCAGAAGCAGAGGCACGGACTCGTCTTGGAATGCGGCCGAACTATGGGGCTATGTTTAGTGCACATTGCGCAGCTATTCAGCCGGCCTTGTTAGTTNATGGGTTAGCTAAGAATTTACGNCAAAAGGGTGTCTCTATAATAGANAATACGCGAGTNATTGGNANGCGGTCCCGAGCNGTNACNACTACTCGCGGGGANACNACTGCTCGCATTGTAGTGCGNGCAACAGAGGGCTACACNGANTCGATNGATTCNGAGANGCGNCNGCTNTTNCCNCTTTATTCCATGATGGTGGCCACTGAACCATTGCCNCGNGATNTATGGGAAGAGNTNGGTTTGGNAGAACGNGAGACNTTTGGGGATCCGCGNCGAGTCGTGATNTATGGNCAGAGGACCCAAGATGACCGATTAGCACTCGGNGGTCGTGGTGGCTACTACTTCGGATCNAANCGAAAGAGATTTATTGATTGGCATGATCCGAGTTTAGAGCGAGTAGAGAAAACGTTACGTAATCTTTTCCCCATGCTCGATCAGTATGAGGTCACGCATCGCTGGGGCGGTCTAATGGGGGTGGCTCGTCATTGGCGTCCGTTTGTTACTTACGATCAACATTCGGGAGTAGGATCAGCGGGTGGTTATGTGGGTGAGGGTGTGGCGGCTTCGAATTTGGCGGGTCGAATTATGGCTGATTTGATTACCGAACGATCTACGTCGTTGGTCGATCTTCCTTGGGTGGATGACTTAGCGAGACGATGGGAGCTGGAGCCTATCCGATGGATTGGAGGAAAGCTTTTGCAATTATCAGCCCACCGAGCCGATCGACACGAGTTCACAACTAACAAAAAGTCGATATTTTGGGGAAATATGTTTCGAACACTCAAATAAAACGGGGAAATTCACTTCCGGAATAAATATAACGATCTGTATGCTTTGCTTCTTTGGAAAGACTTAAAATGATCTAGGTAGATCAAGTACATGCTCGCCTATGTAACTAAGGATTAGATTGGTAGAAATGGGCGCTATTTGGTAGAGCCGCGTCTCACGAAATTTCCGTTCGATATGATATTCCTTTGAAAAAGCAAATCCTCCGTGTGTTTGCATGCACATATCACCAGCTCGCCAGGAAGCCTCACTGGCTAACATTTTTGCCATGTTAGCTTCTGCACCACACGCTTCTCCAGCATCGAACAGACGGGCCCCTTTTTCTACCATTAATGCAGCTGCTTCGATCTCTGCATAGCACCGGGCGATAGGAAATTGAACTCCCTGATTTTTGCCAATGGGCCGACCGAACACTTCTCGCTCTCGTGCATAATTGCTTGCTTTATCGATAAAGTACCTGCCGTCTCCAATGCATTCTGCTGCAATGAGTATTCGTTCCGCATTCATGCCATCTAGAATGACCTTAAACCCTTTGCCTTCCTCGCCGAGAAGATTATCTTTCGGGATGCGCAAACCGTCGAAAAACAATTCGCACGAATGATGGTTAATCATCGATTCTATAGGTTGAATGGTGAGCCCGTTGCCTTCAGCCTCACGAATATCAATGATAAAGGCAGATAACCCTTCCGTTTTCTTGCTGACTTCATCTCGACCTTGT
Organism: Gammaproteobacteria bacterium; assembly: GCA_002708205.1. Taxonomy (GTDB): domain Bacteria; phylum Pseudomonadota; class Gammaproteobacteria; order Pseudomonadales; family Azotimanducaceae; genus UBA11889. Next base: position 40,262 of record PAMR01000025.1, read on the forward strand.
GTCCTGGCCAAAAGCACCATGAGGTCAGAATGTTGGATGCGACTAATCCACACTTTTTGTCCATCTATTACATATTCGTCTCCATCCTTTCGCGCAGTAGTCTTAAGGTTGGTCGTATCGGTACCGGTGGTGGGCTCCGTGACTCCGAAACTTTGTAGTCTGATTCGTCCTGCAGCAATTTCCGGGAGGTATTTCTTTTTTTGTGACGCATTTCCGTGACGTAATACCGATCCCATGACATACATCTGAGCGTGACATGCGCCTGCATGAGCACCTGCTCTGCACACTTCTTCCATAACAACTGCTGCTTCAATTACTCCGAGTCCAGCACCACCATATTCTTCTGGTATGAGAACGGTTAAGAAACCGGATTCGGTGAGCTCTTTAACGAATTCGGTTGGATACCCATTTTCTCGATCAAGTTCAAGCCAGTATTCTTCTCCGTAGCCCTCACATAGTTGGCGGACTGAGTTACGTATTTCTTGGAGTTCGAGATTCATGTTGGTTCTCCGAATCGACTTTTTACAGTAGGGTCTTGTTGTTTTTATAAGATCTTAATCGAACAATTTGACTATTGCTTCGATGCTCTAGCAGTAGAAGAATGGTGCCGCTTGGCTCTACTTCTATATCTCGGATACGTGAGATTGGTCCGAGTATCACTTCTCTTTTAATCAAAGTTTTGTTGTCGAATACCATGCGAAACAATTTGGTTCCTTTCAAAGTCCCAACAAGTAAATTTCCCTGCCAGTTAGGGAAAGCTTGGCCACTATAGATGATGAAACTAGATACTGCCGGACCCGGTGTGAGGTCAACTCGAGGTTGTTCTATGTCGTCGATGGTGATTTCAAGCTGTTGACGATTCCCACCTACTGGTTGCCCGTTGTAGTGCAAGCCTTTAGAGAAAAGGGGCCAACCGTAATTCCGCCCTGGTAACAGCAAATTTACTTCGTCCCCGCCGCGTGGCCCCATTTCAGTGCCCCAAAGGTCCCTGTTAGTTGCGTCAAATTCCAGTCCTTGTGGTGATCGGTGTCCATAGGTCCATATGCTTGGGAGCGCGCCAGCGGTGTTGACAAAAGGGTTGTCGGTGGGAATCCGACCATCGTCATGAATGCGATGGATTTTGCCATAGGGAGCGTTTAAGTCTTGTATTCCGCTGTAGCCTTTCTTCATTCCTACGCTTAAGAACAAATATCCCGCTGGATCGAATGCGAGGCGACCGCCTGCCGCCATCTCGGTGTTATTTGTATAAAAATTTCTGTCGACTTCCCATACAGTTTCTTCATCAACCCATGCACCATTTCTTATGCGGCCTCGAATCACTTTGTTCATGGAGTGTGGTTGGTCGCGTCTCGATAAGTATGCATCGTTGCTAGCAGCTTGTGGTCTTGGAGAAGACTCTGGAACTGCAGTTTGGGGGCAATCTAGGCAACGATGACCAAAATGAATGTATATCCAGCCATTTTCTTCAAAGTTAGGATGTAAATCGACATCCATGATGTATCCGGTCCCAAACTGTAATTGATCGCGGGCATAACCCATCGCGTGCCCTATCGGAGCGCCGGGCACGAGTTCAGATTGCTTTCCGTCCGTTGAGATGATCGAAAGTCCGCGGGTTTTTTCGGTCAATAGAATTCGGCCATCAGGTAGCGGCGCAATGGAATAGGGCCACCGGTCCAGGCCCTGAATTACTGGCTCGACCGTAAAACTCTCGTCGGATGAATGAATAGGTTGGTCTGGAAGGGTTAGTTCATCCACCTTAAAATCACTAAATTGCGTGATGCCCACCCGCGATTCCGCGATAAAAATCGCTAGAGTGCGTATATCCGAAACGGAAAGTGTTTCGGACCAGGAGGGCATACCCTGATTGGGCCGTCCTTCCGATATAACTTTCTCGATATCACTGACCGAATCGCCCTCGATCAACTCGATTCCGATGAGTGGGCCTCCTTGGGCAGTCCCGAGCATGTCACTTCCATGACATACCGCACATTGATTGCTATAGAGCCCGTCAAATACTTGAGCCCGCTGTGCTTCTGAGGCGGATATAGTGATACCCAAAAGTGATATTAATAAATAGAGTGTCCAATCCACTACGCGCATTAGCCTTCCTATTCCCCCATACTGATTAGAACGTTGCTACGAACTTACGTTGAATACAAGCACAATAATCGGACGTAGGAAATGGCTTGGACAGGCACAAATTCTTGGAACCGTTTAAATGAAGCTTGGAGTATTGGGTTTCTCGGTCCATGTTTCTCCAGCAGCGTCTTGCGGATCAAAATCGATCAATTGTTTTGTTATTTCAGATTCCCAAATTCGCAATTTATTGTTGGACATGCCGTGGACAATGGCAAATCCAAGGGATTCTGGTGCTTCAATGCATTTTTCAATCAATTGAGCGGTATCTCGGTGACTAAGCCACAAGCTCAAAGCAGCAGGATGAAAGGTAGGGTCATCGGGGGTCATCACCCAGCCAATTCGCATACAAATGACCGACAAGCCGAAAGCATCGTAAAAATAGCTGCCAAGCGACTCTCCAAATGACTTACTCACACCGTAGTAGCTATCTGGTCGCAAGTCTTTGTCGTTTAAAGGAATGGGCGGCTGGTGGATCTCGTTATGACGGCCCTCGAATATCGCTTTGTAGGGTTCTTCGCGTAGAGGATAGTAACCGACAGTATGGTTGCTGCTTGCAAACACAACGCGCTCAACTCCAGCGATTCGAGCTGCTTCATACACATTGCGCGTGCCGACAATGTTGTTTTGAAGAATGGAATCCCAAGAGGCTCGGGGGCTGGGATCTGCACCGAGATGCACCACCGTATCGATATTTTCGAAGGCTGGTTGTATCGCTTCCAGATCATCGAGATTAGCGACTAGAACGTCACAATCTTCTGCAGGAGATTTGTCGATTCCGCTAAGGGAATATTTATTGGCCATATATTTACGGATTATCCCGCCGATTTGGCCAGACATCCCTGTAACGAGTATCTTCTTACCCATAAAACTATGCTCTAGAGAGTTGAATTGTGAAGATTACAGATATCCGACTAAGACGGATGAAAACGATCGAGTCTATTGGCGAAATTGATCCCGCTTGGCCGGGCCCGATAATGACCTTTCGTAGGGGCGGCGGAGCGTTTACGGAAATTGAAATTGACGACGGTTTAGTGGGGATCGGTCCAGCCGTTGACCCCGATACCGTGACTGCGGCGAAAAATATATTGGTGGGCCAAAATCCTTTTCATGTCGAAAGGCACAACGAAAAATTAGGGCTATATGCACGCGGAAGAGTGTATGGCGGTATAGCTGGGTATGACATAGCGTTGTGGGATCTGATCGGGAAAGTGAGTGGTCAATCGTTGTCCAGTATCTTCGGAGGTGGCGAACAGAAGATCACACCATATGCGAGTTTAGTGTCTCTTGGGGAGCCTTCTGAACGAGCAGACCTTGCAAAGTCTTTAGTTGAAGCAGGTTGGCAAGCGATCAAACTGCGGATTCATCATCAAACAATGCGCGAGGACATCGAAACGGTACGGTGTGTGCGCGAAGCCGTGGGTAATTCCGTTTCATTAAGTGTGGATGCTAATCAAGCGCAATCACCAACAGGCTGGCAGCCGGGTGTTCGCTGGGATTATTTGCGAGCCCTTCATACGGCACGGGAGCTTGAGGATTTAGGAGTTTTGTGGTTGGAAGAGCCTCTACCCCGTCATGATTTTGATGCGATTGGAAAACTAAATAGTAGTACTTCCCTTGCGATCGCTGGGGGAGAGAACAATGCCGGTGTACACGAATTCACCCGTATGTTGCGGGAGCATGTGTATGACATTGTCCAGCCCGAATGTATGGTTTTAGGCGGGATTACACCTCTGAGAAAAATCGCGGGTATTTGCGAAGCCTTTGGCCGGCAGTGTATCCCGCATCATGGTGGTGGGGATCTAGGAGTGGTGGCGCATATGCACCTTATTTCTACATGGTCAAATTCACCTTTCCTAGAGCTTTTGCACGAACCGCCAGTAGGCGACTATAGGCATCGATTTGAGATGTTCGTAAACCCACCCGTGGTTGAAGACGGGATGATTTCTATTCCGGATAAGCCGGGCTTGGGAGTCGAGATCAGGCCAGATTGGATAGAAACTGATTGATTGAGTGTGGGTAAATAATTCAGCTGAAGGTTCTGTGTTCTAATGTAAATCATAGTTCGTGCTGAAGTATCGGTTGTTTGGGAGTCATCCGAGTGATGAATAATAACAAGTAGAATATGGAAATTATAGAAATAAAATCGTATCCCGTATGGATCGGGAGCCGAAACCAACTACTCGTTAAGGTAGAAACTAACGAGGGGATATATGGTTGGGGAGAATCAGGTTTTTCTGGTCGAGAATTAGCGGTTTCTGGCGTTATAGATCATTACAAGGAATGGCTGGTCGGCCGCGATCCAATGCGTCGCGGATCTCTGTGGCAAGAAATGTATCGAAGTCAATATTTTGAAGGCGGAAGGACACTCACAGCAGCTATATCTGCGATCGATCTGGCCCTACACGATATTGTCGGGAAAAAATTAGGCGTGCCTGTCTATGAATTGTTGGGTGGAAAGCACCGGGATGTTGTTCCCGTATTTGCAACTACGCCTGGTCCATACGGACCAGAGATGCTTGATCAAGCGAAAGAATTTATGGAGCGAGGAATAACGGCCTTTCGTCTCTCATATGATGCAATGGACATCAATTCTGGAGGGGTGTTTGAGCCTCGCGAGTCTATCGCGAACTCTGCGGAATGGTTGATCAAAGCACGAGAAACTTTAGGAAATCAGGCTGTCCTCGGAATTGACTATCATCATAGATTGAATGTTGCAGAAACTGCATCTTTCTGTCAGATGTTGCCTCGGCATACGCTAGATTTTCTCGAAGAACCAATCCGAGACGAAACTCCTGAGGCTTATGAAGCGCTCCGTCGAATGACGGATGTCCCTTTTGCGATTGGTGAGGAATTTGCGAGTAAGTGGCAGTTTTTGCCGTATATCGAGCGAGGAATCACCAATTATGCTCGAGTAGACGTTTGTAATGTGGGTGGTTTTACGGAAGCGATGAAAGTGGCTGGATGGGCAGAAGCACACTATATCGATTTGATGCCTCACAACCCGCTTGGGCCGATTTGCACAGCCGCGAGTGTCCATCTAGGGGCAGCGGTGCCAAACTTTTCTTGGCTAGAGGTCAATTTACAACGGGCAGATAAACCCGAATTTGATGTCTTCTCTGAGCAAATCACGCTTGAGGGCAACAGTTATCCTGTTCCCAATCGGCCGGGTCTTGGTATCGAGGTTGATGAGACAGCTTTGATGACGGAATTTAAATTTTGGGAACCTCCGCATCCCCACCGTCGGGATGGAACGCATACCAATTGGTGACATGACGGTGCTGGAAACCATCATGGAAGTTTTTAACGATGTATAAAGAAACTGGTAGTCTCTTTATGGGACAGAGAGAGGGGAAATAGACATGGCTGAATTGGCGGATGCTTCAAGTGAATTGTCATCCAGAGAAGTGGTGTTTGGTGACATTAATCGTTTGGGTTTAGAAAAGCATATTGTTGAATTAGAAGAGCGAGGTTACACAGTCGTTGAAAATGCCATACCGAAAGACATGGTCGAACGTATGCGTGAAATTATTATCGATCAGACGACTGATAAATCAGATAGTGACCGTCCTAATCTGGATACGTGGGACGGAGGTAAATTGCGAGAAGGTTGCTATCTTCTTTTCGAAGATCCTGTCTTCGAAAAGGTTGTGCAAAATGAATACACCGTTGCGCTGATGCACTACCTTTTGGGACGCAGCATGGTGTTGTCGACAGTCTACTCACATGTTAGGGCAAAAGGTGATACTCCCCTGCCCTTGCATACAGATCAGTGGACATACCGTTTGACGATTCCTGTGGAAGTGGCTGTGGCCAACTACGCTTTAGTCGACTATGAACGGGACAAAGGCGCTTTTGCGGCAGTACCTGGTAGTAATCATCTAATGCGCCGTCCAGTACACCCGGACGAAATTGATGTGTATAAAAATAGAGATTGCATTCCTTTGGAAATGAAGGCCGGGTCTGTGGTCGTTACCTCAGGCAATACTTGGCATGGCGCTTATGAGCGCAAAGTTCCAGGATTACGTTTGAATACAGCGGTTGTTTATTGTCGCTCCTATATACAAACGCAGGAAAAAATCCGAGAAGGGATAACGCAGTCGATGCTTGACAGAAATCCTCCATCATTCGCTGATCTAGTGGGGGTGAATAATTTTTTGGGCTTTGATCGTAACGGACCGGATTTTAGCAAAGCGAAATCACTCACAAGTAGGTATGACTAACACAAATGACTACCGAGTCCTTTTTGTCAGAAGAACAGCGCTTCTTGTTTGATACCGACGGTTATATTGTCGTACCGAATGTGTTGACAGAGAATCAAGTAGAAGAGCTTCGATCAACTATTCAGCGCTCAACGGAACAATTTCCTCCAGTTCCTCAAAGTTTGGGACCGTTGCATTGGGGGAAGATTTGGCGTGATTTGTTGGATTGGCCGCAGATCAGCCCGATACTCGAAGAGTTGATTGGAAATCCGTTAGTGTCTGCGCGACGCATTGCTACGAATAAAGAATCTCTCCCAACGTTTCGACTTGATCACATTAATGTCCATACGCATGTGTCCGAGGGATTCAAGGGAGGGGTCTTGCACGGCGGATGGAATAGTGTTGCTGGGTACTTTCGTTATGTGGACGGCGTATTTTATAACGGGATGACTACAGTGAGCTTTGAACTCTATGATACGCATCCAAATGATGGAGGGTTTGCATGCATTCCGGGTACGCACAAGGGTAATGTGTCGTTACCGGAACAATGGCGTGACTTGAGCAAGGGAATTCCCAACTGCGTGCGGAGAGTGTCGGCTAAGTCGGGGGATGCAATAATTTTTACGGAAGCACTAACGCATGGAACGTTACCTTGGCAAGCAAACGACCCACGGTTGACGGTGTTTTATAAATTTTCACCTCATACGGTGACTTGGTCAGCCGACTTTTTCGATCCAGAAGACTTCCGAAATTACGAAGATATTGACGATCGTAAGCTTGCTATNTTAGAACCACCCAACGCGCGTTANGCTANGCGTCCGACAGANCCNGAAACGCTNNAAAGCTAATTTAGCTTTTTGTNATACACGTTATTCACNCNCNATTGACGGNTAAANAGCTATGTTCGTGCCTGCNNTTTTTGGAAAAGANTATGAGAATGATCCAANTTGTTGGAGCTTTAGTNTGTNTGTTAGGCNTATNNGTACANGCGTATGANCAACCAAAATATCAAGTAATCGCTGAATATTCCGATTATGAGATCCGTGAGTATGAACCNTACTTGGTGGCCGAAACTTTAGTCGATTCAACTTTTGATCGGTCTGGTGGTGCTGGATTTAGGCGCTTGGCATCATATATTTTTGGCGAGAACACATCGTCCGCAGACGGTTCGGTCAAGATGAATATGACTGCTCCTGTGGCCCGGCAAAAGGTTCCGGGCGATGTCGAAGAACGGCACTCCTATTGGTTTGTTATGGAAGATAAATACGATAAGGAAACATTACCGTTACCAAAGGACTCACGAGTACAAATACGTGAAGTGCCACGGCGNCAAATGGCNGCCTTACGNTATTCCGGCNGAATAAACGAAGCTAATTTTTTACGGCACGCATCCAGACTNGAGAAATTGCTGGAGATGGATGACTACGTATCACGAGGAGAGCCACAAGCGGCAGTTTATAATGGACCCTTCACANTGCCGTTTATGCGAAGGAACGAGGTGCTCATGGAGATCGTGCCCAAAAAAGCNCACCTGGAATAAAATATCGTGACTTTGACGTAGAGTCGAAGGAACGATTTATCAAAACAGTCCCCATAACTGTCGCGACANAGGAAAAGATCGTGTAGCGTCTCAGGCTTGTTGAGTGGAGGAATGTCTTGAGATCAGCTCTTTTTTTTGTGGTCGTAGTTACCCTNGTCCCGGCTTCAAATGCGGAGGGCGGGGACAGNACTCATCAGGACAAGGACTGGCCGAAAGAATGGTACGAGACGCCTCGTACCGCNTCGGAAATGGGCATCANCGAATTTAGAGATAGTCCCTTTCTTCGTGGCCGTGACTTGCCTCCGGTAAAAGATCGACTACCTGATGATCCCCAAGTGATTCATCCTTACAAAGAGATTGGCAAGTATGGGGGAAAGGCAAAGATTACGTTGGGCGATTCGTGGCAGTTTTTTAATTGGGAATCTGCTCTTACTATCTCTGCTGATATGCAGAATTTTCTTCCGAATTTGGCTCGTCATTGGGAAGTTAGTGCTGATGGCCGAACGACGACTATTGAAATTCGAAGAGGGATAAAGTGGTCAGACGGTNATCCCCTAACAAGTGATGACTTTATATTTACCTTCGATCACATATGGCTTGATAAGGAATATTCCCCAGTGCCATCCCGNTTAATTTTGGGAGGTCGNGCNGAAAAAATAGATGATTTGACCTTTCGATATGTNTTTGAAGATCCGAATCCCCAGTTNGTGAACTTAATCGCTCAATACGGAAATTTCATGGTGGATCCAAAACACTATTTCCGAAATTGGCACCCCTCNTTCGTTGATAGAGAGGAATTGAATGAACGAATAAAGGANAAAGGCTTTATCAGTTGGATGGCCTTCATTGATGCTCAACGTAATGCCCGAATCGAAGAAAGTGCGGAGGTGCCCACACTTCGAGCATATAAAGTGTTGAGTCGCACACCGACGATGATGCGGTATGAGAGAAATCCTTATTATCACAAGATTGATCCTGTAGGGAACCAACTACCCTATATTGATGCGATAGACGCGGAAGTCATTTTGGATAATGCTGAATTGGTAACTGCAAAAGCATCGACCGGGCAGCTTGATTTTGCGGCGTTTGCCTTGCGGACACAGGATATTCCGATCTTAAAGCTNGGGGAACGGACCGGAGAGATTGATGTAAATGTATGGACCCGGCTTCATACGAGTGATGTTGTTATCCAAATGAATTTCAACCATCCAGATCAAAAACTTAGAGAATTGTATCTGGATGTGCGTTTTCGACGTGCGTTGTCATACGCGATCAACCGACCTGAGATGAATGAAATTATTTATTTTGGTCGTGGCACACCTCAGCAAGTATCGGTCCATCCGACGAGTATGTATTACGAAGAGAAATTCACNCAGGCCTATGCCCAATACGAGCCTGATTTATCGAGAACTCTTCTCGAAGATATCGGATTGAAAGATGTTACAGGAGACGGCTTGCTTGAATATCCNGATGGATCACCNCTAGTAATNACAATGGAATTCCTAGATTTCGAAACCCCGAAAGGTATCACGATGGAACTCGTTTCTTCCTATTGGCGGGCGGTCGGTATCGATATGCGTTTAAAGCTGGTCGATCGAGCGCTGCAATCAGCGCGNGCTCAGGGCGGGGAGATGCAAATGACTTTGTGGCACGCCGATTTTACGAGCGATATTCTGTTCCCNATTATACCGCGATGGTGGGCTCCTGTTTATATAGGTTGGGATCACACCATGTGGAACGATTGGGTTCGGTTTTANAGAACTAATGGGCGACTAGGTACGGAACCGCCACCCACGATGCGNAGATTGCAGGACTTGGCCGACGTGATGCGCACTTCAGTAAATAAAGAACAACGGATAGCTGCTGGTAAAGAGATTTTNGCNACGGCTGCCGAGAATGTGTGGACTTTTGGCACGGTTGGTTTAGCTCCCCATCCNGTGGTCATTTCCAGCCGTCTCAAGAACGTTATACCTGATGGGATCTGGGGTTGGGATAACCGCTGGACACTTTCGTATCATCCGTCCACCTGGTACTTCGACGACTAATCATTAGAGCTGAAGTGCCGTCGAGAAATCGGGATAACCATCCCAACGGCCGCCNGCCGTTTGACGCATAACCGCAATGGTTTTGATGACTTCTGGATTCGCGAGCCCGTGCGGTTTTCTTCCGCTGAGGGCGAATATGATGTTTTCNGCCTGACGAATCGCTGTTTCTGCGAGGAATACGGGAGAGAAGCCTGCGACATGCGGAGTCACGTAACAATTTGGTATACGTAGCAATCGGCTATCGGATGGAATGGGTTCAATTTCAGTAACGTCGATTGCTGCAGCTTCAATGACATTTGATTCAAGCGCGTCTGCTAGTGCCTCCCCATCAATGATGGGTCCTCTTGCCGTATTCACTAATAAGGCGGTGGGCTTCATTTTTCCAAGGGTCTCAGCGTTGATCAGGTGCCGGGATTCTGATGTCGCAGAACAATGTATGCTGATGTAATCGGCTTCGGACAAGAGTGCTTCGAGAGAAACGAGTTCTACCCCGTAGAGGTCGCCCGATAGTTGGCCGACATAGGGATCGTAGGCGACTATGCGGCTTACACCAAAACCTCTAACGCGAGTTGCAAACGCCCGACCAATATTCCCGAAACCTATAATCCCTACTGTATGTCCGGAGAGTCGGCGGACCTGTCCGTAATACTGACCGTTTATTTTAGGCTGGTTGGCCCATGCACCTTCCCTTGTGGTTGTGATGGCATCGTACAGTCGACGAGTGAGTGAGAGCAGGAGAGCTACCGCGTGATCTGCAACTTCTGTCGTATTAGAACCTGGCACGTTGGTTGCCAAAACACCAAGTTCTGTCGCTGCATCTAGATCAATTGAATCAACGCCAACTCCAAATCGACTGACTACTTTCAGATTTTGGCAGGCCTCGAGGACCCGTCGGGAGGTATCAGGTATCGTTCCGACTTGAGCGCCGTCAGCGTCCCCGATGAGCTCTATGAGTTCGTCTTCGGTCCGAGCTGGCCCCTCAATTATTTCGAACCCAGCATTCTCATATAAGGTTTTTTGGGTGGTCTCCCCTATTTGGGCGCGACCTTGTAGCGCTACTTTCATCGACGTTCCTTCATGTTTNGTTGTGGTTTTATCTACTGAAGCTATTACGCTTTCAAAGACTATATTTTTGTGAGCGATATCACAGGTATTACCCGATTTGTTTTGGCNTGGTATTGCGTAAATACCGGCATCACCCCTTCCACCTTTGCGTAAAGATCACTTCGTTCGGGCTCTTCCATTATTGTTGCCCTTGCTTTAAACATTTCCTTACCAACCTCTACATCTACGTTTGGATGTGCTTTTAGATTGTGGAACCAAGGAGGATTAGACGGACTTCCAGCGAAGGAGGCAATGATTATCCAGCTCTCATCGACCTTTAGGTAAGCCAAAGGATTGACACGAGATACACCGCTGCGTGCTCCAATCGTATGGAGCAATAAAAGATTCGATCCTTTAAAGTTACCTCCGACAAGACCGTTGTTTGCGCGAAATTCACTAATTACTCGTGCGTTAAGGTCATCTAGCTCAGACATGCCTATACCTAGTTACTGGGTTAATGGGGCAAAGACCACTTTGCAACCGCTAATNTGCAATCTGGTTTATATCGNCTAAATCATACTCTGCTACTCCGTAGTTTTAACTAAAATCGTCGAGTNTGGCGGCGATTTTTTTGTTTCCCTATGTGCAACAGGTTATTTTTAATCTTGATTAACGAATCGNAAAGACATGGAGCCTATTAGATGAAGNCACGAGAACTTTCACTCGAAGGATTATCCGTGTTGACGATCGGAACGGCTATGCCCACATTGATTGCATCCTGGTGGCTAAGCGAATCTGGTGCGGNCGTAGAAACGACCACTTTGATAGCGGATGAATCTCCTATAGCCAAACAAACTCAAGGCCAAGTCAATCAAGCTGATTTACAAAACAAGAAAGTTTACGACGTCGTCATTGCGGATTCCGCATCAATTGATTCGGCTGAGATCTATGGAGATCCGTTGATTATAGAAATCACATCACCGTTCCCGATTTCTCAGGACGTCGATGAAGCANTGGTTTTCGATATGCAACTATATGCCCGGTCTGGCTTGGGTTATCTAACTCGAGAAATTGGGAAAGATTGGGAGCTTGATGGACCCTGTCTGCCCATAAATAGGCAGGCAAGTATTTTGGCTGGTATAGCTGCTGCAACGGCAGCTGCCGCGGGTTCGATTCAGACCGGTCCGGAAGGCAAAAACAAAAGAATAACGATAGATCAATTGGAACTCCTNGCGTTGATGCCTATGCAGCCCATTGCATATGCACAGTTGAACAAGCGAGTAGTTGGTTCGCAGCGAACAGTACCTTCCATTCCCGGTGGGACCATGCCGACTTCGAATGGGTTCGCCTACGTACGACCGGTAGAACCAGAACATTGGGCTAAATTGCTGCAGCTGGTTGGACAATTGGAATCAATAGCAAGTGATGTCGCCACGGCACCCGGACTTCTGCGGGAACACCGAGAATTGATCGATCAACGATTGCGATCTTGGGCACTAGCGCACACGTCGGAAGAAGTGGCGGACACATGTCAAGCGGAACACATTCCCGTTGCGCCAGTATACCGTCCGGAGGAAGTGGTTAAAGATACCCATCTTAATGCAAGGAACTTCTTTCGGGATCAAGACGACTTAGGCGTCAATCTACCTTGGTTATCAGAGTGTCGAAAATCTTCGGAAAGCTTTTCGAGAAATAACAATTCGTTTATTCGACCCTCCAGTTCATTACCCCTGGCAGGATTGCGGGTGCTGGATTTGAGTTGGGCCTGGGCGGGACCCTTTGCAACGACCCTATTTGCTGATCTTGGGGCAGAAGTAATCAATGTCGAATGGCACCCCCGGGCTAGTAATATTCGACGAAATCCTCCATTCGCTAACGATGATAGTGACTCACATAACACATCCGGATGGTGGAGTGCGAACCAACGAGGAAAATTCTCGATAGGTGTAAATTTGAAGTCTGAAAATGGGAAACGGATCGTTCATGAATTGGCGGCCATTTCGGATGTTGTTGTAGAAAATTTTGCTCCAGGAGTGGTGGATCGATTAGGTGTGGGCTATGAAGATTTGGTTGCCTTNAATCCTCGTATCGTCTATGTCTCGCTATCAGCATTTGGTCAAACCGGTCCACGTTCACACTATATTGGTTATGGCACTCAGGTATACGCTGCCGCGGGTGCAGGATTTGCTACGAGCCAGGACGGCACGAATATGTCGCAGATGTTCATCCCGGTACCCGACCCTATTTCGGGGCTCGTAGGAGCTTATGCCATGGCGTCTTATNTCAGAAATTCTCGCCTAACAGGCAAGTCAGCCCGTGTTGACGTGTCGGAATTAGAAGCCATGGCTACAGTTTGTCTCGAGCCTCTTTTGGATGCTTTATACCAAACAACAACAGTAGTAGAAAAATATCTGGTTCTTGGGAGCAGTGACAGCAAGTATGTTTTGGTTGTGAATCCAGATATCGAGGGTATTGCGCGTGAATTCAATGTGCGAGCCGAAATGTCGATCCTAAAAAGTAGATTGTCTGGTTGGAGTGCGGTCGATATTCTTGAAAAGCTCTCGGGTATNGGAAGTATTTGCTGTCTGATTCAGGACAGTAACGATGTGCTTTCAGACCCTTATTTGGAAAAAAACAAATTCTGGGAAAAAGATTATTCTAAAGAAGTCGAATCCACAGGCATTCTCATAGGCGGATCGCTCTGGAAAGTGGATAATGCAAGGACTTCTGTGTGGCGNGGGGCTCCTCNACTCTTTAGTGATACCAAGAATATTCTTGCCAATTTATTGGGTTACTCTGAGTCAGATATTTCCCGAATGATTGATGAGGAGGCAGTNGTGTCTGCTTGAACGTTCATACTTGTATTTTCGGTTTGTGTGGCTTACTGGCCCATTTTTTTCGTTAGCTCAGNAGCTCAAAATACTCAATCGNAGGGAGGCAAAAATTGGATGGACAGAGGGTGCATTAATTTGCGTACAATCAGGTTCTGTAGATATCTAGGGTAAAGCCATGACTATTACTGTTTCTCCGACTAATGCTACTTTGGGTGCAGTTGTTACTGATGTCGATCTAGAAAAACTAGGCGACGGAGACTGGAGCGAAATACATAAATCGTTTCTAGAATATGGCTTATTGATCTTTCCAAATCAGAATCTTAGTGAGGAAGGTCAAGGCAATTTTGCTTTGAGATTCGGTAATACCGAAAAACTCTATCCCGCACAAAAATTACCGACTCTGCAGTTTTCCAATAGAAAAGCNGANGGTGAACTAACGAAGCCAGGTGAACCGCAATACCATTTGGCGAAAGGAAATGAAGGGTGGCATACCGATAGCACCTACATGCCCCTGGCATCCAAGGCGGCCATGCTATGTGCTTTAGTAGTCCCTCCGGAAGGTGGAGAAACTGAATTTGCCGATATGAGAGCTGCNTATGATGTGCTTTCTGCTGAAATGAAAACGAAGTTGAGTCAACTGTCGGCTTATCATTCTTTGTATTACTCCCAATCGAAAGCGGGGTTTACGCACACGACTGATAATCTGTATGGTTTCCATGACAAAGGTGCGCCACTGCGNGCAGTTGTCAAAACCCATCCCGAGACAGGAAGAAAATCAATTTATACNGGCCGGCATGCATACGGAATCGTTGGCATGACTGATGAAGCTTCGGAGGCGTTTTTAACACAGCTGCTTGATGATGCGTGTCAGGCTCCTCGAGTCTATACACACAGTTGGAATGTTGGTGATATTGTAGTTTGGGACAATCGTTGTTTGATGCATCGCGCGCGCCCCTTCGATCCTAAGTACCAGAGAACCCTAAGAGCCTCTCGTATTTCAGGGGAGCCCGANACTGAGTTAGCGTCGACTCACGAAGATCCCCGTGCGGAACAATACTCACCATCGTCTATCAATGAGTCATCTTTAGCAGTCTAGGTGCCCCATTTGCTTTGGTTTCGCAAGTTCCCGAAGCAAATTCGCAAAAAAGAAGAGGCAAATCGAATGGAGTGCTGGCGACTAGGGCACTTTACTATTTAGTATATGTCGCCGCTTTGCTGGTTGGCAGTTCTAGCGAATGGGCGTGAAAAATCTACCGAATACTGTGTATGTAAAAATGGGAGATCAGGTGACATTCTCGTTGAGTTTAGAATACAAATTTCGCTTGATTTGGCCGAAACTAATCGCCCTTGTGNTGTGTTTTATNGTTTTGAGTGGGTGTAGTGACGATAAGAGTCGCTCGACATTGGCTTCTGGGCGATTGCAAGTACTTAATGCCATTTCAGACAGTCGAATATTACGTATTGAATTCGATTCGATAGTACTCGATACATTGAGTTATGCCCAAGCAACCGTAATGAAAGCAGGGACTCCGACAGAATTCTCTATGAGTATCCAATACGCGGCAAGTTCCGGAATGGCAGAACTTATCATCGAGGATTATCCCGTTGTATTGGTTGACCAACGATCGACGCGGGTAATGTTGTCTGGTTCNATCGATGACCCCCTTGTAACTGTGATAGAGCAAGATTGGGTACTTTTGGAAGAAGAAGACGCGAGAGTGCAATTCTTCAATGGTGTGTCTTCAAAGAAACGATTCGATGTCCATATTGTCGAGCCAACTATTAGCGAAGTGACCGACGTTCCGCTGACGACAGTTGCACCGGTATCATCTGGCGCTCTATACCCCATTCTCCCTGGATTCCATCGGGTACTTGTCACAGAGGAAGGAGATTCGAAAGTCCTTTACGACACTGGACCGTTCGAGGTCACTGGAGGCTCGAACGAGCTATTTGCGCTTATCGACTATTTCGGGCCAGGTACGGCCCCCTTGCGAATGGTTCGCGTGGGCTTAGGATCGGTCACGGCATTTATCGATGAACGGTTGCCGGCAGCGATTCGGGTGGCTCAGTTTATCCCAGATATGCCGACTATAGACCTTCGAGTCGGAAGTTCGGAGGAGGCACCTTTGATTTCGAGTGTTCCGTTTGGCTTGGGAGACTATGTCGAGATTGAAACAGGATCCAAAATTTTTAACGTAACGATGGAGAGTAGCCCAGACGACGTGCTTTTTTCCGAGCCATTTGAAATTGTTGCGGGGGAGTATCGTACATTGGTTGTTGCTGGAACCAATTATGACTCGAGTATAGATGGCCGATTGACTTTGGATTCAACGCGCCGGACTAAGGGTGATACCTATATCAGCGTGGTTAATGGTGCCCGTATTGCTGGCCGAGTGGATTTCTATATCTCAAAAGGAAACGACGTATCGTCTCTCACCCCGGTATTTTCCAATTTGTCCTTTCTAGCGAATGCCCCAGTCCTAGGAAGCGCCGATACCTACGATATTAAGTTTCATGCTGCAGGGGACAGTGTGCCAGTTGTTGGCCCAGAAACAGTCGTTCTTGAAACAGGGATTTACTCTGTGTGGCTAACGGAATCTGAGGGTGGAGGGGAGCCGTTTCAGATGATCTATGGGGATGATTTCGTAAATTGAGATGAGACACGCATATAAAAAGATGTTTTCGCCCACTCGAGTTAGGGCTTATTTGGTTCTATTGGCTTTGGTGTTGGTAGCTGCCTGTGATAGTGACAAAGAAGATGGTGGCTTGAAGTTTCGAGCGGATACCGACGCGACTCCGCATCGAGGGGTTTTCGGTATTGTAAATACGATCGTCGATTCACCGCTTATATCGGTTGCCTATCGGACAACGTCTACTTTTGTCGGTGATAAGGGTATTGCCCAACTGAGTTATGCGGAAGCAACGCGTTTTCCTATCGTTTCGTCCGAATACAATTTGGTCGTCAGCTACCCCGACCCAGGAGGTGATGCGGTAGTTCTACTGGAATATACCGAAGACAATGGAA
Source organism: Gammaproteobacteria bacterium (assembly GCA_002708205.1). Taxonomy (GTDB): domain Bacteria; phylum Pseudomonadota; class Gammaproteobacteria; order Pseudomonadales; family Azotimanducaceae; genus UBA11889. Next base: position 57,088 of record PAMR01000025.1, read on the forward strand.
ACCCTATCGAGGTCACCATTGACGATGAACGTATATTGGTGTTAACCGGCACGATAGAAGAGCCTATTGGTTACATTATTGAAGCCGTGGAGTACCAGAATGGTTTAGACGTGCCGAGAGACGGAACATTTCTTGTTACAGATCCAGAGGTTCACTTCACGCACGCGGTTCCTTCTCACGCAGAGAAGACGTTGGACTTTTATTTCACTCAAGGGGAGGTGGACCTTGTCACATTAGAGCCTAGCGTAACTTTGGCTTATACCGAATCTTCCGAGGTTACCTCAGTGTTGCCGGGAGGCGATAATCGGATTTATGTCACACCTTCGGGTGACCCGACGACTATTCTTTATGATTCAGGGGAATTTATCCTAACAACCAATTTGCGAATTCTGTTTGTCGCATCGCAATATTTTGGTCCAGGTGGAAATGGTTTGAAGATTCATGGGATCGATCAACAAGCGCTATCCTTTATTTATGAAGATCTACCTATCGCCTGGCGGGTTGCAAATTTTATAGGTGATGTTAGTGAGGTCGATGTCTTTATAGGGGACACTACGAACGGTCCGATAGTAAGCCAAGTAGGCTCAGGAGAATTCTCGGAATTTGTCGTGCAAGAAGAGACCACCTTACCCTTTTTGGTAGCTCAAACTAATTTTCCAGATGACCTGTTGTTTAAACGCGATCTTTTCATAGAACCTGGGAGTACCGTGACACTGTATGTAGCAGGTTTTGAAAGTAACGAAGCGAATGATAACGAGCGAGCAATCGTAGCGTTCTCGGCTCTAGAAGAGACTCGACCGGTAACAGGAGCCAACCAGCTCCGTCTTGTGCACGGTGCTCCAAGTGGTGAACCCATGGATATCTACTTGCTCGTTCCCGGACAGACCGTATCGGATAGTGATCCGGTCTTTCCGGATGTGACTCTTGGCAGCGTTCCTTCAGTTTCATTTGCTCCTGGTGATTATGATTTAGTCGCTATAAGTACTGGGAATTTGTCTGAGGTCTTTGGTCCATCACGTATCCGACTCAAATCAAAGGTCAATTACACGTTATTGTTTTCTGACGCTCCTGGCGGGGGATTGCCGGTAGACATGAGTTTGCTCGAAGCTCCGACTAATTGATCT
>PAMR01000026.1 GCA_002708205.1 Gammaproteobacteria bacterium
AGGTTTAATCTTGAGATGAGGATTTGGGTGATCTAAAACAATATCTCTTGTCTTTAATCCTACTGCCTCGGCTAACCTCATTCCCGTGTCACTAATCAAGGAGACTAACCATCTAGGTTCATCATCTAGTTCATAACATGCGGTTTGTATTGTTCTGATCTGATCTAAAGACAATGGTTCTCTCTTTGGGTTTCTGTCATCTGGTGCTAGTTACACTCCAGAAAATGCATTACGACAATCCAAACCCAGCTCTAAGATAGTGAAGTTTACTAGGGCTTTGATGCTCGTGAAGTTCCTCTGGATAGAGGTGCTACTTAACCCCTTATTCCGCAACCAATCTCTAAAGGCAGCTGCATCCGCACTGGAATACTGATCTAAAGAATGGCAGCCCAAGCATTGAATTAAATAATTCACACTTCTTTGAGTATGAGTAAAGAAGGTTTTCTGTTTGCTCTCGCCTTTAACCCTTAGATACAGCTCCTTGGCATCTTCTATGGTCGGAAGGGTTGAATGAACATTCTGACTAGGGACACTGTGTAATAGATGAGCTGCAGGGATTTGCATCTCTTTAAGTCTGAGATTCAGCCAATAGTCTTCTAGTCTGCTAATCAGCAGCTGAGAAGCTCTACTTGCCTGAGATTTGGACTTAGTTCTTAGACTGTGAGTGATGCGTGGTTTTTTATAGTGACGCCTAAGATCAGCTGGAATTGTCTTACAAAAATAAAACACACCACGCTTTTTATATGTATATCTGGGATTAAAAGTACCTACCATTTTGTCTACCGTCTCCTCGCTGGTTTGAGAAAACGTGAGCAATTACAAAGACCTGCAAAGTTTCAAAAGACTAAAATGGTGCCCAGGGTCGGACTCGAACCGACACGGTATTACTACCACTGGCACCTAAAGCCAGCGTGTCTACCAATTTCACCACCTGGGCTTTTCGATCTTTCCCCTCAAGGAACTTAACAGTATTACCTATTATATGACTGATAAGGTGCCTTTCATAACGAATGAATGGCCGGGAAAAGAGCAGAAATAAATGTATTTCTCATTTGATGAAAGGATACTGGGATCGAACGATATATTTGTTTCTTCCCCGCTACCTATAATTTTAGTTGCAGCTATGATGCGTTGATCATCTGCTGGTAGGTAGTCGTTATCCAATCCGGCGGCTATGCCTTTTTGTGCTAATTCAGCGACATCGGATGCTCGGGACAGAACCCAGTTATGACCCATAACAGATTTACCTAAATTTCCGGTATGTTTTAGTGTGACAGTGATCTCCTCACAATCATTAGAGATATTCATCTCTTTCATGCTAAAGGTTAGTCCGTCACCTACTTCGATATTGAAAGCACAAACCGCTAGTGCATGACTGGATCCCAAAATAATGGTGATCAATAAAAACGTTCTCATAGGTATTACATTCCCTTTAACTACTATTTCGACATTTTTACTTCGTTCTCCAGATTTAGAGACGAAGGTTAACCATGGTGCCCGGAGCCGGAGTCGAACCGGCACGGAGTTTCCTCCGAGGGATTTTCATACCCACTACGACTTTCGTCGCAGAAACTACTTTATTCTTTTGGGGTCTGGACTTTCTCTTCACCATATCGCAGAACGACTTAGGAAGGAGCCGTCAAGTCTCTACACTTTCCAAACGAATACAGCGTTCGGCTTAGCTCGGGATTGCCAGTGGTGCACAACTGCACCAGTAAGGTTTCCCCGAATTTGACTCCATTCACGTCAGAATTTTCATTCTGGGTGCTCAATATTTTAAGTCCCTTGTGTCTACCAATTTCACCACCCGGGCTGAGTAGCGGAGCATATCTCGCCGACACAGTCGATGCCACAGTTGCTTAGTTTTGAGATACTAAATTTTGCGGAGAAAGTTTGTCTTTTGGGTAGTTCGGCCACTGTTAGGGCCTTTATTATCTCTGTGGTGGGAGGTTGAGGTGCAGATAAAGCTTTTGGATCAAATAGGATCAGTTCATATTGATCTGGACTCTGCGAATCTATTCTGCGTATTGGGTCGTGTTAGTGATTATTCTCAAGAACTGTACCCTGAAGAACGGGTTGATTGGGGGCAGATGAAGAGACAACGCCGTCTTGAATACTCTTCCGGACGTCGGGTTGCCCATGAGGCTCTATCAATGGCGATTGGTGAGTCCTTGCCCGTTCTTATAGATGAACGCTGTCCTGTATGGCCGAAAGGATGGGTGGGGAGCATAAGCCATACAAAAAATAACGCAGCAGCTATGCTAGGTCGGGAATGTGATTATGCTGGCATGGGAATTGATTTGGCCCTTCAAAATTCGGTCACAGAGAGGATTGCTGAAAGAATTACTACACCGTCGGAAAGGACAACATTAGCGGCCGACGTGTCTACCCAAATTTTTTCTGCAAAAGAAGCTGTATATAAAGCTGTAAATCCCATAAGTCGTGAGTTCTTGGGGATGCGTGATGTGGAGATAGAGTTCGACAAAACTGGAAAAAAATTTCGAGCCAAAACTCTGCACCAGAGGCGTTCGACCAAGATAGTGGCCCTTGGTGTGGGGTACATTGGGACAGTGGAAAATTGTTGGTTATCGGTTTTTTTGGTCGAGCCCTTTTAGACACATTGTGCTATTAGATACGTATAGATNNAAAGTGGTGGGTNTGAGTATGAAATTTGAAGTTGATGGACNNGTGGCNCCTGGNTTNGANGCAGTCATNGATGTNTTNGAAAAAAATTTTTCCGACGATATAGAGGTNGGTGCTAGTTGCAGTGCNGTAGTTGACGGCGAGANTGTGGTGGATATTTGGGGCGGATTCCAGGATCGAAGNTTTACTAAGCCCTGGCAACAGGACACTTTGGTGAATGTGTACTCGACGACAAANGGGGTCGCTTCTCTAGGAGTGGCCTGTTTAGTGGAAGATGAACTAATCGATTATGACGCTCCAGTGGCGGAAATTTGGCCGGAATTTAAAGCGGGCCAANGTGGACTCACAGTGGGGCAATTTCTTTCCCATCAATCTGGAATTTGTGGATTGAGAGAAAAGATCAAAGTCGAAGACTTGTATGATTGGACGGGGATGATTCGACGGATAGCGGACGAAGAACCCCATTGGAAGCCCGGAACAGCTGCAGGATATCATGCGGTGCTCTGGGGGTTTTTGTCTGGCGANATCGTTAGGAGAGNGAGTGGGGAANCCCTCGGTACTATAGTNAGGGAGCGTATTGCTGAGCCTTTGAACGCGGANTTCTTTATTGGGTTACCTGAATCGGAACATCACCGTGTGTCAGATCTAATTGGACCTAATCACGCGCGTATNCAGCCNGANNTGACNGAAGCTCTTGCTATGAAAATGCCCGANCTATTCNCCTACGCANTACAAAANCCATCAATCAAACCTTTTCGTGATGCNTGTAGTTCGGCCTGGAGAACAGCGGAAATAGCAGCTGCTAATGGGCAGGCTAATGCGCGTGGTATTGCTCGGATTTACGGTGCGTTAGCAAAGGGGGGAGAACTGGAAGGCGTCAGAATTATANAGCCAGAAACCATAGAAAAAATGACTGTCGAAGAATGGGGTTTGGAAAACGACCTTGTACTCGGTCGTCCCATGCGTCGTGGTCGCGGTGTCAATCTAAATTACGACGAGAATTATGGCCCTAACGTAGATGCGTTTGGGCATAACGGTGCAGGAGGAAGTATTGGCTTTGCAGATCCCAAGACGAAATTAAGCTTTGGTTACGCTATGAACCAGATGCAACCGGGTATTGAAGCAGATACGCGAGGAAATCGACTTGTTAAATCAGTGCTTAAATGTGTCTATGGCTGAAAATGCGTTCTCTGAGAACAGACAATTTGAGCTACGCAAGAACGCTGGCATGTTCAGGCAGAGCACGGAACCTAACGCATGCCAGATAATTATTGCGGCTTTCGAAATAGCAATGTGAATCTGTCGGTATTACCACTAACACCTTTTTTACCAACTTCATAACGCAATTCGTCATTAGGCTTATGATGAATAGGAGAAAAGTCAACAAATTCAAATCCTGCATCCTTTACCTCTTTAATGACCTGGACAGGATCTATCCGTCGCCAGTTTTCATCATTTTCTGTTTCCATATGTCTACGTGTGTGATCTACGACACCATATAGGCCATTTGGCCTTAATGAGTTTAGGGCCGCTTCGTTTATTTCGGCCCGCGAGGCGGCGGTAAAATTGTGTAGGTTCCGAAATGTTAGAACCATATCAAATTGTTCGGATCCNAAATCAANTTCAGAAATAGAATATTTTCTAGCGACGGTTGGCCCNTACTGCCCNGTTTTAATCACTCGAANATTCCAACCATTTTGGTCTGATAGTTTTTCGGCTGTGTCTGATCCGATGGACACAGTTAGAGATCCGTTTTTTTGTAAAACTGGAGCCAGCAATTTAGTGTACCAACCGCCTCCTGGCAGGAGTTCGAGGACATCCATATTTTCGGATAGCCCAAAAAAGCGAAGAGTTTCTCGCGGTAGCCGATTACCGTCTCGAGATCTTTCGGAATCGCTCCTCACTTCGCTTTCCATAGCTTTGTTTATATCGATTCCAATATCACCAGNAGCGCTTAAACCACAAAGAAGTACGATGGAACAGTATCGGAGTAAATAAGATGAATGTTTCATTAACGATTGGGTCCTCTCTGCATGGAAACTGGTTGCCATCGATGTAGATCTGTTTTCGGAAGTACCGTTGGATTCACGGCACTCATTGGCCATTTNCCTTGCAGAACTAAAGATACTTCACGTCCAGCTCGTCGACGTGCGGTGGGACGCATGCGAGTCGAAGCAGAAGCCACGTGTGGGGTCACCACTACGTTTGGCATAAATAACAGAGGATTTTGCGGGTCTGGTGGTTCTTGTTCCAAAACATCCAATCCCGCGGATTGAATCTTTCCACTATTTAAGGCGTCGATGAGATCTACTTCTTTGATGATTGGGCCGCGCGCTGTATTTACGATAATGACACCGTCTTTCATTTGATCGAAGGCATCGGCGTTTAGTGAATGACGTGTTTCAAGGTTGTCGGGTGAATGAACGCTNATATAGTCCGAGCGTTCTAGCAATTCTTGCTTAGAGACCGGTTCAACACCGTATTCAGCCACTGTTAGTTCACTAACATATGGATCATAGGCGATTACATGGCATCCAAACGATNGAGCACGTTTGGCAACGCAACGCGCCACATTTCCAAAGGAAAGAAGACCAAGTGTTTGTCCCATGAGTCGTGGGGTATGGTTGAGTTGTGGACGTCCTTTGTGCCATTCATTTTCGCTAGCAAATATATTTTGTTCCTTGGTTCGTCTAATGGCACCAAGAAGCAGCATCATTGCATGATCGGCTACTTCTTCNATGAAGACGTCCGGCGCGTTGGTTACGACGATGCCTGCTTCTGTTGCCGCTTCCACGTCGACCATATCTACGCCGACGCTCGCTAATCCAATAACTTTACATTTCTTTAACTTGCTAATGATTTCTTTGGACATCATTAAGCCCCAGGAGGTAATCACCGCATCGCAATCAGATGCTCCTTCAGCAAACGCTTCTGCCGTTGGGCTCTCTACTTCCACTATGTCCGCGATGGGAGCTAGAGCTTCGAGCTCCAGAGAGTATTTCTGTTCGAGGTTTGCGACGTCAGCACGCCTAGGCAGTTGCATTGCCACTTTCTTGCGATCACTCATTGATAATTCCTTAATTGTCCATTCCCATTTCTTTTTGACTTGGTCGCCCTGGGATCAAAAATCGAACCGTTTTTGTCATTCTTTCTTTATTTGAAAACTAGGGTGCACTAATTGCATCGACTAAGTTACGTATCCCTTTCGGACTACCAAGTATCTATTTTGGCATTGCGGGATCTTTAAGTCAGCGTCTAAATCGTCTAATTAGCGCAATAAGATTGCGATATTTCGTTACACTTGGTCTTACTATTTTTTTAGAACTAAGAGAAGGTTTTGGAATGCGAGAGAATAAGGCTTTAGCCGCTTGGAGGGNAGGTGGTCAAACAATAGGTGCGTGGTTAAGTGTTGGTAACGCGTATACGGCAGAAACTATGACCGGTTTGGGTTTTGATTGGCTGTGTGTCGATCTACAACACGGCATGCTGAGTTATGACGACCTTAAATACATGTTGCCGGCGATATCAACGAAGGAAACTGTTCCGCTGGTTCGAGTCCCGTGGAACGAGCCATATGAAATTATGAAGGCTCTGGACGCAGGCGCGTATGGAGTGATTGTTCCCATGGTCAATAACCGAGAAGAGGCGGAGCAAGCGGTTTCGGCCTGTCGTTATCCGCCGGATGGCGGCAGATCGTTCGGTCCAATTCGGGCTGGAATGTACGCGGGTCGCGGTTATGCAGGTGAGGCNAATAGTCAAATAGCATGTATAGCGATGATTGAGACTGAAGAGGCGATCGGAAAACTTGATGAAATTATGTCTACGCCAGGCTTGGATGCGGTATACATTGGACCATCTGATCTAGGCTACGCTCTGGGNTTAGGTCCAGCCGCTTTTGAAGATCCAAAGCATATAGAAACCGTAAACCTTATATTCTCAAAAGCTAAAGAACACGGAATCGCTGCAGGAATTCACACTGGTAGTCTTTCCTACACACAAAAATATCTTGAGCAGGGNTTTAATTTTGTAACGCTGGGAACTGATAGTGCATTTATGGGTCGACTTGCGGGCCAAGAATTGGCAGCAGCCAGGAAGACTGCAGAAGAGGAAAAGGAATCGACGGGCTATAACTAATAAACGCTTTTAAATTGGTTATTACGGGGCGATGGTCGTGCCGTGGTTTTGGCAGGTCTCGGTCGAACACAAAGAGGGATGAGTGATGGATTACGAGCAAATTACTCTTGAGATTAGNGACGGTGTTGGAGTTTTAACACTTAATCGTCCAGAGCGGCTTAATGCGTGGACGAGTACGATGAATCGGGAAATGGTAGCTGCCGTTGAGCATTGCAATGCAGATAAGGGTGTAGGAGCCATTGTTGTTACCGGTGCTGGACGAGGTTTCTGCGCGGGAGCAGATATTCGAGATAATTTTCAATCTCGTATAGACAGCGATGGCAGCGAAGAAACTACGAATCAAAAGTCACTGAAGAATTGGGTAGATTTAGTTCGAGAGTCCAAACCCATGATAGCGGCAGTGAATGGTGCTAGTGTTGGTGTGGGGGCGACGCTTGCACTTCCTATGGACGTCATTATTGCCTCTGAGCAAGCAAAATTTGGAATGTTTTTTGTCAAAATGGGCGTGGTTCCTGAGTTGGCTAGCTCACATTTTTTGGTACAGAGGATGGGTATCGGTCGTGCGAGTGAAATGTGTCTTACCGGACGTCTTTATACCGGTAAGGAGGCTTTCGATATGGGCTTGGTTGACAAGATTGTNCNACACGAAAATCTTATGGATGAAGCGAAATCCATGGCATCTTTGATGGCTGCAAATCCAGCCCCTCACCTGCAGTGGGTGAAAACTTTGCTTACACAGAATGGATCTGAAACTGACTTAAACACGGTTCAACGAAGGGAGGGGGAAGCGCTTGCAAAGGCCTACGCGAGNGCCGAACACAAAGAGGCAGTAGCGGCATTTTTAGAAAAGAGAACGCCGAATTTCGAACGTTAGCGTGTTTTAAATAAGAATTACTGTTGGGAGGCTAGTCCGTTTATTGTACCTAACATGACCTATTTGATTGCGGCCCTATTCTTGCTGCTCGGGATTGTTGCGGGAGGCCTTCTTGTTCTTTTTATTAGTCAAAGCAAGAATCGGGCGGCGATAGAGTCAACTATGAGGCATGAGAGAGAAGCTGCTTCTGGCGAGATGCGGATGCTGGAAGAACGGTTAAAGTTCCGTGAGGTTACAGCGCAGAAAGCCGAATCGGATTTAAAAAATCTTAGGTTGAGACACCAAGAGATACAAGCGGACAATCAAAAAGAAAGTGCGGAAACCATACGTCTCCATACCGAAAATCAACAACTCGTAAAGAACATCGAAAGGCTGCAAAAAGAAAACACAAGCTTTTCTAGCCTCGCACACAGTAGTCAACTAGAGCTGACTGAAATGCGTACTCGCATGCAGGAATCCGAGAAGGTGTTTGCTGAAAAACAGGAGTTTTTTGAAAATACTGGTGCTCAGCTTAAAAAGGAATTTCAGCTTCTGGCGAATCAAATATTTGAAAAGCAAGGTGCGACGTTCCAGGAAAAAAATAAGGAACAACTTGATAATGTACTGAATCCATTTCGAAACCAATTATCCGATTTTCGCAAAAAAGTAGAGGAAGTTTATACGGATGACGTAAAAGACAGGACTTCGATTCTTGTCGAGGTAAGAAATTTGCAGAAAGCTAGCGAACATTTTAATGAGGAAGTCGAGGGTCTTACACGTGCTTTGAAGGGTGATAAGAGATTGCAAGGTAATTGGGGCGAGCTTGTCCTCGAGCGCATATTGGAAGAATCCGGTTTACGACGAGACCACGAATACGAAGTTCAACATTCAATTAGGAATGAAGACGGAGAGTTGAAACGTCCAGACGTGATAATCCATCTTCCCGAATCTAAAGACGTAATCATTGATTCCAAGGTGTCTTTGGTGGCTTATGAAGCAGCATTGTCTGCTGAAGAGGATACTGTTAGAGAGGTATCGATTCGGAGGCATTTACAAGATATTCGCTCTCATGTGCGTCGTTTGTCAGATCAAGAGTACGATCGTTTGCCAGGGATTCGGTCACTTGATTTCGTTTTGTTGTTTATTCCGATTGAATCTGCTTTCACGTTGGCGATGGAGCGGGATCCATCTATTTTTACAGAGGCTTTTGAGAAACGTCTTGTTATAGTTAGTCCGACTACGTTGATGATGACTCTTCGAATTATTGATAATGTTTGGCGTTACGAAAAACGCAATAAGAACGCGCAAGAGATCGCACGTAGAGCCGGGGCTCTATACGACAAACTACGTGTGATTCTCGAAGATATGGATCAACTGGGTCGCGACCTCGGTCAAGCAAGCCGATCTTATGACTCAGCGTACACTCGTATGGCGAAAGGGCGAGGGAACCTGGTGCGTCAAATAGAGCAGTTTCGTGAGCTCGGTGCGAACGTAAAACGGGCAATACCTCAGAATATCCTTGACGATTCAACAGAAGATACTTAACTCTAAATCGTTGGTTTGCTACTCACGCGTTACGACAGCTTTATTTGGGTTCATGGAAACGAATAGACACTATTTTTTGACTTTGATTGATCGGACGGTGAGAAGGTATTGGGATGGCTTTTTTCGTAGTGGAAGAGTTAGTCGCCGTGGAAAGATCCTATAAATGCTGGGGTTTCACAGATAGCGTACGGGTGAATNAAGGATTCGTTCAGGAATTGTCGGTGNATTCTAANGGGTTCTATTTCCTCCCGTCGGAGCTGTTCGATAGAAGGCATAAGGGATATAGATTGCAAATCCAGCCATATTGGATGGACTTTTTGTAAAGAATCGAATCGACAGCGTGTTTCATAAGTCCCCTTAGCAAACTCCTGTACATCTAAACCTTTAATAATAGACCAGTGTGAAAATTGTAAGTTTTTTCCTGTAGCAAATATGATTGGGAGGCCGAGACCTNCCTTATCGGCAGCGTCTAGTCGTTCCTGAGCGATTATCCAAGGATGAGAGTCTTTAAGTGTACCTTCGCCAGTATTTTCAAGAATTGTCGAAATTGCTTTCTCAGAAACTACCGTGCAAATACAAAATGGCGTTACATCCAGCATATCCCGCTCGAACTTAAAGGATTTTTAAAATATACTGTATATATATACATATTAACTTGCCTATGAGACTAATCCACAAACATTGGAGTAAGTTTGCCTGAACTCAACGTCCGGGAACTACCACCAGAAGATTATTATGCAACCAACTTGCGCACTCTTGTTTGCCGTGTAGTACAACAATATGGGCAGATATTGTCACCAAAAGAAACAGAAATCACTACTCGATTCTTTNGGTTGAATCATGNNGCTTTACGACTCCTAGCAAGGTTGGCCATGAGAAAAGGGCCGTTATATAGGCTGGATAGTCTCCATTATCGGGAGGTTGGAGATCTAGCAGAGGCGATCAATGAGTTAGAAGAATATGAATTTGTTGAATCGAGTCATTCCGTATCCGTCGTGTCCGATTTTGATTTATTGTCCATGCTTAGTATTCGGGAGTTGTTATCAAGCTTCAATAAAATAAAAACTGGTCGAAAGAAACAAATAATAGATTCGATTTGTTCTTGGTACTCGAGCACATTTGTGCGAGAGAAGGTTGGAAAAAGTTTTCCTGTTATCCGTTTGTTAATCAGTAGCGAGTTGGATATTTTTCTATTGCTTTTTTTTGGTAATAGACACAAAACCCTTTCNGAGTTCATCGTCAAAGATTTGGCCGCCATAAAATNCGAATCGTATGAACTTTCCCATAGAAATAGACTATTTCAGAATCGTTCCCAAGTGGATCTATACCTTAAGCTAGTAGCGATAAGAGAGGCCGTGTCTACTACATCTTTTTTTGAGCAAAAGTTATGCAAAGTGAGGCTCTTAATCGACGAGTTAAAATGTGGCAGCGATAATCCAATCATAGATCGTAAACGCTCCAGAATTTTGAATGCTCTAGGCAAAGGATTAGAAAGAAGCGGTGACCTGGATCTCGCACTAGCAGCTTATAACAATTCGAATCTTGCTCCTTCGAGGGAGAGGAAAATACGGATTTTAATGAGGCTAGGAGATCGCGATAGAGCGTTTAGGATGGCGGAGCGAGTCCAAGATGCGCCATACAACGAATTAGAGAGGCGTTTTGCTTTAAAAGTTCTCGGCAAGAGAGTTTTGAAAAGAAAAATTCCTGTTACCAAAATTCCTATTGATAGAAGACCTACCGAAAGTATTGAAAAACATGCGTTAGGCATACTAGAACAAGATAAGTGTGTTGGGTGGCATTTGGAGAATCAGTTCCCTATGGGATTATTCTGTTTAGCGTATTGGAGTTGGATTTACGCGAACATACCAAGAGCCTTTACCAATCCCTTTCAAACGGGTCCTTTGGACCTGTTTTGGTCTGATTTTTTTGAAGCTCGGAGCAATGTTTGTTCCGATCCGTTGGATTCAAAAGCTTCCATCCGCAAACTATTAGGGTCGATTTACGACGAAAAGGTAGGGACAGTAAATCAACTATTTAGCTGGAATAANTTTACNAAAGAAGTCTTAAANCANAGCGTTCGNTGTATGTCTGAAAANAATATTCGCGAATTATTATCGGTAGTACGTAGTGATATTAATCAATTTAAAACGGGGTTTCCGGATTTGGTTTTGTTCTATGAATCTGGTAGGTACGAATTCGTCGAAGTGAAAGGACCGGGCGACAGAGTGCAATCAAACCAGCACCTATGGATGGAAAAATTGATGACGAAAAATATCCCGGTACGTCTGGTTCAGTTTGTCCATTCCTCGTCTTGATATTATGCCTTGGATTTTACAAACCAGTGTTGCTGTCAAAGAACTTGCCGAGTTTGTCCATCGTAAGGGGCATATAAACTTTCGTCTTTCGGAATCTACTCGCTCTGATGAAGGGATAATATGTCAGAAAATATATCAACAAAATGTTAGTAACGATTTGGGTTCGTATGAAAAAGAGGTGAGTTTGAGTGGGATATACAGTGATGGTGATAATGAGTTAAAAATATCCGGTCGTCTTGATGGTTGTAATGTTATCGATGAATCAACTGTTTTGGTTGAAGAGATAAAGACGACGCGAAATGAGCCATCAACTGTGTTTGAATTGTTAGGTAGAGTTCACCTTGCGCAAGCAAAACTGTACGCAGGCTTAATGGCGAACGAAAAGCCGTTTTCCAAATACCGGATTAGATTGACCTACCTTCACCCGGATACTCTGAATACGAAATGCTACGACGAAACATATACGAAAGAAAACATTCTCGAATTTTGGCATTTATCTTGTAGTGATTATATGGGGTGGATAAAAAGCTTAAGAATACATAAGCAAAATATTGGCGATGAACTCCAGTCTTTGAGGTTTCCATTTGCCGACTTTCGAGGTGACCAACGGCGCGTAGCNAGTCATGTGTATCGTTCGGCACGAGATAGACGGGACCTTTTGCTCGATGCCCCTACAGGATCCGGAAAGACTATTGCGACAATATTCCCTGCAATTAAGGCTTTAGGAACAGGGATGATCGATAGGGTTATATATTCGACAGCCAGAGTCACTGGTCAAAAGGCGATATTGGCTGCGATTAAGATTATTTCTTCCACACTAAAAGTGGAGCCATTGATATGTGTCACAATGACAGCGCGCGAACGGATTTGTTTCAACCCTGAGCTTTCTTGCGATCCTGACTTCTGTGAATTTGCTAATGGATATTACGATCGGGTAAAGCCGGCAATAATAGAATTGCTGCGTTCGGGGGTTGCAGATCAGGAGCAAATCGANCGAGTTGCTCGGACCTATAAGGTTTGTCCNTTCCATTTGGGGGCACATACAGCACGTTGGGCCGACGTGATCGTGTGCGACTATAATCATGTTTTCGACCCGTTTGCCCACTACACAAATTTGATCAATAAACAATNTCCCAAGGCGTTTCTCCTGTTAGATGAAGCACATAGATTGGTTGATAGAACAGCGGATAGCTTATCGGCTGAACTCGATCAAAACCTGTTGAGGCAAGCAGTGGAGCTCGGCCAATCTTCTGGTGCGTTTGCTCTAAAAAGGATCGACCGGATTCTTGAGACATTTTCTTGCGATTTATTAGGATCCAATGGAGAGATGATTGTGGATAGCATTCCCCCTTATTTCTTAAAGTCGTTGAATGAAGTGATCNTTGAAGTTTCGGGTACGCAAAACTTTTCTAATACCGGGATCGTTTTTCAATGCTGGTCTATGCTGTATAGATTTCTATATATCTACTCGTTATTTCGAGATAATGACTACGTCTTATTGTTNCGACACGAAAATCAAACAAAATANCTGCAGATTCGTTGTTTGCGTCCGGCNTACTATATAAGGCGATTACTCGATAATTATCATGGATCNGTAAGATTCTCGGGTACGTTAGCTCCTACAGAGCTTTATCAAGCGTTGCACGGTTGTGAAGGTCCCTCCATCCGATCTCGACCAGATATTCCTCCGGATGCGCTTGGCGTGTTTATAGTGAATGATATTCCCACTACCTATAGAAAAAGGCATCTGACTGTATCTAGATTGGCTCTATTACTAGAGGAATTGTCGAAGGATTGTTGCTTAGGTAGAACCAACCACGGTTCGAATTACTTAGTAGCGTTCCCNTCGTATGAATATATGCAACTAGTTTTAGACTCCAAGGAAACCTGGGATTGTCCAATTTGCATTCAAACTCCATCCATGGATTTGTCTGCCCGAGACAAATTTATTGATCACATGAATAACGAGGAGTTTCGTGGATTGGGGTTTGCTGTGACCGGTGGGGTTTTTACTGAGTCGATAGATTACNGTGGTAGCGGATTAGCGGGTGTGATTGTCGTTGGTCCTAGTTTGCCTCCAGCTTCTCTTGTGCTCGATACCCTAGCCGAGAGAGAATATGGGGGTTGGGATACCGCTTACTTGAGACCAGCAATGTCACGTGTGGTTCAGTGTGCTGGTCGGGTGATGCGAGACTCTAACCAAAAAGGAGTGATTGTGTTAATCGATCCGCGCTTTTCGAACGAGAAATACCAGTCCTACTTCCCATTACACTGGGAACCTAAGGCCACTACATCTCAAAATCTAGCGATATTGGTTAGTGAATTTTGGGCTGCTTCTTCTAAGATGAATATTTGATATGGCCGAAAAAACTTCATTTCGGTTACGAACCCTTTCGCATCATAGACATCGTTTCCGCACTAAAGTTATTTGCACGATTGGTCCAGCATCTAATGATTACGATACGCTTCATGCTTTGTACAAATCTGGGATGTCTGTCGTACGAATTAACATGTCGCATGCTTCATATGAAGAAGCTATGAAGACGATTCAATGGATCAAGACTCTTAATAGAAAAATCCGATATCCAATCCCGATAATATTAGATACNCAGGGCCCTGAGATTAGAACAGGTGTGTTAGCTAGGCCNATGAAACTTGAACAAGGTATGAGGGTTATTTTGGTTCGAGAGCGAAATCCTCGTATCGCTGGAGAAATTGAACAAATAGAAATCGGTTACGAGGGGTTGTCTGATTCCGTTGCAGATGGTGATACTGTTCGGATAGATAATGGTCTTATCAATCTATCTGTCGAGTCTCGCGACCAATTAGGCATAGTTTGCCGAGTTCTTGATGGAGGAGAACTCGGTAGCCGAAAACATGTAAATTTGCCGGGAGTGCATGTCAATCTGCCGACAATCACACCGAAAGATAAGGCGGATATAGAGTTTGGCCTTGAAAATGATATCGATTTTGTAGCTCAATCTTTTGTAAGAAGCTCGGAAGATATTCATGCAATGCGTGAGATTCTGGGCGGAAAAAATAATGTCAAAGTAATCGCGAAAATTGAAAATCAAGAGGGTGTAGCAAACGCCCCAGCTATAGCAACNGTCGCTGATGGTATTATGGTAGCTCGGGGAGACTTGGGAATCGAAACCGANATCTCAGGGCTTCCCAATCTCCAACGTGAGNTGGTCCAGACNACTATTAGAGCAGGACGTCGATGCATTGTGGCAACTCATCTGTTGGAGTCGATGGTAGAACATCCTATTCCGACACGAGCTGAGGTTACTGATGTAGCAAATGCCATTTATGAAGGTGTTGACGGGGTAATGCTTTCGGCGGAAACAAGTATCGGTAAGTATCCTGTTCGAGCTGTGGAACAAATTATGGCGATAGCAGAAGCTTCCGAACGTTTCCCTGATCTTGGCTTCTCAAAGTCGTTGCATACAAATTCGACCAAGCAATATCTAGCACGTTCCGCGGTAGAACTTGCTGAACGGGTGGGTGCTGCGGGCATAGTTGTAATTACACGTCGGGGAATTACGGCAGATCTAGTTTCTAACTGTGCTCCCACCGGAGTACCCATATTTGCTTTCACNAATCACAGCCAAACGAGACGTCGTCTAATGCTCAACCGAGGGGTGTACTCGCACCGTACAGCGTTTAGTAGTAATCCAGAAAAAACCATTCAAACCGCACTCGATGTATTNCATAAAAGGGAGGAGCTTTCAGAAGAAGCGTATGTGGTTGTTATTAGCGACGTTCTAGCTGATGGCCCTGTTGATTCAGTGCAGCTTCGGAAAATAGATTTGCATTAGTGTATAGCTATACAAAGGTAGCTGACTTCCAAAATAGGATTCCAGCCACTATCAGCATTGTGATGCCAAATCCTTTTCGGAGTGCTTTACCGCCAATTTTATGTCCTACACTTACACCAATCGGGGCAGTACAGAAACTCGCGAACGAAATCACTACAATAGCTGGGAGATATAGGTAACCTAACGAATATTCTATTTCCTCTTCTAAGCCATTTAATACATAGCCAAAAGCTCCTATGAGAGCCACGGGGGTTGCCAACATGCTGGCTGTCCCAGCTGCTTTGACCATCGAGTGTTTAAAATAAACCAATGTTGGTAAGACAACATTGGAGACGCCGATCCCCGCGAGACTGGTAATGAAGCCACCAAGAGTTGGGATAATTAAGTTGGCTATTTTCCCCGGTGAATCCTTGCGTGGGTTTGGTTGCCAATTAGAACTCATGATGAGACCCACCCACGTGATTACTCCGGCCAAGATCAAAATCAAGGAGGATTGATGAATCGAGTCTGCAATGAAGCTGGATATAAAACTTCCCAGAGCTAGCCAAGGAGTCCATTTTTTAACGAGCTTCCACTCTATAGCTCCGCGACGTATTTGAGCTACTGCAGCGGATGCGCTAGAAAATACTATTGTCGCTAATGATGTTCCAATTGCTACGAGAACGGGGGTATTTTCAGAATAACCGGTTGAAAACATATCGGTTGTTGAAAACAAAAATACTAGGATCGGAACTACGACGACGCCACCACCGATACCCAAGAGGCCACTTAGAAAGCCTGCGGTAATGCCAGTTGCAGCAAATATGGTGATTAGTAAGATGTTTTCCAATATGTGTAGCGTACCATGTAGATAGACTGTTTTTGCTGGAAAGTTTTGAATGGTCAATACTGGGGATTAGACACCAAAAATGCTATTTAGTAATACTTACTCTGACTATTCATTCTGATGCTCGTATTTGATTTTTTGAAAATAATGGAAAGGCGAGGAAGATTATTACTTGCATTGCCTTTATTTACGATATTGCTTTGCGATACGTCTATCTTGCGAGCTGAACCACGTAGAGTCGAATTGAATAATGGCGATGTGTATGTTGGTGAAATAGAAAATGGTTTGCGTACTGGGACTGGTCGTTACGAATGGAACAGTGNGTACGTGTACGAAGGGTCTTACCTAGATGACAAAATGTCGGGATTTGGAATTTATACCTGGCCGGATGGACGAATTTATACAGGTGAATTCTTGGATGACTTGAGACATGGCGAAGGCTCTTTGCAGTTACCAAACGGTGATATCTACACGGGTGATTTTTTTCATAATACTATTACGGGAAACGGTCGNTTNATATGGGCTAACAAGGATANCTATACTGGTATGTTCGTGGACGGAGAACGGACAGGCTCTGGCATTTATCGTTGGCATACAGGAGAGGAATATAGGGGCGTATTCCACAGAGGAATTTTACAAGGAGAGGGTGTGTTTTTGTGGCCGGATGGTCGGCGCTACGAGGGGCAATTTAGCGATGGTATGAAAACTGGTACAGGAANGATGACCTGGCCCTCTGGAAATACTTACTACGGTTACTTCCGTGATGATCAAAGGGAAGGGCTAGGGGAATACATGTGGCGGGAAGGAACATTCTATCGAGGTTTTTTTTCTGGCAATCAAATGCATGGATTCGGCGTTAAGTTCACACCGGAAAGCAGGCTCTTTTTTCAAAAATGGGATTTAGGAGAATTAATGACAGACAGGCTCATTGTGGGAATACCTCNGTGCCAGCTTAGTCTGGATGGCCGGAGTTGGATGTTCATAGCCGAAACCTGTGTCAACGGTGTTGCACACGGGCGAGGTCATGCCGTGCGTCTCGATGGCCTGGCTTTTATTCCCAACGGCTACTTTGTGCTTGGCAATTTAGTAAATGGCGAGACCAAATACCTCCAGGTTATGGAAACTGAAGAGTGAAAATCCCCGGTTACTATCTGGAGGATCTTATTGGCGAGGGTAGTCGTGGATATATATACCGAGGCGTAGAGCTTGAGTCAGAACGTCGCGTGGCAGTAAAGGTGTTCTCCAAAGTGCATCTGCGATCTAAGGAATTACAAGCTGATTTTGAAACATACTCCCGTGCGATTTCAGTATTTAACCATCCAAATATCGTCAAAATATTTAATTATGGCGTTTTNNATGGGGTTGGCTACCACATTATGGAATACATTNGTGGTGGTGATTTGCACGAGCAACTTAAAGCCGGTTTACATTCACGTGAAGTGATTGAAGTAATCAAAGATGTAGCCAATGCGTTAGATTACGTACATTCGCGAAATGTTTTTCATGGCGACGTCAAACCCGAAAATATTCTTTTTAGAAGTCGGGGAAGCATTGTGTTAGCGGATTTCCATATGGATGGAATTGTTAACTCAACTGCGGGTGCGGAAGGGTATGTTATTGGCACGCCCGAATATATGAGCCCCGAACAGATTTCGGGAAAGGCTGTTGGNAGTCCTTCGGATTTATACAGTCTAGGAATTGTTTTTTACGAAATGTTAACAGGACTTGTTCCCTATAGAGGAGACAATGCCAAAGCGATTGGTAGGCGTCACCTTCAAGATCCTATTCCTGAATTGCCTGAATCGGCAAGTATGTTTCAAGGCACAATGGAGAAGATTTTAGCTAAGAAGCCAAAAGATCGATTCGGTAGTGGGCGCGAGCTGGCTCGTGAGCTCGATTCGATTCGTTCGGATGGTTATCTACCCAATACTGTTGTTCGAACAGATCGAATTCATACACAGGAAATTGAAGCCATAGTTCCTCCATTGGGTGAGCACAATAGACCAGATTCGAAAAATACAGTAGCAATTAAAAGATCCCGAGCTCGAAGAAATGTCACTTTTGCTTCTTTCTTAGTTTTGGTTCTATTGGGGGGCTATTTGATTGCCGATAAGCCCCCAATGTTCGATAAAGTCGTTGCTTGGACTGGATGGCAAGATGATGAAAAGATAGAGGAATTATGGATGTCCGCGGAGGCATTGCGTTCGGATCCTAACCAAAGTCTAAATGCGGTGGTTGTGGCCTACAGAAAAGTTCTAGAAATTGATGCCGAACACTCTGATGCTAAAAGAGCCATAGAAGAAGCTGCTAGCCAATGGAAATTAGATATAGGCGCGGCTCTAGACACCAAAAATTTTTCGTTGGCTGAAATAAAATTAAACGAACTNTTTAGTATGTTTGAATCGGATGATGAGCTNTCTGAGCTTTTTAATTTGATGGATAGTCGGCGGCGTGCAAATGTTTTACTTGAAGATGCCAGACTTTTAGTGGAGCGAGAAGGGAGGCGGGACGATAACGGCGCGATGGCAGCAATTCAGGCCTTTCATGAAGTTATTCGGTTGCATCCCGAAAATTTCGAAGCTGCGGAACAGTTGGATGAACTGGCTGCCTATTACGCTTCAAGGGCAAGCGAATCGGTCGGTAATGGCGATTTGTCTGTCGCCATGAACCTGCTTGCACGAGCGGTAACTGCAAATCCCGAATTCTTTTTGTTAGGGGAAGTTCGTGAAGAAATACGTCAGGCAACAAGCCTCCAGGCGGAGATTGAGTCAATGTTACAAGATGCTAGCGGTCTTCGTGTTAAGGGTTCGCTTATTGAGCCACCTACCTTGAATGCAGCAGAAATCTATCATCGAGTATTAGCGACGGATCCGGACAATACCATAGCTCGTCAAGGTCTAGCGGAAGTAGGAATGCAGATTTTGAATATTTTCAACGAACGTCTTATAAGCCAGGAGTTCACGGCTATCGATCAGTTACTGGAACGATCTATAGCGGTAGGTTTGGGAGATAACCACGTTAGTGAAATGAAATCTCGTTACGAAACAGAAGTTCGTCGACTCAATCAGATCAAAGAGTTACTTGCTGAGGCACAAATACTTTTTGACAATGGATTCATCACTGAACCAGTTGATATCAATGCAATAACCGTATTGCGTAAAGTGCTTGTTTTTGACCCAGGTAATCAAAAAGCCAAGGAACGACTCATGNAATCTGCCACGTTATTAGCATCTGTGGCGCGGGAAGCTCATGCAGTAGGACTTAGGACTGAAGCGGGGCACTATTTAGAATTGGCTCTAACAGTAGCTCCAGATGTAGAAGAGTGGCGTAATTTGAGAGAGAGCTGGGGAGTAGCGGNTAATTAGCTCGTGGTGCAAATANGGNTNTNNGTNCCGTTGCTTACTAGAAATTGGGAGTCGTGCAATATTCCTTGTCAATTATTCATTATGGCGCNAAATGAAACCAAACGATTGTGCTTGGTGGATTTAGACTAAACCTGCAATAATTTCGTCCTTAATAAAAATATGGTTAGGGATACGTGATGGCAGTGCAAATACCGTATGTTCGCGATCTTGATTTTGACTATGGCTCCTGTGTTGAGATCTCGCCAAGGATTCGAAGAGTTATTGCTAACAATCCTAGTGCTTTTACATTTCATGGGACGGGTACTTATATACTTGGCAAAGAGCAGGTCGCGATAATCGATCCGGGCCCTCTTGATAGTGATCATATAGATGCCCTCCTAGACGCTACTAAGGGGGAAGAAATAACACATATTTTNATTACACATACACACATGGATCACTCACCAGGCTGTCGCCTATTGCTCGAGAAATGCGCAGCAACTACATATGGNTATGGGCCCCACGGAGCNGGAAAGTTAGAAGAAGGAGTTGTTGTTGAGGAGGGTGGAGATTCTGATTTTACGCCGGATATCGAAATTAGACATGGCGATGTAATTGAGGGCAATGATTGGTCTGTTGAGTGTGTTTATACCCCAGGGCATACATCAAATCATATGTGCTTCCAGTTAAGNGAAGAGCGCGCTTTATTTAGTGGCGACCATGTAATGGGTTGGTCCACAAGCGTAATTTCTCCACCAGATGGTGACATGGCGGCTTACATGAATAGTTTGAATCTATTATTGGATAGAGATGACTCCGTTTATTGGCCAACGCATGGNCCCTCAATTACACNTCCGAAGGCACATGTTTCAGCATTTATTACACATCGNGAAGAAAGGTTAACGCAAATTNGAAATGTTCTGAGAGCCGGGGANTCNGACATACAAACTATGGTGCCTGGCATGTATAAAGGAGTGGACGAACGNTTGTATCCGGCTGCCGGTCGTAGCGTATTCGCGGCTTTGCAATATTTAGTAGAGAAACAGGAGGTAGTCTGTGACGGGAATCCAAATATGCAATCGCTTTTTCGTCTCAGGGATTAGTACTAGTTGTGTCAAGACTCTGATTTCTTTTTTCAACAATAAAGGATGAGTTTTGTTCTAGGGGTAATTGAACTACAACAGCAACGCCTGAACCATCTGAAAGATTTAACGCAAGTGCACTGCCACCGTGGTATTCGGCAATAACNCGAACGACAAATAAACCAAGACCAAAGTGAAGGCGATTGTGGCGACCCCGGTGGGTTACCATTGATTCAAATAAGGAATCACCTTCTCCATGAGGTAACACCGGGCCTCGATTCGCCACGGTTATTTGTAAGTGATCTTTATATTTATCAAGTTGAACTTTGATAGCGCTATTCGAGCGATGGAAATCTATCGCGTTGTCTATAACTTTATCCATCAGTTGCTCGATGCGATAGTCGGCGACATTTGCGTATACAGGAGCATCGTGCCCCCTAAATACGAAAGTTTGTTCAGGATGGCTCATCTGGCAATTATTCACATAACTTTCAAGTAGAGCTTGGATATCGACTACTTCTCGTTCTTCGCTATTTAAAGACTCTTCTAAATTGGCGGCATCAGCAAGATTTTGGACGATTGATCCGATGCGAAACAGTCCGCGTTTTGCACTTTCAAGATATTTTTTTCCGTTTAATCCTGAATCTTGTTCTAGGTGTTGAAGTGATGTTGAGAGCGTATTGAGAGGATTGTTTATTTCATGACGAAGAGTTCTTGGCATATTTTCAAGGAATGTATTGTGTTGGTCGATCCGAGATAGCATATTGTCNATACCCCTTGCTAGATCGCCAATTTCATCTGCAGCATTTACTTCCCGTGTTAGTCGATTTGCTTTGAGTCTGCCGCTAGCGTCAATAGCGGCTGCTGCTTCGCGGCGCAAATGTCGTATACGCCAAGCTAGTCGACCAGAAAAAGCAAAAAGCACTATCAATACTACTAACAAAGAAGCTAGGGATACCATTAATGTTTGTTCTAAAGCAGCTCTTTGAAAAGTTAGTATTTCATCAATATTTCTTTCNACGATGATTGCTCCAAGGACTTTTCCGCCAGTCGATACGATTGGGTGATAAGCGGTAATTATTTGGGTGTTTTCGCTTATTTGTCTTAAAACAGCCCCAGGTTCACCGTTTAAGGCAGCAGTAATGGCACTACCAGCAATTTCTTCTGAACGACTGACATCATCAGTACTCCAAGGCTCACCTTCAAATAATTGATGCACAAATGGTCTAATAGAGTTGAACCAATCTCGAGTAGCCGTACGGATTTTATTCGTCTCGGTATCTGATGGAACAATGGAACCGGTTTCTGCACGTAGATTTCTTCGGGCATCTATAACTAATATTCTCGCTTCGGCAAAACCTAGTCCTTGTATGATGTTAAGTGCTTCAGCAGATCTGAAGACGACAAGGTCGAAGCTTTCTTTGCCGCTTTTGGGAAGGGTTTGTGTGATGCCTGTAGTAGTCTGTTCAATGGAGGAAGAATTCGGCTGGTTAGTGATAGGATCGACATCGACAAAACTTAACGCAAAATTCCGAGTTGATCCAAGAATCGATAGTGGCAGTCGAAATTCTATGGCATATCCTTCTGATGTTTCGACTACAGAACCATANACNTCGTTTGTTGGAGCGCCTGTTGAAGCAAACCTCCATTCGGGATCCATATAGTATGCGGTGGCAACTCCAGGACCATGNAGGGTTAAAGACACTCGGCCATCTTCGCCGTCTGTCCCTATAAAGCTAATTCGTACGTGATCTGCTGTATCTAATGCGAGATGTCCCGGTTTCCGAAAAACCCTTTCNTCGTCCTTTATCAGCATATAGACGTAAAGCTGTTCATTTCGATCTCCGATTAATAAGCTGAAAGATCCATCGGCATTGGTTTCACCAAAGTGATGAAAATCTTGTTTGATGGAATTCCAATCGTTAATACGGCCATCGAGTCTAATGGGATCTTTTAATGGATCGGCATACAGGGGTTCATATTCTTCTACTCGAACTGGTAAATCGTCGAATACATCATCTCTGCCGTTAAAGAGTGTAGATATTCCCTTGGCTAACAATAACTGTACGTTTTGGCGTGTCTGGATTAAAAGGTCTTCCATATCGAGCAACTGTTGATAGGACAACCATGGAACAATAAGAAGAGCTAAACCGAGAAGCATCAGTTTAGTGCTGAGTCTTGGCCCCCGAATTCTAGACAATACTTTCATTAGATAGGTTTAATTCAGTGACGCTGCGATCCAATTATTGTATCCATCGGTAGCCAAATCCGTATTCGCTTTTGATGTGAGAGAACTTACTATCCGCCTTTTCAAATTTTTTACGGATATTTCGCATATGGGTATTAATAGTATTGTTAGTCACTAGACTTTGCATTGTCGCATTCATCAAGGTTTCATAGCTCACAGCATGTCCCGGTGCACGTACCAGTTTTGCTAACATGCGGAATTCTGTACCTGACAAATCTATACGATTTCCTTGCCATGAGACGAGCAAGGCAGTTTGATCTAAAGCCAATTCACCAATATGTTTGGTAGTGGTGCTTTTTTCCTCATGATTTGTTCGTGCTTCGTCAATTCGTAGTAGCGAAGATATTCGTTCTGCCAGATATTCGAGTGAAATAGGCTTAGGTAGATAGTCCCACGCTCCTAGCCTCAGGCCCGATATTTTGTCTATTTCGTTGATCCGTTCGGTTAAGAAGATGACAGGTAGACTGGGGGATCGGCTCAACAGGTCACGGCAAATCTGGAACCCAGCATCCACTTCTTCACCTAAAATAATGTCAAGTATCGCTAAGTCTGGTAACTGATTTTCGAATGCATCTATAGCTTCTTGGCGATTACTAAAAGCCACCACTTCATACCCTTTTTTTGTTATGGCGTCTTTGTAATTGGCTCTTTGATCTGGATCGTCCTCCACTATCGCTATTCTTTTGGCCATTCGGGTTCTCCGATATATGGGCAGGTCACGATATTACCCCTTATTGTTGATGTTGTTTATAGATATTATGTATCTGTTTTCCTTGATATTTTTCCAAAGTTTTCGTGATCGTCCATTGGAAACGCAGCGCGGTTGTAATCCACAGGTTACAATGAGAAGGATTAACGATTAAATTTTCCAATGAGAGGTCTTTTTTGGAGCTACTATCTTCTTTTTTTGACGCCATTCAAAATGATACTAGCGCATTTTTATTAGAGCTCACGGGTGCTATTGCTGGTTTGGTATGCGTATGGTTGTTAATCAAAGAGAATATCTGGACCTGGCCTCTTGGATTAATATACGCCTTAATTTCTCTTTTTGTTTTCTACGAGGCAAGACTTTTTTCGGATTGGTTATTGCATCTCTACTATGTGGGTATGAACGGGTATGGTTGGTATTACTGGTCTAGAAGTTCGAAACAGAGAACTGTTGATGGAGACATAGCCATAATACACATGCCGATTAAGTTAGTTNTTTTCATAACAATCGTTACATTGGTTAGTATTNTAGTTTGGGGANTAGGGATTGAAAAATTTGCTCCGACCGCGGATCTGATTTATTGGGATAGTACGACCACCGTGTTGAGTTTTACCGCAATGTGGATGACGGCACGGAAATATTTGGAAAGCTGGATCGTTTGGCTAGTAATAGATATTTTGCTNGCAGGAATATATTTCTATAAGGGAATATTCCCTTATGCATTTTTGTATACGNTATACATAGGTCTCGCAGTTGCGGGTTGGATGCGTTGGTCTAGATCAGTAAATCGAATTGGCGTGGAACAATCTANATAGACGATTCTTCAAAGTTCTCGGACGAGCTGCTGCAGATATTCCAGGCAAGTATCTCTCTGTTCTACAATTTCGACTCGTGCATTTCCCGATTGAATTTGATCAACTGCCCAAGCATGTTCTCTGAGAAGAAAAATNCCGCGAGTTCTTATTATATGATCATTGGTAATATTTGAAANAAAANCGTCGGCGACNTCTNTAGTTTCANGTTGGCTAAACTCTAGACCATGNCATAAGGCAACCAGATCAAATATAGGGTCATTATTGCCAGCGTATTCCCAATCTAATGTGCGAAAACCATTCTCAACTCGAATAATATTCCANGGATTTAAATCATTATGTGATGGTCCGGTGGTCTGTGGTTTCCAACCGATCTTTTTTATGAGTTCTTTNACGTAATTTGCAGAATTTACCGCCGTCAGTATTCTCTCAATGACGTTGTAGTTGGATATATTGGACGGAATTTCNGAGTGAAGTTGCCGTAAATAACACGCGGCTTCTTTNATNGTGAAGGGTTTGTCTGCAATAAGTTCACCGTCAATCCATCGNGTTAACATATCTCCTGTCNTAGAGTCATAGGCGGCGACTTCGGGTGNATTACTAATCTTTAAATATTGCTGTTCGTTTTTCGAAGGTCTGGGACGTTTGCGTATTCGTAGCGCGTAGTTTTTTTCATTAGTTGATACGTAATAGTTATCATTGCTGTATCCACCGGAAAGATAGGTGATTTCTTTCACTTGCTCTGTCCATGGAGCTAGACGGAGTAGAGTCTTTATAGGGTCTTTATTTCTGGGATCTACCATGGCTTTCGTAAAGGTTTACGTAGCTTAGAGAAAATTGGGTATAGAGTAATCATTAGTACAAATGGATCAAGTTCTACATCAACTCGTTGAAGTACTGCGGAGATCGGAAATCCGCATTTCACCTGCAGAAACTCTTGATGCCTTTAAAGTATTAAGGAATGTGGGAATTGATAATAAAAGTTTGCTACGAGAGGCGCTAGCACTCACGTTGGCAAAGTCGATACATGAAAAAATAATATTTTACGAAACTTTCGATGAGTTTTTTACTCAATGGGCTTTTCAGAATCGTCCGAAGCGCACAATTATGAAGGATGTGGACCCATCAGGCTTATTAGACAATATCGAGGATGAGCTTGGTACAGACCTACGAGACTTGCTGGAAAAAGTATTAAGAAACGAATTCGACGATTTGGCCTACCAAGTCCAAAAAGCTGCAGCCTATATAGGCGTCCGGGAAATCAGTTCACTGCGGGAAAAGGCTCATTATGTTCGTCAAATAAAAAGAATACTCTCCCTTGATAANCTAGACGATTATTTTNTAAAAAGTGATGATGTGAATCCGACTCTTGGATACCTACGCTTGTATCTANATCAAGAAATTCGAGAGTTTGTTGANAAGCAATATCGTTTAAATGTCGACCCGAGTGGAAAGCGATNGTTAATAGATGCGGCNTTGCGTTCAAATCTCGATCAAATTCCGGTGGAGTATCACTCTGCCGTTAGAGATGTCGTACAGAAGATTGCNGAAAAACTGACTCGAGACCGGCGGCGAGTTCCTAAGAGAGCGGTTAGGGGCCTGCTGGATATTAGGCGTACGATCCGGAAAAACATTGCCTACGATGGGTCGTTGTTCAAATTGTACTGGCGACATCAAAGACCGGATAAGCCGACGGTGTTTGTGTTGTGNGACGTTAGTAATTCTGTTGCTCGGATTTCCCGTTTTCTTTTGTTATTTCTTTACGAACTAACAGACGTTCTACCCAACATTAGATCGTTCGTGTTTTCGAGTGATTTGGGTGAAGTTACAGACGTTTTTAAGAACGAGCCGTCTGAAAAGGCTATTGAAGAGACTATCTTTTATTGGGGCAAAGGAGCCACGGACTATACGAAAGCTTTCGGGGACTTTCGGAAGATCTGTGGAAAAGAGATGAACCAGAGGTCGACCATCATAGTATTGGGTGACGCTAGAAATAATTATTACGATCTGGATTTGAATACATTCAAGGACATTAGTAAAAGAGTCAAACAGGTNTTTTGGTTNAATCCAGAAGCGCGGGACAGTTGGTCTGAGGGTGATTCTGTGATGTTGCGTTACAAGCCATTCTGTTTTCGTGTCGATACCTGTAATCGTATTGATCATATGGAACGTTTTGCTGATCGCCTAATTGCAGCCACGAGGTAGGTTTAGGTGGCCTGATTCAATTGTGTTACGTAGCTCATTGTAGGACCGATTTCTTCATGGATTGATAAGTCTGACAGTGCGTCAAGAGGTGTGGGATCACGGTTGACTATGACTAGTTTTGCACCATTTTGTTTTGCAATCTCGGGAAAACCTGCGGCTGGAAATACCTGAAGCGACGAACCTAGTACCAAAAACAAAGTGNATGAAAGCGATACCTCATGAGCACGGTTCATTTCTATTTCTGGCATCTGTTGCCCGAAGCTGATNGTTGCAGTCTTTA
This sequence comes from Gammaproteobacteria bacterium, assembly GCA_002708205.1. GTDB lineage: Bacteria > Pseudomonadota > Gammaproteobacteria > Pseudomonadales > Azotimanducaceae > UBA11889. The sequence continues at coordinate 26,815 of PAMR01000026.1, forward strand.
TTATCCCTCCGCATAGTTTACAAGGTAAGACAGAGCCGCTTCGTCTAAATTGAGATTTCAGGACTGACAGTTCGTAACGTTTTTTACAGCTCAGGCAAGAGGCATAAGATGAATTGCCATGAAGCTCGATTATTTGTTCNCCTGGGACACCAGATTGCTGGTGTAAATTGTCCACGTTTTGTGTAATTACAGTTGTGGCTTTTTTTTCTCGAATTAGTTTGGCCACTGCATTGTGCCCGTTATTGGGCGATGCGTTTTCAAACAAATCATCGCCACTGAAACGTCGGCGCCAGGACTCTTGTCGTATCGGGTCAGAACCTACGAACTCTGAAAATTGAATAGGCGCTTGTTTGGTCCATAAACCACTCCCTGGACTACGAAAGTCAGGGATNCCTGATTCTGTGCTAATGCCGGCTCCNGTAAAAATCACTGTCCGGTTAGTTGCGTCGATTAGCGTCCTGAGTTCGTCTCTTTTTTTATGGNTCATCACAGTTGTTACGTAATCGTTTATGGAAATGTATATGGTCTTCTGTCGAGGTGTTATCGTCAAATGAATAAAAATTAACCTTTTTGGCATTGTGTATATCAAGGTTCTTTTGAGNTCTAATATTGGAGGAGCTGTTTTGACTGATCATGTACTAGAGTTTTTTTTCGATTGTTCAAGCCCATGGACATTCTTAGCTTTCGAACAAATCCAGAAATCGTGCGAAGAAATATCGGTAGATATTTGCTGGCGTCCCATTCTAGTCGGNGGTGTCTTTAACGCTGTTAATCCTAGTGTGTATGAAGGCCGAGCAAACCCAGTACCTGTGAAATCGAAGTATTACGGGAAAGACTTAAGAGATTGGTCNGAGTATGTTGGTATTACGATTGGGCAACCTGCTGTATTTCCAGTAAATAGCGTGAAAGCGATGCGGGGTGCTTTTGTTGCANTGGATGAAGGGATAGNGGTNGCNTACNCNCGCGAGATATTTACTAGCTATTGGACGAACCTGCGTGACATTTCTCTAGATGAAGTTTTGCGAGAAATAGTAATGCACCTCGGAATGGACCCTGACTCTTATTTCAAGAAAATTAGTTCCCAGAACTATAAGGATAAATTGAGATACAACACCGAAGAATTGATCGAACGCGGTGGTTTTGGATCACCGACTATGTTCGTTGACGAAACCGATATGTACTTTGGTAACGATCGAATTCCACTGGTGATTCAGTCCCTAAGCCGGTAGTTAGCTAATAATTTCTGTGCCTTTCTTNTTTGCGAAAGCCTTGAGAATCCTCTCCGCACAATCGCGGGGAGAGTTTATCGATGTATCTACCTGGAGATCGTAAATCATGTTTTCGTGGACCCGNTCGAANNGCCATGTCGCTGTTCCTGGAAATCGGCCAGGGCGNAAGTTTTCTCTCTGTTCTACTTCTTTGAGAGGACAGCGAACNGCCACGCAAAGAAACTCGTACTGTNTNAATAGGGTCGCATAATCCTCGAAGAATTCTCGTTCAATCATAAGATCGTCGACAATCACATTGATTCCCAGATCAGCGAAGGCGACTACCGACCGCCTCATGCCTTTTAGGACTTGCTTCCCGAATTCACCGAATTGAATCGAAGTTACTAGCTGCTCGTTTAGGTTCTCGGGCACAATGTTTAAACCTGACGCGCCAGTCGTTCCTTTCGGAGAATTGAATCCTCTGTATTGTGGTGGCATTCCATCCCTGAACTGATCTAGTGCGATATGTTGGTAAGGCTCCACTGACAGTTGTTGTAGCATNGTCGCAATGGTGGTTTTGCCTGCACTGGAGGACCCGTTGAGGAGGATAATTTTGCCTTTCTTCATAATAGCGTCGTGTTATTTTGTGTATTGTGGCGAATGGAGGAAGAGGGGCAGCTCTCCCCATGCGCTAAGGTAATGATCATTGAGATGTCGAACTGTATGTTTTTGCGATCCGGATGACTCCATGGCGATGGTAGCAAGGACGGTCCCCAAACGAACAGAGTCTCTAGTGGAAGCTCCTGAAATTTTGGCATGTAGCCAACCAGCACGAAAGGCATCACCGCAGCCAGTTGGATCCCGGAATGCTTGGGGAGGTATTGTTTTTTCCGTTCCGGAATCATTTCCGTACCACTGAGTTTCGTCTTTGCCATTTGTGACGATTAGGGTTTTTAGTCTATCCAAATTAGTCATTTTTGAGAGGGTATGGTGTTCGAATCGGTTTACTATTAGTTCTTCACTTTTTGATATGAACAGCTCTGCNTGTGTAGGTTCAAAATCAGTAATGCCTTGTCCGGGGTCACTAAGGAAAGGAATACTCTTTTGTCGTAAAACTTGTGCTGTTGCAATCATATTTTCAGGAATGTCGGGCGCAATTATCGCGTAATCAAAAGTTTGATCTGCAAAATTTTCCAGCCGTTTTGAGAATTCGGGATTTCGGGACGGTCCTGGGTAAAATCCGGTAAATTGATTACCGTCAGGATCGCTAAAAATAAAGCATTTGGAAGAGTAATCGACAGAATTACTGAGAATTATTCCACTTTGATCAATCTTAAGAGAATTCAAATGGGCTTGATAGTCGCTGTCTAAATCGTTCCCAACGAATACAAATGGAATGACATCGTGTCCTAATAATTTTAGGCTGTAGGCGATGTTCATTGCACAGCCACCGAATAACTTATCTACGCTGTCGAGATTGATTGACAGATTAATTCCCGGGTGGACAGGTAGCTCTTTAAATGATCGTCCGTATTGGCAAACGTAATCGATCGCTAATGTTCCGGTTACAAGAATACGAATTATTGTGATACCGCAATAAATTAGCGTGTTTCTTAACAGATGGTGGATGTTTTGTGCAAGGTTTGATTGGGATAATTGTTTTATTGATACTCGCCTGGGCTTTTAGTGAGCGGCGGAAAGGCGTTAAGGTTCGGGAGATTCTTGTTGGACTGGGCATACAGGCACTGTTGGCCTTTTTCCTGTTGCGCGTCGAGATAGTACGCGAAGCGTTACTAGGTCTAAATTACGTGGTTCGTGCAATCGAGTACGCGACTACGGAAGGAACAAAAGTGGTATTTGGGTTCCTAGGTGGAGATACAGTCCCCTTTGAGCTCACAGCAGATGCCGCTCCTTATATATTTGCATTTCGTGTATTACCTCAAATTTTAGTCTTCAGTGTCGTTATTTCTTTGTTGTGGTACTGGAAAATACTGCCTCCAATTATTCGAATGTTCGCAGCAATTTTACGGCGTAGTCTTGGGGTAGGTGGGGCGGTTGGGGTATCTGCTTCAGCGAGTGTCTTTCTTGGTATGGTCGAAGCCCCGATGGTGATTCGAGCCTATTTGAAAAATCTAACCCGCTCGGAACTCTTCGTAGTGATGACTTGTGGAATGTCGACAGTTGCCGGATCGATTATGGTGCTGTATGCCAATTTATTGGGGTCGACCATCGATGGTGCTTTAGGACATGTGCTTATCGCTTCCGTAGTAAATGTGATTGGTGCGGTCTATGTTGCGAGGATAATGGTACCGGAGGATAGCGCTACTGAAGCGGGTGACCTGGTGGACTCGTTAAAATATGAAAGTGTTATGGACGCTATTTCTCGAGGTGGTTCGGATGGGTTGAGGCTCGTGGCTAATGTTGCCGTGATGGTGATCATACTCGTTAGCCTCGTGGCGCTATGTAACTTTGTACTAGGCTTGATTCCGCTAGAAACGCCGATAACTCTTCAGCGGATGATGGGGTGGCTGTTTGCTCCTATAGCATGGTTAATGGGCATCAGTTGGGCGGATGCCAATGCAGCAGGATCACTATTAGGCACGAAGTTAATACTGAATGAACTTATTGCTTTTATTCAGTTGAGTGAAATGGGTTCAAGCTTGACAGCACATACTCGGTTAATTATGACCTATGCTCTTTGTGGATTTACGAATTTCGGTAGTTTAGGGATATTGATCGGTGGTGTTAGTGCGTTAGCGCCTGACCGCCGCGCGGACTTATTATCATTGGGCCCTAAAACACTAGTTTCAGGAACTATTGTGGCCTGTTTGACGGGAACGATAGTTGGACTTATTAGCTGGTAACTACTGATGTGGAGAAAGCTGTTAGTGCATGTTCAATATCATTATCGTTGATGTCGAGATGTACAACNAGACGATTTCCGGAAATTAAGATGTTTTTGCTTCTTAGTTTCACCCTGAGGTCTGCTATATTTTTATAGTCGATAAATATCATGTTAGTTGCGTAACTCACAGCATCCTTACCAAGGATTTCAGATAGTCCGACTGCCAAATTGCGGGCTCTTAAATGATCAAGCTCTAGTCTTTCTATATTATTGTCGAGAGCGTATAGACCAGCGGCCGCTAGAAATCCAGCTTGTCTCATGCCGCCCCCTAACATTTTCCTCCATCGTCGCGCTTTTTCAATGAAGTTCTTTTTGCCAGCTAAAACAGAGCCCACAGGAGCTCCAAGCCCCTTGGAAAGACATATAGAAACTGAATCACAGTGCTTGGCATATTCCTGGGCTTTGACATTGTTAGCGATGGCGGCGTTAAAAAGCCTAGCACCATCAAGATGTAGAAATAGATTATGTTCTTTTGTCAATTTTCGAATCTTGGCGAAATATGAGATGGGAATAGCTTGCCCTTGGTTTGTATTTTCAAGGCACAGGAGTTTGGTTTTGGCGTAATGAAAATCATTTGGCTTTATAACGTTTACGATCTCGTTGAGATCCAGGGTTCCGTCTTCTCGGAAGGGTATAGGTTGGGGCTGGATACCTCCTAGTGATGCCGCACCTCTGGCTTCGAATCGGTAAGTGTGAGCTGTTTGTCCAGCAATATATTCGTCTCCTCGCGCGCAATGTGTAAGCAAGGCGCACAGATTTGATTGAGTCCCACTGGAAACAAACAGTCCAGCTTCGTGGCCGAGCAGATCAGCAGCTTTTTCTTCCAGGTTCTTAATGGAGAGATCTTCTCGGTAGACATCGTCCCCGACGTTGGCGTTTGCGATCGCAGAACGCATTTGATCGCTCGGCTTAGTTACGGTATCTGATCTAAAATCTACCGGCACTGTCTCTGAGGCTTCGTGTACCCCAAATGGCTTATTGGGCCGCTAGGGATACATTGTAGACGCCGGCTTGCCGGGCGGAGTCCATTACGAGTATTGTGGTATTAGTTTGCGAATCTGGATGTGGTTGTATGATTACAGGCGCTTCCGGATTTTCAGCATGTAACCGTTCTATATTGGCTCGAACAGACCGACTNTCAACATCACGTTGAGCAATAGTTATACGGTCCCTGTTGGATATACGCACTACTATGCTCTTTTTATCAGGGTCCACNGTTTTNGGTTTGTCGTCNTCAGGTTGGTTTACATCAAGGCCNACTTCTTTNACAAAAGTAGCCGTTACGATGAAGAAAATTAACATTATGAAAACAACGTCGAGCATTGGCGTCAGATTGATTTTCTCTTCGTCTCCTTCGCCGCTTCCTGATACAAATCCTTTCCGCACAACTGTCCCCTCGAAATTTATAGTCTTTAGCACTCTGTCCAATTTATGCGATACCTGAAACATAGAGCATCGCGAACTTTTAGAACTCGTGGCCTACAAAGGCGACGAGTATTAACCGGATTGGTTCAGATTACTAGTCCCCGAACGAATGGATTTCGTAAGAGTCAAAACCCATAGCGTGATACAGATAATAGAAAGTGTCGCTGTCAGTGGTGTTTCGAAAAAAATGGCAAGTGACCCATCGGACAAGTATAACGTTCGGCGTAGGTTCTCNTCNAGCATGCCACTAAGTATGAACCCCAGTAAAAGTGGCGCGAGTGGATAAGATGCAGACCTCANAATTATGGCTAGGATGCCAAAGCCCAGCATAAGGAATACGTGGAAAGGATTNACGGTNGNTAAATAGACGCCCAGGAGTGAGAACGCTATAACGAAGGGTATAAGAACATGTTTTTGAATGTAAATTATTTTCGATATGTANGGAATAAGAGGAAGATTTAAACCAAGAAGGACGAGGTTTCCGATATACATAGAAATGATTACACCCCAAAATATTTCGGGTTCGGACGCGAGCAAATGTGGTCCCGGCTGTATTCCATAGCCTAACATTACGCCAAGGAGAATGGCTGTNGTTCCCGATCCNGGAATACCAAGTGTAAGTAAAGGTACGAAAGATCCAGTACATGCAGCGTTATTTGCAGCCTCAGGTGCAGCTATCCCTCGAACCTTGTCTGTTGGGTGAAATCGTTTTTCAGTATCGTAGGCAACGAAGCTAGCTAATGTTGCTCCTGCTCCTGGAAGAATTCCTATGAAAAANCCAAGAAGAGAGCTTCTGGCCACCGTCGCTTTCATTCGGGAAGCGTCGCCTGCATGCAAGCGNGCTTGTGATGCGGGAGCNACGTTTGTTTCGTCGCCTTCTATTATCATGCGAAAAGCTTCACCCAATGCGAACGTAGCCATTGCTAGTAGTATAAAAGGTATTCCTTCTGTGAGATCTGTTANCCCGAAGGTNAAACGCTGTATCCCCGCTGATTGATCTGTNCCTATTGTTCCTAGCATTAGNCCAAANAAAGCCATAACAATTGCTTTTAAGGAATCTGCGGGTTCGGAAAAAGCAGCGATACTTGATAAAGCGATAATTAATACGAGTGCATAATCGGGGGATTGAAATCCCATGGCGAGTCCGGCAAGAACCGAAGCAAAAAACATCAACACCAAGGCACCAATGGTTCCTCCGACAAAAGATGAATACGCGGCTATAGCCAAAGCTCTACCACCTTGCCCGGACCGGGCCATTGGATAACCATCGAATGAAGTGGCGACTGTAGAGGCTACTCCTGGAGCATTTATCAAAATCGCTGATGTCGAACCACCGAAAACAGCACCGTAGTAGACGCCGGCCATCATGATCATCCCGGCGGCTGGCTCGAGTGAGTAGCTGATGGGGATCATAAGAGCAATGGCAGTAATAGGTCCAAGACCCGGAACCATACCTACGAAAGTACCTGCGAGACATCCTGCAACGACCCAAAAGAAGTTGTTTATATCGAATGCGGTGTAGAGCCCCGTTAAGATACCTTCCCACACGCTACCAATAACTCCATAGTGATCCTGAATCGATGTATATGTTTAGTCCGATTTCGATCAATAAATAACCACATAAAGCAGTAAACAGAGGTGCTAGTAGTAGGACTGTTGCACGCCTCTCTCCTAAAACAATCAAACTAAATGTCAATAAAAATACTAGACTTATCCAGAGGCCAACATAAGGGATTAGAGTTCCAAAAATGACGATGATGGCGATTAGAGGAGCGAGTCGAGTGGCAAACTTAGGTACGGCTTTATCTTTAGATTTTTGAAATAGCAGTGGTATACAAAGAATGGTGAAGGTAGCTCCATAGATAATTGGTAGCGTCTTTGAGTTGATAGTTTCGTCTTGGGACCAACTATCGAGTTCGATGTTTGCAGCGAGCAAAGTGTATANNACCCCAAAAACAACAAGTAGAGCCGGAATTAATTTNTGGACATTAATAAATGAACTCGAAGTGTAATTTTTTATNAGATTTAGCATGTCTTAAAGAGGCGAGAAGTCTTAGTGCAATTTATTCATTGTTCTTTTATGAATCCAAGTNCACGAAGTGTTGAATCGAGCATTTTTTCTTGTTTTTCGAGATATGCCGCAAATTTTTGTCCTTGTACATTGAGCGTTTGCCAACCCCTTTGATTTATTACNTTTTCCCAAGCGTCCGATCGTTTTAATTCAGCGTAACTGTCTAACAAAATTTTTCGATTAATATCGGATACGTTCTTATTAGCAAATATGCCCCGCCAATTGGCAAAGACTACCTCTCGGCCTAATTCCGTTAGAGTCGGCACGTCAGGGATTATACCTATTCGTTTGGGGGCGCTAACGGCAATAGCTCTAACTTTTCCACCGGTTAAAAAGGGCACAGTTTCTCCAACGCCGGACGATAGCAAGCGAATTTCACCTCCCAAAAGAGACAGCATTGCTTTCGCCCCGCCATCATAGGGTAGGTATCTTATGTCACGAGGATCGACTTTAATCGGTTCAAGTGCCAGTGTTAGAACGATATGGTCGAGACTTCCTCGAACGCTCCCTCCTCCTGTAATAATTGATTTTGGATTATCCGTAAATGCTTTCTCTAGAGATTTCCAGTCTTTGATTGGATCGTTTTCCCTCACCACGAATATTCCGTAGTCAGCAACGAGCCCGGCTATGGGTTCTAGATCTTTGTAACTATAAGGAAAAAGTCCTTGTAAGCTCCTTACTATAAGTGGTGTTGAGTTTATGATCGTTGCATTTCGGTAGCGGGAACTGCTTTCGATGAATTGTCCAAGAGCTCGACCGCCGCCACCACCGGGAAGGTTTTCGTAACTAATTGTTTCGTAAGCTCTCAGAAGGCTCAGTATTCGGCCGGACTCACGTGCTGTTCCGTCTAGTCCACCTCCTGGACCCGCTGGTATTAGCTGGTGAAGGTGCTCCATCGCGATGGCGTTAAGGGAGCAAAAGCTCAGGCCGAGATAAATTCCGAGTTTTTGAATAATCATTTGTTGAGAAAATTAAGCGGGAGGCCAGGACAATTCCATGGGATGCTAACTAATTGACCCGATGAAGAGAGTGTGATGTAGGCAGTCTTTAATTGGTTCCCGCCAAAACAAATGTTAGTTGTTAATCTGTCGGGCATGGGAATGAAGTCTACTCTCTCTGATGTCGGATCTAGTATTGTGACGCCGCCATCGATAAGAGTAGCTATACAGATGCGTCCAAGAGAGTCAATGGCTAAGGAATCAAAAAGAAAGTATCCGTTGCGCCCTTTTATGAGGCGTCCACCATCAGGNCTGTCGTTTGCGCTATTTGCCAGTTGCCCAGGTGAGGATAGTGGAAANNCCCAAAGGCGACCGGTGGGTGTTTCAGCCACGTAAAGTTCATCCTCTTTNGGAGACAACCCGATTCCATTTGGTGCTTCGAGTGGAAAAATTATTTCTTCGCAGGAGGANCCGTCGGCNTGNGCATAAAAAACTCCNGTGCGATCTCGNTCCCTTTCTCGATTTTTTCCGTGGTCGGTAAACCAAAACCCACCGGTCTGATCGAATACGATGTCGTTAGGACCCCGAAGTTGAGTGTCCCCTGCATGCGTATATAACGTTTCTACGGNTCCTGTAGTTATGTNAACTCGTTGTATGGACCCTCCTTGATAGTCAGAAGCTTGATTGCCTGGAAAAATTTTCCCATTTCGCTCGATCCATTCGAATCCACCGTTGTTACAGATATAGCAATACCCATCTGGTCCAATNGCCGCACCATTTGGACCGCCTCCGGTTTCTGCTACGANACTAATTGTGCCATCCGGTAGGATGCGACTTAATGTCCCTCGAGCGATTTCCACGATTAGAATAGAGCCATCATCTAAGGCGATAGGTCCTTCCGGAAATTTAAGCCCGGTAGCAACGACTTTAGGGTCAGTGTGCATGGTTGTTCTCGATTTATGTTCTGAAGATTGAAATTAGAAGGGTTTACCTATTAGCAAGCAAGAGTACGGTTGCAATTTTGTAGGCAACAGCATCAGTATAGTGTTGCGTTGAGCTNAATACNTNNTTCCAGTTNTANCGACCAGTAGAGATTTAGAGATTTTATATTGCGAATTNCNAAACAAATCATNATAAGAAATGTGAGCNTCATTTTCTTTTTGTTTGCGNTCTTNGGCNTGTCTTCTTGTCAGAACTATATGGTTGGAAGTGAAGCCCGAACGGTTGGNGAATATACNGATGACGTTGGAATAGCTGCGATTTTGAAAGCCCGTCTGCTACAGAATGAGAGTATANGAGGCCTTCAGATTGATGTNGACGTCAATCGTGGTGTGGTCTCTCTATATGGGTATGTACGAACGGAAATTGAAAAGGATGCTGTGTTACAGCTTGCGGCTTCGGTACGAGGCGTCACTAGTGTAGAAGACCGGCTCGTCGTTGTTGAATAGCGCATTGGGAACCGTTTTGTTCACAATAGGTAAAACCTTGGACTATGTGGATTATCGAAAATAATTCGAAGAATAAGTTCGAGAAATATTCTCTATCTCAATGAAATTTATAAACTTTTAATTTTTTTAATCCGTGGCGTAGAGTCTGATCACTTATCATCCACTTGTTACAATAATTTATCCCCACATTTATCCACAGATAAATTCTTAATCCAGTCTCTAGGAGGTAGAAATTCTTGGATAAGGGATTGTTCTTGAGATCCGGGCTTTGTTTTATGGTCATAGATCCACATCGCTCGAGGGGGTAATGAAGACAGAACATTTTCTATCCTTCGACCAGATTGCAGCCCATATTTGGTACCTCGGTCGATCGCTAAGTTGAATTCGGCATATCTCCCTCGCCGAATTAACATCCATTCTTCATGCGCCTCGGACCACGGAGTTGTCATGCGCTTNTCAAAGATAGGTCCGTATGCTTGCCAAAAATNATTGCCTATGCGAGAGACGAGTTGAAAGCTCGTTTCAAATCCACCTTCCGACCAATCATCAAAGAACAATCCCCCGATACCACGAGGCTCTTGGCGATGTGTCAGAAAGAANTATTCGTCACACTGCNTTTTAAATCGGGTGTAAATGGACGAATNTTNGCAAGCTGCAAATGCCATTTGGTGCCAATGTATTACATCCTCATGGAAGGGATAGAAGGGNGTGAGATCGAAACCACCGCCAAAGTACCAAGTTGTTGTCTCGTTAGAACTTTCACCNGATTNGACCTCAAAAAAGCGGAGATTCATGTGTGCCGTGGGGACGAACGGGTTTCGAGGATGAACGATGACGGAAATAGAGACAGCCTGGAATGGTCGGCCGCCTAAATTTGGGTTCCTCTTAGTTGCGGCCTGAGGCAAGGATTTGCCGACGCTATGGGTAAAGTGAACGGCTGATTTTTCGACGTGCTGNCCTTGGGAAAGAATTCGTGGCTTCGACATACCGCCTAGCGGTGTTTTAGTAACNTTACCTTCAAACCTATTTTGTTTATCTAGTGTTTCCAGAGACAATGTAATTTCCCTTTGAAGTCGCAGAAATTCTTCTCTAACTCGTTGAATATTTGAGTACGTCAAATGGAGCCCTCCTTGCGAAAACTTTCAATGTCTTGAGAAGTAAAGCCGAGAGAATCAAGGATTTCGTTTGTATGCTCGCCGAGGATTGGTGCACGGTGTCTGATCGCTGTGTTGATCGCAGAGAAGTCTATTGGCATGCGGGCTACTGCCGCGGGCTTGGCTAATCCTGGGTAGTCTGTGGGGGTCAAAAAATTCATGGCAGCTACTTGTTCGTTGTCGAGAGCAGCCTGGGGACTTAAGACTTCCCCGCAGGGGATACGCGCAGCTTCTAAAGATTCGATGGCTTCAGTCGTGGNTCTTTGACNTGTCCATTCNTGCATGCGTTGNCTGATGTCAGCGGAGTTGTTTCCGCGCACTTCATCGTTGGCGTATTTNGGATCCGTTATCCACTGATCTTCGCCCATTAGNNCTGCCCAGCGAGCGTACAGGGGATCNCCNACAACTTGTACAAGNATCCAACCATCTTTGGTCTGAAAAGCATCGACAGGGGCAGACGTTTGACCCCGGTTGCCGGTTGCCGTCCGATTATTGTTGAGTTGTTGTTGCTCGATCAGAGTTCCGTTCGCGATGGTGATTGCCGAAGCTAAAAGCGCTCCTTGGACATGTTGACCTTCCCCGGTCTTCATCTTGTGAATAATCGCAGCGAGGGTAGCCATNGCNTTTAGACTCGCTGTAGTGAAGTCTACGTATGGAAAGTAATTTCTCATTGGTTCATTTTCATGGCCAGTTAGATACATATTCCCGGACATGGCTTGTGCGACGCCGTCAAANCCGACNCTTTNGCCATATGGTCCTTCCGANCCAAAAGCAGTGCTGGTGGTGAGAATTATGTCTGGTTTGATTTTNCGTAGGTTTTCATAGTCGAGNCCCATAGAGGCTAGNGTGTCTGGAGGAAGGTTGGCTATGACCACATCAGCAGACTCGATGAGCTTTTTTAAGATTATTTGACCGTTTGGTTTTTTAGGGTTCAGAGTCAATCCNCGTTTATTACGGTTTAGTTGCATATAGGCTGAGCCATCNCCATTTTCNGTTACTGGTGAGGTAAATCGGTCTTCGCTNCCGCTAGTCTTTTCAACNCGAATTACATCTGCCCCGAGGTCACCAAGGAGCGCGCCGCAAAAGGGCCCAGCAATGAAGCGACCGAAATCCAAAACGCGAACATCGTTCAACAGCAACATAAGAAATTCTCTTTACATAAATGGCAGGTGAATTATGCGTACTTTGCTATAGAATCGCGCGCCTTATGAAAGCAATTAGACAGCAGCTCGAAAGTGCCTGGTATTTATTTGAGAAATCCCGCTCCTATCTGGTAGGGAAAAACCTTGATGAAGTCCAAATCGAGGTGTATGACCTTGCTTTCTCTTTAGCGGAACTANAAGCCGCGAAAGTAATGCTTGAATACGCTGGTATTGACTGTGGTGCACAGGAGAAGTCATTCAAAGAATCTGTCGCCTTCNTACATGTNGCAGAAACTATAGCTAATCTNCATACGCGTTTGAGGTTACGTCCGTCGGCCTACGGATTGGTCGCNAGCGACTTTGAACCGGATCATTTGGAGTTGCTAGATCAGATCCAATCGTCCGAGTCTCTGCAATCTTTAGGACAGAGATTTAGGAGTGAGGGTGGAGGATTNCCANCGGATCATCTCGATGAAGAGAAANGTCTAATGCGACGCACCTTTCGGAAATTTGCTGATGAAAAGGTGGCCCCACTTGCGGAACAGATCCATCGTGAGGATCAAACGATTCCCGATTCCATAATAAAAGGAGTCCGGGAATTGGGATGCTTTGGTTTATCGGTACCACAGCGTTATGGGGGACTGAATCCCGACGAGCGTGACGATAGTTTAGGTATGGTGGTGGTGACGGAAGAACTTTCACGCGCATCTTTGGGGGCGGCAGGNAGTCTTATCACNCGACCGGAAATTATGTCGCGAGCGATCTTGGAAGGAGGTTCTGATAGTCAGAAAATAAAGTGGTTGCCAAAAATTGCAAAGGGCGAACCGTTAGTCGCNATCTCAGTTACGGAACCTGGAACGGGTTCCGATGTAGCTTCCGTGTCACTTAAAGCTACNAAAGTAAAAGGTGGTTGGCTGTTAAATGGCGGAAAAACATGGTGTACATTCGCAGGTAAGGCGGGAGCAATCCTGGTGCTTGCCCGAACGGAACCTGAAGTAAAACCTCTACATCGAGGCTTGTCTTTATTTGTAGTAGAAAAACCGTCGAATGATGGATATGAATTTTTGTATAAATCTCCTGGTGGGGGTGTTGTTAGCGGGAAAGCCATCTCGACACTTGGCTACAGAGGGATGCATTCGTTTGAGATGTTTTACGAAGATTTTTTTGTACCGGATGCCAATTTGGTCGGAGAGGAAAACGGCCGGGGAAATGGTTTTTACTACACCATGCGAGGATTTTCAGGTGGCAGACTACAAACCTCGGCTCGAGCTGCAGGGGTCATGCAAGCAGCCTTTGAAGCGGCTTTGAGGTATGCAGAAGACCGTCATGTCTTCGGCCGATCCGTGGCAAGTTACCCTCTAACATTACAGAAGATCGCGAAAATGGGTACTTCTATAACGGTGGTCCGTCAAGCCGGATACCATGTCGCCGGCCTGATGGATGAAGGGGATGGACAGCTCGAAGCGAGCTTACTCAAACTGTATGCCTGCAGGATGGCTGAATGGGTGACACGAGAAGCTCTGCAAATACATGGGGGTATGGGGTATGCGGAGGAAAGCCCAGTAAGTCGGTATTTCGTGGATGCTCGTGTCCTATCCATATTTGAAGGTGCGGAGGAAACATTAGCCTTACGAGTGGTTGGGAAAGCTCTGTTGGATGGAACGTACTAGTAGTTCTAGGGTTCCGTAGTAGCGGACTGTCTGGCTTTTCGCTTTTTTTATTCGCTATTTCTGACGTGTGCGCGCCTTAAATTTTTCATGTGTGCTATTGAAACGGCAATAACTCCGGTGCCGGTTAATACAATCTCATATTCATGACCGAATAGGTGGGAATCGCCGACAAACATAATCAATAGACCGATGGATCCAAGAA
>PAMR01000027.1 GCA_002708205.1 Gammaproteobacteria bacterium
GGGGCTCCGTAAGCAACAACGGTGCTCCAGGGAATGCGATGATTACTCATGGACATATCATCCTTTTGCCCGACCTGATTTTTCTTCGTCAGGTGAACGTAGGGATAGTCTCATACCCGAAGCTATAGAATAATGTTCAATATCCATATGAATGAGGACCAACCTCTCAGCATCATTAATATTTTTGTCTTCACATAGATGAAAGATTCTACGCAGTAAGGCGTGAGGATTGATGTCTTCGTTATGGTAGTTTTCTTCGCTATCAAGGATCATTTCAAACAGGTCTTATTGTGGTTATGGACTGTATCGAACCCAATGGAATCCCTTTTGAAGATCCCAAGCATCACGTTATTGGATTCTCTTTGGATATTAATCGTGAAGTAGTACGTTTCAAGCTAGGCCAATACAAGTTCTGCCGATCCAACCACTTGTCGCTGGTTATCGGTTCTTTTTGTAAATTTCTTTGCATCGAAGTATTCCAATATTTCAATAACAACATTTCGACCTATCCCTGACGCATCGCGAAATTCACGAACATTGAATGAGTGGCCGTCTTCACAAAGGTCTAACGCGATTTGTGCCATCTCGGCGATTTTTGTAGGTAAGAAGAATCGATTCGGAGAAATTTGTATGAGAAACCGTAAAGAAGCGAGTCCGCGAAAGTCGCGTTCCATTTGTTTCAGAGCTCTGTTTTTTAATTTTGCTATGTCGCCGAGGCTTGGAGGCTGTTGTACGTTCAATAGTGGTTCGATTTCTTTGTAAAGATTTTCTAGAGCTTTGGGTATGGCGACCTGATGTTGTGAGCTGGAATATTTTCCGTTGCGTAGACTTATAACATTTTGCTCGATGAGATAGTCGCAAGCTATTTCTATGCTTATTCGGTCGGTGTTGTTGAGGGCAGCCAAACTCTCAAGTTCCAAACCTTGGCTTTCGGGATGTGTTTTGTGGTGACCCTCCAAGGTGCTTGTGACTTGAGTTCCTGATTTGGTCAAGAATTCGTGAGTTACTGCGTAGGAGCGTCTCTCGGCAATNCNACTNTCTTCGAANAAAGTCTTCTTGTAGTCTCGAGGGATATTCCACGACGACAAGAAGTCGTTGATGGGTATTGGTTGTTCCGTTGCTTGAATATACAGAGATTCCTTGATGGCATTTTTGTGTACTGCCTGCGCAGTTTTCTGTAGAACTGCTAATCGAGATACATTTCGGCGTCTTGATGCCGGTGCTGTTGTATTGACGACTAATCCNCCACCTATAGTTTGGCCTAGGTGGTGATCCCTTACGATGACTCTGTCTCCCAGTTTAGTGNGTAAATTATCGCTGGAAATGAGGTCGACTAATTGNGTCGTTCCAGGAAGAATTGTTTTGGATTCAAGTAGCGATATGTGGGCCTGCGCGTGACTAGCATAGTGNTAAANGTGGATGGGAAGCCAATGGCGAATAGTGCGTGGGAAATTCTCCACTACTTTGAGTTCTATTGTGGCAGTGTTTGAAGATGAAAGCGTTTCCTCTGTTAACAACCAATCTCCACGTTGTATATGTTCACTGGGAANCCCTACTAGATTGAGTGACGCCCGGTCCCCTGTTGTTGCCGAGTCTGATTTCATGTCGCGAACGTGTATTCCTCGAACGCGCACTANGGATTCGTTCAGTTCACCGTTTGAACCTATCGAAAGATTGTNGTCTATCTGAACTNGACCGGAAAGGACGGTGCCAGTTACGACGGTCCCGGCCCCACGAACACTAAAACTCCTATCGATACAGAGCCGAAAAGATTTTTCGCTCGTAGTAGTTATTTGNCGTTGGGCGGCGGTTTNAANGGCGGCTTTAACGTTATCAATGCCTATGTCCTTCTCAGCAGAAATTCTCAAAATGGGAGCTGTTTCAAGAAAACTATCTTGTACGAATCTTCTAATCTCCGATTCGCGCGTATCCACGAGTTGAGGCTCCACCCGATCTATTTTAGTCAAGGCTATGGTTCCGGAAGATAGCCCCATTAATTGGAGTATTTGGAAGTGCTCGCGGGTCTGAGGCATGATCCCATCGTCAGCCGCAATGACTAGTAAAGCGTGCTGCTGTTCAGCAATTCCAGCAACCATGTTGTGAATGAATCTATGATGACCTGGTACGTCTACAAAGCCAATGCGGTCGTTTCCAATATTGGTGTAGGCAAAGCCTAAATCTATTGTCAGTCCGCGTGCTTTTTCTTCTTTCAGTCGGTCGGTATCAGTTCCTGTTAGCGATTTTACGAGAGTAGTTTTTCCGTGATCGACGTGCCCGGCTAATGTGACGATCACGAGTAATCGCTCAGGGAGTGAAACGTTTCNATAAGTTCATCTAGCGGGTCGGCACAACGCATGTCTAGCCACAATTGGTCGTTGTGTATCCGGCCGACGATGGCAGGCCGCAAGCTTCTAAAATACTTATCCAGACGTCTTATATTTTTTGATTTGTTGTGGCCGATGGTTACAGCTTGGCTGGGNAAAAGCTGATCTGGCAATGCGCCGCTTCCAATTTGGGATTGACTATCTGTTATTTGTATTTGAAAACCATCTAGATAATGAGTAAGTGACTTGAGTACTGTTTTAGCGCGATGATCGAGACTCCGTTTGGGTAATGTTAGGGTTTTGAGTAATGGAATGTGAGATGTTAGGTTCTCAGGNTCTTCATAAAGCTTTAACGTTTCGTCGAGTATTGACAGAGTGATTTTGTCCGCTCGGAGTGCGCGTTTGAGGGGATTTTGTTTTACTAAATCGACCAATTCTTTTGTGCCAACAATGATNCCGGCTTGAATGCTTCCCAGCAATTTATCTCCGGAAAAAGTGATTAGGTCTGCGCCTTGATCGAGTGTTTCGGAGATAGTTGGTTCGTGAGGCAGCCCGTACCGAGATAGATCGACGATAGCTCCACTACCAATATCTACCGCAAGAGGTATCCGATTTTCATTAGCTATAGGTGTTAGNTCCTTTAGATTGGTTGACTCGGTGAAGCCGGTTATATGGTAGTTGCTTGGGTGTACCTTAAGCAGAATACCNATTGCTTCTTTACCAATACGGTTGATTGCGGATTCGTAATCGGAGGCTCGTGTTCGGTTGGTGGTACCCACTTCCGATAATTGACAGTTGGCTCGAGACATTATGTCGGGAAGGCGAAAGCTCCCTCCAATTTCCACTAATTCACCACGGGAGACCAGTACATTTTTACCTTCGGACAGTGTGTTAAGAACAAGTAATACTGCGGCTGCGTTGTTATTAACGACAGTTGCGGCTTCGCATCCCGTTAATAGCTTGAGTCGTCGCTCTACACTGCTCTCTCGATTACCCCTCTTGCCTTTTTTTAGGTCGTATTCGAGCGTAGTTGGTCTTGTTGCAGCTTCAGTCGCCCGTGCCATAATCTCTGTGCTTATGAGAGATCGCCCGAGGTTAGTATGAATTACAGTTCCTGTTAGGTTAAATACGGTCGTGTAGCCGTGTCCTAGGTGTTCCTTGGCCCATTCTTCTATCTTGCTTTCATACTCCTCCGATATGGTTGCCCATATCTCTATTTCAGGTAAGTCTCTTTGGANGCGCTGTAACTCTCTTACGACCTCCGCAATAGTTGAACGCCCCCATGCTTGTATCAATGCACGGATTGACGGTGTCTGTAGTATTTGTTCGACACTAGGCAATTTGCTTCGATTGTCATTGCTTCGGTTCACGTGTTTTGAATACCATCTAGTTAGACGTTGTTTATGAACAACGNCAATTCAATAACGATTCAGATTTGTGATGACATTTCCTGAACCGCTGATTTCCTGTTTCGAATCGACTGCGGAATCGTAGCATTAAATGGGTTATCTTCTCGCGCCAGAAATGGAACATCCACTTTAGGGTATACAAGATGAGTGAAATAAAAAATGTGGCGTTTGTTGGTTTGGGTGTTATGGGATATCCAATGGCGGGTCATTTAGCCAAGGCGGGGCTCAATGTAACCGTTTACAACCGAACATCTTCAAAAGCGGAGAGTTGGGTTTCCGANNATGGTGGTGTGGCNGTCGAGACNCCGAAACAGGCGGCAGAAANNGCGGACGTAATATTCATGTGTGTCGGGAACGATGATGATGTGCGTAGCGTGGCGACCGGTGCCGATGGTGTTTTTAGTGGATCGCAAGAAGGTTCTGTGGTCGTAGACCACACTACGGCCTCTGCGGAACTCGCTTTGGAGCTTGAGGCCATCGGNAAAAANTGTAATGTCGATTTTATGGATGCCCCNGTCAGCGGCGGTCAAGCCGGTGCAGAAAATGGCCAATTGACAGTGATGATGGGTGGCGAAAGGAACACTTTTCAAAAAGTAGAACCGATTATTGACGTGTACGCCAAAATGTCCAAACTGATGGGTGGAGTGGGTGCAGGACAGCAAACGAAGATGGTAAACCAAGTCTGCATTGCAGGCATTTTGCAAGGTTTGTCTGAAGGTATGCACTTAGCGGAGAAGTGTGGGTTGGATTCGGATGACGTCGTCGATGTTATCTCCAAAGGTGCGGCTCAATCATGGCAAATGGATAACAGGGCAGCCACCATGGGAAAACGANAGTTTGAGTTTGGTTTTGCCGTAAATTGGATGCGCAAGGATTTGGATATCGCTCTAAACACTGCGAGAAAACATGACGCTCGAATGCCCCTCGCGGCTCTCGTNGACCAGTTTTACGCTGATGTCCAAGCGATGGGAGGTGGGCGNTGGGACACTTCAAGCCTTATCGAGCGATTACGACGCGTTGATGAATAATGGCTTGATGTGATTTGACTGGCAGTTTGGTCGAGTGTGATCAACACACCCGCTCGTTAACAGCCATTAGTCGTTAGGAATATAGTCTCTGCTNGAGGAACCTGTATATAGTTGTCGNGGTCGGCCAATCTTATAATTGACGCTGACCATCTCTTTCCAATGNGCGATCCAGCCTGGCGTTCTACCTGTTGTGAATATGACTGTAAACATATCNGTAGGAATACCAATGGCCTTTAAAATAATTCCCGAGTAAAAATCTACGTTTGGATAGAGCCTTCGGTCGACAAAGAAATCGTCCTCTAGTGCGATACGTTCGAGTTCTTGGGCCATTTGTAGGGTGGGGTCGTTATCAACACCGAGTTCGCCAAGCACTTCATGGCATGTCTGTTGCATGACTTTTGCCCTCGGATCGAAATTTTTATACACCCTGTGACCAAATCCCATCACTCGAAAGGGGTCATCTTTGTCCTTAGCCTTTTTGACGTAGTTTCNTATATTTGAGGGATCTCCAATCTCNGCAAGCATGTTAAGTACAGCTTCATTTGCGCCGCCGTGAGAAGGNCCCCAAAGTGCGGCAATCCCAGCTGAGATGCAGGCGTACGGATTGGCTCCAGTGGAACCTGAAAGCCTTACGGTGGATGTGGAAGCGTTTTGTTCATGATCAGCGTGAAGTAAGAAAATTCGATCCATAGCCTTGGCTAGGACCGGATTGACCTCGTAATTGTCGCCATCTGAAAACATCATATTCAGGAAATTCTCGGCATAACCAAGGTCGGCTCGGGGAGCAACGAAAGGCAGTCCTTTACCATGTCGGTAGGTCATGGCCGCCAACGTNGGCATTTTTGCTATTAATCGATTGCAGGTCACATCACGATCGGCTGCTACGGTGATATCCAAGCCAGCGTGATAATGACCGGACATGGCGCCGACCAAAGCACACATGATACCCATTGGATGGGCGTTTTGGTCGAGAGCTTTGTACATGTCATGGTATCGCGCGTCCAGAGATGCCTCTTCTTTCATCGTGTTGACGAAAGCGGCTTTTTCCGATGCAGATGGCAACGCATCGTTCAACAATAAATAACAGAGCTCTAGAAAATCTGATTTTTCGGCTAGTTGTTCGATTGGATAACCACGGTGTAGAAGGATTCCGTTATCGCCGTCAATGTAGGTAATACTTGAGTCACACGATGCTGTCGATACGAATCCCGGGTCATAGGTGAAGTAGCCCTGGGCTGTCAGTTTGCCAATATCTATGACATCGGGGCCCTCTGTTGGACTCAACACGGGCAGCTCTATTTCTGCGCCGTCTATCGTTAGGCGGGCTGATTTGTCTGTCATGATCCGTATTACCTCCACTCTCTTTATGATCGGTACTGGGGTTGCTACCAGTTTGGGCCAAGGAGCCTATCGGTGTGTGATCGATGTTGTCAATGTACCGGTTGTATTTGAAGCAACTAGACACGTCTTTAAGAGAGTTCGTAGCCTTCCACATACGCATCGATTATGATGTTGTGGCCAGTTCTTGATATTGGATGAGAAGTTGAAGTCCTTATCCGACAGGTGTTTTGGAACCGGTGTCAGAAATTACTTAAGCCGAGAAGTTTATGGTGGAAAACTTCCNGGATTGATTCGTGAGTTGGAATGAATACACAACGGCCAGTTAACTTAAAGATAACTAGTTTGCCTATTACAGCGGTGGTGTCGATTACTCACCGAATTACAGGCTTGGTTTTGTTTGTTGGCACGGGGTATTTGATTTATTTATTGCAATTAGTGCTCTCTTCTGAGGAGAGCTTTGCTTCTGCGAAGCAAATAATGTCCGGCAATATTGCGAGAATCGGGCTTTGGCTNACGCTAGTGGCACTCGCATACCACGTGATAGCTGGAGTGAAGCATTTGCTTCTTGATCTGCATGTGGGAGATACCATTAGGGCGGCGCGGTTGGGGTCTTGGGTGACACTGATCGTTACTTTCGTGCTAGCTGTATTTGCAGGAGTTTGGATTTGGTAACGAGCATTACGAGTTTTGGAAGAAGTGGCTTGTCTGACTTTTTATTACAGCGTGCGAGTGCTGTAGTTCTAGGTTTATACGCTCTGTGTGTAGTTTCTTGGTTATTACTCAANCCACAGGCCTCATACGAGGAACTGGGGTGGTATTTTGGGTCCCTGCCAATGCGCCTATTTTCTACGCTGGCTCTGTTTTCGTTGTTGGCCCATGCATGGATCGGGATGTGGACGGTTGGAACTGACTACATTCGCAAATTGATGTTTGGAAAATACGCAACTATTTTGAGACTAACTTATCAAATGGTGGTCTCTTTGATTTTAGCTTCATACATAATTTGGGGCTTGGCGATTGTGTGGGGCGTGCTATGAGTCAGTTACGAACGATGGAATTTGATGGCGTAATTGTCGGTGGTGGCGGTGCAGGAATGCGGGCTGGATTGCAGCTGGCAGAGTCAGGTCTCAAGACGGCTGTAATTTCTAAGGTTTTTCCNACTCGATCGCATACGGTTTCTGCGCAAGGGGGAATTACTTGTGCTATTGCGAGTGATGATCCTGAGGATGATTGGCGTTGGCATATGTACGATACAGTCAAAGGTTCCGACTATATTGGAGACCAAGACGCCATTGAATACATGTGTAGCGTTGGNCCCCAAGCCGTTTATGAACTCGAGCATATGGGCTTGCCATTTTCGCGCACGGAATCAGGTCGTATCTATCAACGCCCATTTGGCGGTCAGTCCAAAGACTACGGTAAAGGCGGTCAAGCAGCCCGCACATGTGCAGCCGCTGATCGNACAGGNCATGCGCTGTTGCATACNCTTTACCAAGGAAATCTTAAAGCAGGAACNACCTTTCTGAATGAGTGGTTTGCGGTGGACATCGTCCGAAATCAAGATGACGTAGTGGTAGGGGTTATTGCTATCGAGATTGAGANCGGTGAGGTGGTTTTCGTTAAATCGAAAGCGACTGTGTTTGCGACCGGAGGAGCTGGACGCATATACGCGAGTACCACCAATGCTTTGATGAATACGGGTGATGGTATCGGTATGGCCCTGCGCTCGGATGTGCCGGTTCAGGACATTGAGATGTGGCAGTTCCATCCCACTGGCATACATGGTGCGGGTACGTTGGTCACNGAGGGCTGCAGAGGTGAGGGAGGCTACCTGATCAATAAAGACGGTGAACGGTTTATGGAGCGTTATGCGCCAACTGCCAAAGATTTAGCAGGTCGAGATGTGGTGGCAAGATCGATGATTTTGGAAATTATGGATGGTAAAGGCTGCGGGCCCGAATCTGATCACGTTATGTTGAAGCTAGATCATCTCGGTTCTGAAGTATTAAACAGCCGGTTACCTGGAATTTTAGAACTNTCTCGAACNTTCGCTCATGTCGACCCGGTNGTTGAGCCCATTCCTGTAGTACCTACCTGTCACTACATGATGGGCGGGATACCGACGAAAGTCAGTGGCCAAGCGTTAACCCAAAATTCGCATGGCCACGATGAAGAAATTGAGGGTTTGTATGCCGTTGGGGAGGTTGCATGTGTTTCTGTTCATGGAGCAAATCGGCTTGGCGGTAATTCTCTCCTTGATTTAGTCGTTTTTGGTAGGGCCGCTGGTCTCCATATCGAAGAGGTCGTTCGTCAAGGTGTTAGTTATAGAGATGCGAGTGAGTCGGATCTAGACAAATCATTATCGCGTTTGAATCGTTGGGATAATTCTAGTGGTGGCGAGAACGTCATGGATCTCAAAAAAGAGCTTCAGAACGTGATGCANTTAAATTTNGGAGTCTTTCGCAAAGAAGAAACCATGCTTGAGGGAATGAAACA
The DNA here is from genome assembly GCA_002708205.1 of Gammaproteobacteria bacterium. Classification (GTDB taxonomy): domain Bacteria; phylum Pseudomonadota; class Gammaproteobacteria; order Pseudomonadales; family Azotimanducaceae; genus UBA11889. The sequence goes on from PAMR01000027.1 coordinate 8,599, forward strand.
NCTGGAAGATTTGCGGGGAAGAATTGGAGAATCGCATTTGGCGGATAAGAGTGCGGTTTTCAATACTGCACGTTTGGAAGCACTTGAGTTGGATAATCTGCTAGAGGTTGCCGAGGCGACGGCTATAGCCGCAGAGAGTCGCAGGGAGAGTCGAGGTGCGCATGCTCGTGATGACTATCAAAATCGAGACGATGAAAACTGGTTGTGCCATTCGATTTATTTTCCTGGCCACAACAAAAGACTCGGTAAACGATCTGTGAATTTAGAGCCGATTACTGTGCCGTCCTTTGAACCAAAGGAACGGGTTTATTAATAGAAACGTACGGAAAGTGAGTCAATTACAGTGCAAGTAAGTATCTATCGTTATAACCCCGATGTTGAGCAAGATCCGAGTATGCAAGATTACACCGTGGATTTGCCTGAGGGTCGAGACCTCATGGTATTGGATCTTTTGGAACTCGTTAAACAGCAGGATTCTACAGTTTCCTATAGGCGATCGTGTCGCGAGGGGGTTTGTGGATCGGATGGTATGAATATGAACGGTACGAATGGACTTGCCTGTATTACGCCAGTATCGGAGATTGCTAAAGGCGGAAAGTTGGTGCTAAGGCCGCTTCCGGGTTTGCCGGTTATGCGTGATCTAGTCGTTGACATGACGCAGTTTTATAAACAGTACGAAAAAATTCAACCGTATGTCATTAATAATGATCCACCGCCTGCCCAAGAACGGCTGCAAACACCGGAAGAAAGGGCTGAACTCGACGGGCTATACGAATGTATTCTCTGTGCGTGTTGCACAACATCCTGTCCATCGTTTTGGTGGAATCCGGAGAAGTTTATTGGCCCCGCCGGACTACTTCAGGCTTATCGATTTTTGGCAGATAGTCGCGATACCGCTACCGAAGAAAGGTTAGCGGATCTCGATGATCCATTTAGTGTTTTTCGATGTCGAGGCATCATGAACTGCGTCAGTGTTTGCCCCAAGGGGCTTAATCCAACTCGCGCTATCGGCAAAATCCGGTCGCTTTTGTTGAACCAAGGCTCGTAAGCCTCGCAGCTTTGTACGTTGGTAAGTTTCAACAAAAAAAAGAATTTAAGCACCCCGCCAACGCGAGAGATATAGATGGCTGAGAAAAGCTATGAAGTGGTGGTCATTGGAGGTGGTCCGGCTGGTTATGCTGCGGCTATTCGGTCAGCGCAGTTGGGTCTAAAAACGGCTTGCATCGATAAAACTTTAGGGAAATCCGGTAAGCCGAGTCTCGGTGGGACTTGTTTGAATTGGGGATGTATCCCATCGAAGGCGTTATTGGATGCATCCCATAAATTTGAAGAAGTAAATCAGCTGGTAGATTTTGGTATCAGTGTCGAGAACGCTAGTATCGATATAGAAGCGATGATCTCCCGTAAGGATGAGGTTGTTCAGCAATTGACTAGCGGTATTGGCTCGTTGTTTAAAGCCAATGGTGTGGATTCTTTCGAGGGGATGGGACGGTTACTAGCCGACGGCAATGTAGAATTTACCACTCACGATGCACAAGTGAGTCAGATCGAAACTAACAACGTCATTCTTGCCCCAGGGTCGGTACCGAGCAGTATAGATATAGCTCCGTTGTCATCGCCTCAGGTTGTTGATTCGACCGAAGCCCTTAATTTTGGGGATGTCCCAAATCGGCTCGGTATCCTTGGTGCTGGTGTGATTGGTCTTGAATTAGGAAGTGTTTGGAATCGATTAGGATCCGAAACAATATTGTTTGAAGCATTAGAACAGTTTCTGCCTTCTGTCGACCATCGAATCTCGCGTGATGCGAAACGTATTCTATCTAAGCAAGGTTTGGACATTCGTCTCGGTACAACCGTTGTCTCGGTCACAGCAAGTGATAACGGGGTAGAAGTTGTCTATGAAGCTAAGGGCGAAAAAAATACGGTCATCGTTGACCGAATGATAGTTGCGGTCGGTCGCAAGCCTAATACGTATGATTTAATAGCGACTGACTGCGGAATTGAAACAGATGAGCGAGGATTCATAACAGTAAACGAGTTTTGTCAGACCTCTTTAGAGAACGTTTACGCGGTGGGGGATGCCGTTCGAGGACCTATGTTGGCGCATAAAGCGGCTGAAGAAGGAATAATGGCTGCTGAACGAATTTTTGGAAAAAAATCGTTGGTTAACTACTCCAATGTGCCGGCAGTAATTTACACTCATCCTGAAATAGCATGGGTTGGTTTAAGTGAGGAGCAAGCCAAAGGCGAGGGCTTTGAAGCTGAAGTTGGCACGTTTTCATTTGGAGCCAGCGGGCGGGCGCTCGCTGCTAACGATCGAGAAGGGCTGGTGAAAATAATTTCTGATAGTTCTAGTGATCGAGTGTTGGGTGTGCATATTTTAGGTCCTCAGGCATCGGAGTTAATTGGTCAAGCTGTCATGGCCATGGAATTTGGAGCAACAAGCGAAGATATTGGTTTAACTATGTTTGCCCACCCAAGTTTGTCAGAGGCCTTGCATGAAGCTGCTCTGGGAGTCGGAGGGCACGCGATTCATATGGCAAATCGAAAGAAAAAAAAATGAAACAGTAACGGGAATGTCTGATGCGTACTAACATAGATTTACCTACGGTAATAGGAACTCGTTTGGGGAATAAGGGACAAAAAGAATGAATCTTCATGAATATCAATCTAAGCAATTATTTGCAGAATATGGGTTACCAGTTTCTAAGGGGAAAGCAGTTGATACCGCGGAAGATGCAGTGAAAGCTGCCGAGGAGCTAGGCGGGTCCCGGTGGGTTTGTAAAGTCCAAGTTCATGCTGGAGGACGAGGAAAAGCCGGCGGTGTGAAAGTGGTGGATTCTCTCGACGAAGTTCGCGGTTTTGCTGAACGGTGGGTAGATCAGAGGCTTGTAACTATTCAAACAGACGAGGATGGTCAACCAGTTAGTAAAATATTTGTGGAAGAATGTACTGACATTGAAAAAGAGCTTTATCTTGGAGCAGTAATCGACCGAAGTAGCCGTCGAGTTGTTGTTATGGCTTCTACTGAGGGCGGCGTCGAGATAGAGAAAGTAGCGGAGGAGACGCCTGAAAAAATTCTCAGAGCTGTTATTGATCCGTATGTTGGCGCCCAGCCTTATCAGGGTACTGAACTTGGATACCAATTAGGACTGACTCCTGGACAAGTCCGTGAGTTTTCCTCGATTTTTGTTAATCTTATGAATCTATTCCACGAGTGCGATTGTTCTTTGGTAGAGATTAATCCACTTGTTGTTAATACCGAAGGGCATGTCCATTGTCTTGATGCAAAAATCAATGTGGACAGCAATTCATTGTACCGACAAGGTTCCATTCGCGATATGAATGATCCTTCTCAGGAAGATCCCCGCGAGTCTGAGGCGGATGGTTATGGGCTCAACTACGTGGCGTTGGATGGAAGTATTGGATGCATGGTCAATGGTGCAGGTCTGGCTATGGGCACCATGGACTTGGTTAAGTTGCATGGTGGTAATCCGGCAAACTTTTTAGATGTTGGTGGGGCTGCTAGTAAGGAGACGGTTGCGGAAGCTTTCAAAATCATATTGTCTGATGAAAACGTGAGAGCAGTTCTAATCAATATTTTTGGTGGGATTGTTAGTTGTGCAACCATTGCCGAAGGTATTATTGCGGCGGTTACGGAGGTAGGTGTGGAAGTTCCCGTGGTTGTCCGATTCGAAGGAAATAATGCTGTAGTAGGTTCTAAGATATTGGCTGACAGCGGTCTGAATATTGTTGCGGCGACCTCTCTGGTAGACGCTGCTGAAAAAGCGGTACAAGCAGCAGGAGATTCTCAATGAGTATTTTGGTCAATAAAAATACGCGAGTTATTTGTCAGGGTTTTACCGGTGGTCAGGGCACTTTGCACTCTGAGCAAGCGATTGCATACGGGACTCAAATGGTAGGTGGTGTTTCACCTGGTAAAGGCGGGACAAGCCACTTAGACAAGCCTGTCTTCAATACAGTTCGAGAGGCTGTCGATGAAACAGGTGCGAATGCATCTGTAATTTATGTGCCAGCAGCGTTTTGCCGGGATTCGATCTTGGAGGCAATGGATGCAGGAATTGAGTTAATCGTTTGCATTACGGAAGGAATACCAACACTTGATATGCTCAAGGTTAAGGCTCGACTTGATCTCACTTCGCAAAGATTGATTGGTCCCAATTGTCCTGGGGTTATTACTCCTGGTGAATGCAAAATAGGGATTATGCCAGGAGACATACATTTGCCTGGGAGAGTGGGGGTAGTGTCCCGATCGGGGACACTGACCTATGAGGCTGTAAAACAAACCACTGACAAAGGTTTTGGTCAAAGCTCCTGTGTCGGGATTGGTGGAGATCCGATTCCAGGTAGCCATTTCATCGATATTCTGGAGGAATTTGAAAAGGATTCGGAAACAGAAGCTATTGTTATGGTGGGTGAAATTGGTGGTACTGCCGAAGAAGAGGCTGCTGAATTTATTAAATCCAACGTGACAAAGCCGATCGTGGGTTATATTGCAGGCGTTACAGCACCTCCGGGTAAACGAATGGGACATGCGGGGGCAATCATTGCCGGTGGTAAAGGGACAGCAGCCGAAAAATTTGCATCATTAGAATCTGCTGGTGTTAAAACCGTGGAAAGTCTTGCCGATATCGGAGATGCTTTGGCCGAAATCACCGGCTGGTAAGTCCGTTTTTTAACGAAACGGATACCCGGTTAATAATCTTAGTGGACTAATTGTTCATATCTGAAAATTAAAGACAGTAGAAAGTGATCGTATCTCATGGCAACTGAAACTAGAGGCTTCCAAACCGAAGCAAAGAAACTACTCCAGCTCATGATTAACTCTTTGTATTCAAACAAGGAGATTTTTCTTAGGGAGCTCATATCCAATGCATCGGACGCAATAGACAAGTTGCGCTTCGAATCTCTGGCTAATCCCGAGTTGATTGCTGAAGATTCTGATTATCGGATTCGCATTGAATTTGATAAAGAAGAGGGGACATTAACTATTAGCGATAACGGTATTGGTATGTCTCGAGATGAAGTGGTCGACAACTTGGGCACCATAGCGAAGTCTGGAACGGAGGAATTCTTTTCTCAGTTGACGGGAGACCAAAAACAAGATTCGGCCTTAATTGGTCAGTTTGGAGTAGGCTTTTATAGCGCCTTTATTGTCGCTGACGAAGTGGAAGTGAGAACTTGTCGAGCTGGAAGTAGTGAGGGGACGTTGTGGACATCTACCGGAGAAGACGATTTCACAATAGGTGAAGAGGAGTGTTCTCGAGGTACGAAAGTAACATTAAGGCTCAAGAAAGATGCGAGTGAATTTGCTGATGGGTACCGTCTTCGAAATATAGTCACGCGTTATTCCGATCACATTGGGATTCCCGTTGAAATGCTTGAAGAGCTTCCGCCCAAATCGGACGATGACGACAGTGACACCGAAGAAATTTTGCCAAGTATGGAAGTGGTTAATTCGGCTCGAGCACTATGGTCTCGGTCACGTACAGATGTAAAGGACGAAGAGTATCAGGAGTTTTACAAGCATATTTCTCATGATTTTGAAGATCCTGCCCATTGGAGCCATAATAAAGTAGAAGGCAAATTGGAGTACACCAGTTTGCTTTTCCTTCCTAAAAGAGCGCCGTTTGATCTATGGAATCGCGAAGCGCCAAAAGGTCTGAAACTATATGTTCAGCGAGTCTTTATTATGGATGAAGCTGAGCAATTCTTGCCGTTATACCTTCGATTTGTTAGGGGTATAGTTGACTCCAACGATCTTCCTCTCAACGTCTCGCGCGAACTTTTACAAGAGTCGCTCCATGTGACGTCTATTCGAAATGCTCTGACTAAGCGCGTTTTGGATATGTTCTCTAAAGTTTCTGCTGATGACCAAGAGCTCTACGGGGAATTATGGGACGAATTTGGGCAAGTTCTGAAGGAAGGGGTTGGAGAGGACTTTACTAATCGTGATGCGCTTCTAAAATTGTTTCGGTTTGCTTCAACAAAGGATGCGTCAGAAGACAAGCAACGGGTGTCTTTGCTGGATTATGTTTCAAGAGCAAAGGATGACCAAGACAAAATTTATTTTTTAGTTGCTGAAAGTTTAGCGGCAGCCCGTCAAAGTCCTCATCTTGAGACATTTAACAAGCAGGAAGTTGAGGTCTTGCTGTTGTTTGATCGAGTCGATGAATGGTTTGTATCGTTCGTCGAAGAATTCGAAGGAAAAAAATTCCAAAATGTTATGCGTGGGGATTTGAATTTAGCGAAAGGAGATCAAGAACAAGAGGATTCTGAAGAAAAAGATGACCCTCTTCTTGGTAGAATTAAGACGGTTTTAGAGTCTCAGGTGGAGACTGTTCGTAAATCGAAAAGACTCACAGAATCTGCGGCGTGTCTTGTATTAGGTGATGAGGATATGGGGTACCAAATGCGGCGCATGATGGAAGCGGCTGGTCAGCCCGTGCCGGAGTCGAAACCGCATTTGGAGGTTAATTTAGATCATCCTCTCCTCGGACGTCTGGACAAAGAACAAGATGAGGAAAGGTTTCAGAATATCGTGCGTATTCTTTTTGACCAAGCTGCACTAGCGGATGGAACCTCACTCGCTGAGCCTGGTGAATACGTGAAGCGCATCAATCAACTTATTGTAGAGCTGATGGAGTGATTTCTATTGCAAACTACAGTAGCAATTATTGGGGCGGGTAATTTCGGTACGGCAGTTGCCGATTTGGTCGCCTCTAATGGAAATCCAACTCGTTTGTGGATGCGTGACGAAGAGTTATTAAAAAGTATTCAGGACCACAATGAGAATGTCCGTTATCTTCCGAATCATAAACTGCATAGCAATATATATCCTACGACCGATTTAGAGTTTGCAGCCAAAAGCAATGTGCTTTTTGTCACTGTGCCTAGTGCTTCATTTCGTTCCGTCTCCCGTGATCTTTCAAAGTTTATCCGTGCAGATGCATGTGTCATTAGTGCTACGAAAGGCGTCGAAGCCGACGAAGGCATTTCTGACTTCAAGTTGATGAGTCAGATTCTCGAAGAAGAACTTAAAACGAGCCGAATAGGTGTCTTGAGCGGCCCCAATTTTGCGGAAGAGATGGCTGAGGGACGTTATACGGGTACAGTGATAGCCAGTCGCGATGAGGGCGTTCGTCAACTAGCACACGATTTGTTACATAGTGGTACATTTCGAGTGTATTCGGCGATCGATGTATATGGTGTTGAATTGGGTGGCGCGCTAAAAAACGTGTACGCGATTATCGCGGGAATCGTCACCACACTGGAACTTGGACAAAATACACTGGCGATGGTACTTACGCGTAGCCTGGCAGAGATGAGCAGATTTGCGGTAGCGATCGGGGCGGATCCATTCACATTCTTGGGTTTGGCGGGTGTGGGTGATTTGGTTATGAGTTGCACCTCGCCTCTTTCCCGTAATTTTCAACTGGGATCTAAGCTGGCTCAGAAGGTGCCTCTTGAGCAAGCAGTCGAAGAACTCGGAAAGTTGGCAGAAGGAGTCAATACACTCCGTGTGATCCATAAGAGACGTGCCGAGCTAGATGTCTATATGCCATTGGTGGAAGCATTATATCGTGTGGTATATGGAGGTGATCATATTGATCAGGTCATAACTAGTTTGATGACAAGTGAGCAACAGTTAGATGTAGAGTTTGCATCACCGAGTACTTGGTTAAAAAATAGGATTTAGGGTGAGGGTGTAATGAGAAATCACCTGTTAGCGATAGTCCTTGGATTGGTTGTGTTCGAAGCCTATTGTACCGAGGATATAGAGAATAGTACCGATTCAATGTTATTTGAAAGATTTCCGAGATCGTGGATCATCTCCGCGAGTCATTCTTCGGAATCTGTTCCATTGAGATTTATTACTGGATCTGTAGAAAAAATTAGAAGAGAACTGCGCCTCGACCGATTCGTCGATGTCGATGGAAAAAAACAGACGATAACCTACAGAATTCCCGATGACGTAAGTTTGAATCAAATAAAAACATATGTTGAAAATTTTATTGCGCGGGAGTATTCGAAAGTTATTTTTGACTGTCAGGGACCCAGTTGCGGTCGGTCTACTGTCTGGGCGAACGATATATTTCGACAACCGATACTCGTTGCACCTAACAAGAATCAAATGTACTGGAGTGCTGTTGCTGTTAATGAAAGCATAAACACGCTTGTCTCTATTTACGTTGTTAAGCGGGGTAATCAGCGATTGTATCTCCACCTCGAATTGATACATGAAACCGGTGATCTAGCCAATCAGATCAATCAGTCTGTAGCTGAAAAGTTGGTGCGGCAAGGCCATGTGATATTGGAAGGTGTCGTGCCTGATGCTCACGGAAATATTTCTTCGCGTGACCTCGAATCAATTGGTTCATTAGATGATGACTGGGATAGTGCATCTCCACTTTATGTGGTTTGTCACCTGTATGGTTCGGAGGATGTATCTGTTATGACGGAACGCTCGGGAATATGTGCAGATACCGTCGCTGAATATATTCGTAGAGAAGGTATTAAGGTGACTGCTTTTGCCGCTGGGCCAATGGCGCCTATAGATGGACGTCCAATTTCCAGAGTTGAATTGATAGCCCCTCGGTTGTTGCGTAGTGATTGAAAACGATCCGCGTCTTGATGGCCTTATTGTAAGTGTTAGTCGAATGTTTGAATCTTCTACTCTATTTTATGGTCATGGCGCGGGTGGGCCTAACGATGAAGCGAAATTGCTGGTTTTGGGTGCGATGCAATCTCGACTTGATTGGACTTGGAGGGAATTCAAAGAATTAATTCTCTCTTTAGTAGAACGACGAATAAGTGACCGAAAACCTACCGTTTATTTGACTGAAGAGGCCTGGTATTGCGGCCGATGGTTTATTACTCCTCCTGGAATAATGATCCCTCGCTCTCCAATATTTGAATTAATTGAGTCGGAATTTCGCCCGTGGTTACGTAATCCCCCGTTAAGAATTCTAGATCTTTGTTGTGGGGGCGGATGTCTTGGTATATCGGCTGCATTAGCCTTTCCGAATGCCGCGCTAACGCTTTCGGACAGTGATTCAGCAGCTCTTAAATGCGCGCGTGCAAATGTGGATCGATATGATTTGGGCTCGAGAGCAACAATTGTGAGCTCTGATTTGTGTGATTCCATTCCATCGGAGCCATTTGATCTAGTGATTTCGAATCCACCTTACGTTCCAAAACAGGAATATGATTCGCTGCCTGCTGAATATCATTATGAGCCTAGGGGTGGACTGGTGTCCGGAAACGATGGATTAGAGGCGTGGCGTCAGATTCTTTTGGACGCTCCAAGTTTGATGTCTGCGGATGCGCTACTTGTGGGTGAAGTTGGTTCAACTGCTACTGAGTTTGAGCGAAATTTTCCTTTGCTTGAAGTGATTTGGCCGGAATTGACTCAAATGGAACGGCTATTTGATGGAAGTTTTGGCGTTTTCATAGCCGAGAGGGAAGCCCTTCGGGTAAGCTCGTAGAATGGCTGGGAACACTTTTGGACAGGCTTTTACGGTTACGACATTTGGAGAGAGCCATGGAGTAGCTCTGGGAGCCATAGTGGATGGATGTCCCCCGGGCTTGGAATTATCAGAGGCTGATCTACAGACCGATTTGGATCGCCGTCGTCCCGGACAAAGTAAGTACACAACTCAAAGACGCGAGCTTGATGAAGTCAAGATAATGTCCGGTGTCTTTGAAGGAAGAACAACCGGAACTCCGATTGGACTGGTGATTGAAAATACGGATCAGCGCTCTCGCGACTATGGCGAGATCAAGGATCAATACCGACCGGCTCATGCGGATTATTCCTATGATAAAAAGTACGGATTTCGCGACTATCGGGGAGGAGGAAGGGCATCCGCACGCGAGACTTCTATGCGAGTGGCGGCGGGTGGCATTGCTAAGAAATATTTGTGGGAAACCTTCGGCACACGGATTTCGGGGTACTTATCTCAAATAGGCGCTATTAAGCCAAAAATCGATTCCTTAGAGCATGTAGAAGATAATCCATTTTTCTGTCCGGATCCTAATGTTGTAGATGAAATCGCCGCATTGATCGACCAACTTCGTAGAGATGGAGATTCGATTGGTGCACGAATCAACGTTGTCGCCAGTAATGTTCCAGCAGGACTCGGAGAACCCGTATTCGATAAACTAGATGCAGACTTGGCTTCAGCTTTGGTTAGCATAAATGCAGTTAAGGGAGTGGAATTCGGAACGGGATTCTTGAGCGTTACGCAACGTGGAAGTATGCATCGTGATGAAATGGATGCTAGTGGATTTCTATCGAACAATGCAGGCGGCGTTTTGGGTGGGATATCTACCGGGCAAAACGTAGAAGTGAGTATTGCTCTAAAGCCCACTTCAAGTCTGACCATGCCTGGAAAAAGTATTGACCGTTATGGGAATGAGGTAGAGGTTGTAACTAAGGGTAGACACGATCCCTGCGTAGGTATTCGGGCCACGCCAATCGCTGAAGCGATGGTGGCGTTGGTTTTGATGGACCACGTGCTTCGAGATCGTGGTCAGAACGGACCAAGAGAAAATGATCGTTAGATCTATCAAGTCTAATATCTAATAATGGGTGGACGGGACGGTAGATCGGTGACCCGATTAGGATGCCTGCCCTGCTGATATGGGAATGCCTGAATGACGGGAAAAACTTTGTACGATAAGGTCTGGGATGCTCATGTGGTGGGTAGTCGTGATGATGGAACGACGATTGTTTATATAGACACCCATCTGTTGCATGAGGTCACTTCTCCTCAAGCTTTCGAAGGTTTACGTTTGGCCGGACGGTCTCCGTGGAGGCGACATGCCAATCTTGCGACGCCGGATCACAATGTTCCAACAACAGGCCGTCATATGGGCATCGCTGGAATCACAGATACCATCGCCAAAGAACAAGTGATTGCCTTGGACGACAATTGTAAAGAATTCGAGATTCTACAGTTTGATATACACGATAAAAGGCAGGGGATCGTTCATGTCATTGGTCCAGAGCAAGGTTTAACGATGCCCGGAACAACTATCGTATGCGGAGATTCACACACATCAACACATGGGGCTTTCGCGGCGATTGCTCATGGTATTGGCACTTCGGAGGTAGAGCATGTGTTGGCCACTCAGTGTCTTATCCAACAAAAATCGAAAAACATGCGAATCAATATAGCGGGGTCATTATCCGCGGGCGTTTTTGCAAAGGATGTTGTACTTGCGATCATTAATCAGATTGGTACGGCCGGTGCCACAGGCTATACGATTGAATACGCAGGGGAGGTTGTTAAGCAATTGTCAATGGAAGGCCGGATGACTCTTTGCAACATGTCTATAGAAGCNGGTGCCAGAGCCGGTTTGATCGCTGTAGATGACAAGACAATTGATTATCTGCGTGGCAGGCCATTTGTCCCGAAGGCAGATCAATGGTCGGCAGCCGAAGAATATTGGCGAACTCTGGTGACCGACGTAGATGCCGAGTTTGAGAAAGAAATTACGATTGACGGAACAAGTCTTGAGCCGCAGGTGAGTTGGGGAGCCAATCCAGAATTTGTTTGTGGTATTTCTGGTCGAGTTCCCTCTCCTAGTGAATTTGAGGATTCTTCTAAGGCAGAAACAGCACAACGATCATTAGATTATATGGGACTGATACCNGGCCAGAAAATGGTAGATATCCCGATCGATCGTGTATTTATCGGATCTTGTACGAACTCGCGTATCGAGGACCTAAGAGCAGCCGCTGAAATCGTGAAAGGCCAACATGTTTCAGAGGATCTTCAGGCNGCGATGGTAGTTCCAGGGTCAGGTTTAATTAAAGAGGAAGCTGAGTCTGAGGGGTTAGACTATTTATTTAAGGAAGCAGGATTTGAATGGCGTGATCCTGGATGCTCAATGTGTTTGGCGATGAATGCTGATCGATTGCTTCCTGGTGAAAGGTCCGCGTCCACTTCAAATAGAAATTTTGAAGGTCGGCAGGGTCATCAGGGCCGTACGCATCTTGTTAGTCCGGCAACGGCTGCTGCTAGNGCCTTGGCTGGGTATTTACGTGATCCTAGGGACTATATGTGATGGAAGGTTTTGANCAGCACGAAGGACTAGTGATTCCATTTGACAGATCAAATGTAGACACCGATCAAATCATTCCTAAGCAGTTTTTGAAGTCGATTAAACGGACAGGATTTGGCAATTACTTATTTGATGCCTGGCGTTTTTTGGATGAGGGCGATTTGAGCAAAACGCCTAATGATCGCCAAATCAACCATGAATTTGTGTTGAATGATCCGCGTTACCAGGATGCAAGCATTCTTGTGGCGCGCAAAAATTTTGGTTGTGGGTCGAGTCGGGAACACGCTGTGTGGGCGCTTATGGAATANGGAATAAAATGTGTAATTGCGCCGAGTTTTGCNGACATATTTTACAATAATTGTTTTAAAAATGGCCTATTACCTATTGTTCTTAAAGAAGAAAATGTAGATAGAGTTTTCGAGATAATCACCAAGAAAAAAGCCGTACGGATGGACGTGAACCTGGAAAAACAAACGATTTCTCTTGACGGAGGAACTAAATATTCTTTCGAGATCGACGAGAATCGCAAAGTGCCACTGTTGCGTGGGCTGGATGAAATAGGAATGACCCTAGATCATGTCGAGACAATCCGGGCTTTTGAGGAGAAACATAAACGCAGTATGCCTTGGATATTTCGCAATGAAGAAAAGTAAAGTCTTAATTCTTCCCGGGGACGGGATTGGTGCGGAGATTATGCCCTATGCCGTTGACGTACTAGAANCAGCGGTAAACCTCGTTGGNGGCGATCTGTCGCTCGATTTCAGATACGGCGACATTGGTGGNAGCGCGATTGATAAATATGGTGTGCCGCTGCCTCACGAGACTTTAGAAATAGCGAAATCTTGTCAGGCCACGTTGATGGGCGCGGTGGGTGGTCCACAGTGGGATGGCTTGCCGATGGAGAAACGACCGGAACGNGGCTTGCTAGGNTTGCGAAGTTCTCTCGATTTGTACGCGAATCTGCGNCCAGCGGTAATTTTTAAGGCTCTAGCTGATTCTTCGTCCCTTAAACGTGAGTTGGTGGAAAACCTGGATATCCTTATTATTCGCGAATTAACGGGAGGCATCTATTTCGGAGAACCGCGCGGAATAACCGTAGATAATGGTGGAAGACGCGGATTTAACACGTTGGTGTATGACGANCGAGAAATAGAAAGGATTGCCAGAAACGCGTTTGAAGCGGCCCAAAAAAGAAACAACAAGCTGTGCTCCGTGGATAAAGCAAATGTTTTGGAAGTAACTCAATTATGGCGAGACGTGGTGACAGAGGTGCATAGCGACTATCAAGATGTCGAGTTGAGCCATATGTACGTTGATAACGCGGGAATGCAGTTGGTCAGACAACCGAAACAGTTTGATGTGATTGTTACAGGAAATATGTTCGGTGATATTTTGTCGGACGTTGCCGCGATGTTAACTGGGTCGTTGGGGATGTTGCCGTCTGCCTCGTTGAATGCCAAGAACCAAGGGTTATATGAACCCGTGCATGGCAGTGCTCCTGATATAGCTGGAAAAAATATTGCAAATCCACTTGCAACCATACTTTCGGGATCAATGCTGCTGAGATACAGTCTCGGCGCGCAACAATCTGCGGATCGTATAGAACGAGCAGTTGAGGCGGTGCTGGATTCCGGTATGCGAACAGCAGATATAATGCCGCCGGAACCTTCGAATGAACTGACACTCGTCGGCACATCNGAGATGGCGGAAGCTGTCAAAACCTTTTTGTAAACGTAATTGGGGTCGAGGAAGTTGAGTCAGATCAATATTGCAATTGTCGGTGCGACAGGAGCTGTCGGCGAGGCAATGCGGGANATTCTTGAGCAACGAAAGTTTCCTATGGGAACGGTAAAACTGTTAGCGAGCGAACGTTCNGCGGGAANAACCTTTCGTATCGGAGGGCGTTCAGTNCGAGTTGAAGTTCTTGATGATTTTGATTTTGCGGATACGCAAATTGCTTTGTTTTCAGCGGGAGGTTCGGTCTCAGCGAGTCACGTACCCCGGGCAATTGAATCTGGTTGCATAGTAATTGATAACACATCTCAATTTAGGTATGAGGACGAGATTCCCTTGGTTGTTCCTGAGGTAAATCCACATCGAATTCAACAGGGGATGGAGACTCATCTAATAGCCAATCCTAATTGTTCCACCATACAGATGGTTGTTGCATTAAAACCAATCTATGACGCGGTAGGGATTACTCGAATAAATGTCGCTACGTATCAGGCTGTTTCCGGAGCTGGTGCTAGTGGAGTCAATGAGTTAGCCAAACAAACAGCAGACCTCCTTAATGCAAANGGTGCAAAAGCGGACGTGCATCCAGTGCANATAGCATTCAATGCAATTCCACAAATCGATGCTTTTCAAGAAAATGGCTATACGAAAGAAGAAATGAAAATGGTNTGGGAAACTACAAAGATATTTGAAGATGACAATATATTGGTAAATCCGACCTGTGTACGTGTCCCCGTGTTTTACGGACATTCAGAGGCATTGCATATTGAGACTAGGGATAAACTGTCGGTAAAGCATGCTAGAGAAATGTTAAGAAAAGCCCCAGGGGTTACTTTGTTGGATGAACAGAAAAAAGGGGGATATCCAACGGCTGTTTTGAACGCTGCTGGAACTGATCCCGTATTTGTCGGTCGAGTTCGTGCTGATTTGTCGCATGCAAACGGACTTAATCTTTGGGTTGTCTCGGACAATGTGCGAAAGGGTGCCGCTTTAAATAGTGTGCAAATTGCGGAATCGGTGGCGACGCGAATTAGCTAAATGAGAGTTCTCCGAGTATTTGGTTGGAAAATAATGAAGTGAGGTAGNAGTCGGAGAGAATTGAATTTAGATCCGAAACGNACAATATGAATACTATAGCGCTAGGGCTCGAATATGACGGTAGCCTGTTCAGTGGATTTCAATCACAACGAAACCAACTAACAATTCAAAATGAGCTTGAAAAGGCGTTGTCCCAGGTCGCTGATGCGCCGATANGAGTGACGGTGGCTGGAAGAACAGATGCAAAAGTTCACGCTACGCAACAAGTAGTTAGCTTTGATTTTTACGGTGAGCGTCCTCTAAGAGCTTGGNTCNNTGGCGTNAANGCGAATATGCATCCTGCNATTCGTGTGATATGGGCAGAGGTCACCCCCGTTCATTTTAACGCACGATTTTCAGCTCTTTGGAGGCGATATATATATGTTTTTTTGGAGTCAGATCAGAGATCAGCTCTTGGACGGAATTTTGTTAAGTGGCAGTCCCGCAGTCTTGATGAGGAAGCTATGCGTGAGGCCGCTCAATGCTTGATTGGCGAGCACGATTTTTCGAGCTTTAGAGGATCGCAATGTCAATCGCGGACACCTTTTCGTCGGATATACGCACTGAACGTAATTCGAAAGGGGGCGATGGTGTATATCGACGTTACGGCGAATGCTTTTTTGCTTCATATGGTACGAAATATTGCGGGCACNCTGGCATCGGTAGGAGAACAGATGATCCAATCCAANGAAGTTATGGATATTCTGGTAGCNTGTGATCGGAAGNTGGCGCCCCCAACTNCGGGNCCAGAAGGANTGTATTTNGTACACGTGGGTTATAATGATATTAAACTTGGATCAAGGGCGCGCGCTCCGCTAATCCTTGGATCCGAAATGTTAGACTGATAGTAATATCTACGGTTCTGTGTATGTCAATTTCTGTCAAAATTTGCGGGATAACGAACGGCGATGATGCCGAAGCCGCTATTGACGCCGGCTGTTCGGCNATAGGGCTTAATTTTGTACCTACAAGCGCACGGTATATCGATTTTAAGCAGGCTGAGATAATCATTGATCGTATAAAGAGTCGTGTACCTGTGATTGGGGTGTTCGTAAATCCCTCGGTTCAAGACGTCGATGCGGTCATTAGAGTCGGTCTTGACTACTGTCAATTTCATGGAAGCGAAACGGCCGAATTTTGCGATAAATTTGACCATCCATATATTAAAACGGCCGGGGTGGGAGCGAATTTTTCGTTTGATGAATTTGTGGCGCTATATTCGAATGCCTCGGGGTGGTTANTNGATGTCGAAGACGATCAACTATTTGGNGGCACNGGGCGAGTTTTCGATTGGGCTCAATGGCCAAAAAATGATGAGCGGAATTTGATTTTGGCTGGGGGGTTGACGGTGGAAAATGTTCGACAAGCCATCGAAGTCACCGGAACTAAAAGTGTGGATGTTGCTAGCGGTGTCGAAGTGGATGGCGACAAACGTAGTAAGGATGTAACAAAAATGAAGTTGTTTATTATGGAGGCGCAAAGTGCCAGCTGAAAACAAGAAAGCTTACCAAGCCCCAGACGCTGATGGGCATTTCGGCGAATATGGCGGGCGCTACGTTGCTGAGACGCTTATGCAGGCCCTAGAGCAGTTGACTGATTTATATGATGTTCTATGGAGAGATGACGAATTTCGAACAGAACTAGCTGGTGAGCTAAAAAATTATGTTGGTCGTCCAACCCCACTTTACGAGGCGAAACGCTTGTCTGCGGAGGCTGGTGGTGCCCGGATATTTTTGAAAAGAGAAGATTTAAACCATACAGGGGCTCACAAAATAAATAACACCATCGGACAGGCACTCCTTACGAAAAAGATGGGTAAAAAACGGGTAATAGCAGAAACTGGAGCGGGTCAGCATGGTGTGGCTACTGCCACGGTTGCTGCTCGCTACGGTTTCGATTGTCGTATTTATATGGGCGAAACGGACGTGCAAAGGCAGGCGTTAAACGTGTACCGAATGAAACTGCTCGGAGCAGAAGTGGTGCCGGTTACTTCGGGTTCAAAGACTTTGAAGGACGCGATGAATGAAGCAATGCGTGACTGGGTCACGAATGTTGATCACACTCATTACATCATAGGTAGTGTCGCCGGTCCGCATCCATACCCTCTGATTGTTAGAGATCTTCAATCGATCATAGGGGAAGAAACAAAAAAACAATCTCTTGATATGTTAGGTCGACTCCCGGATGCGCTAATAGCGTGTGTCGGAGGAGGGTCAAATGCTATGGGTCTGTTTCACCCTTTTGTTGATGATGACGAGGTGGATATTTTTGGGGTCGAAGCTGCTGGTAATGGAATCATGACAGGACAACACGCCGCTCCTCTTTCTGCAGGAAGAGCGGGGGTCCTGCACGGTAGCAAAACCTATCTAATGGATGATGACGATGGTCAAATCAGTGAGGCTCATTCGATATCGGCTGGTTTGGACTATCCGGGTGTTGGACCGGAGCATTCGTATTGGAAAGATATTGGTCGAGCTAAATACGTTTCGGTGACCGATGATGAGGCAATGGAGGCTTTCCGTCAGTTAAATCGGACCGAAGGTATTATGCCGGCACTTGAGTCCAGTCATGCGTTAGCTTACGGTACGGGGGAGGCCGCAAATAGAAATCCGGATGATGTAGTTGTTATCAATTTGTCCGGGCGTGGGGATAAGGACATCAACACAGTAGCGCAATTAGACGGTATAGATCTATGACGCGTCTAGCCGATAAATTCTCTCACCTCCGCAGTAAACAGAAAAAGGCATTCGTCTCTTTCGTTACGGCAGGAGACCCAGAAGTATCTGTCACTGTCCCTTCCATGCACGCACTCGTATCTGGGGGCGTTGATGTGCTCGAATTAGGTATACCTTTTTCAGATCCGGAGGCTGAGGGACCTTCAATACAGCGTTCTTCGGAGAGGGCTCTTGCGAATGGTGTACGTTTTGATGATGTTTTAGCGATGGTTAAACTATTTCGTGAGGATGATACAGAAACGCCGGTCGTACTCATGGGTTATCTGAATACGGTGCTTAGAATTGGTTATGAGGAATTTAGCCTTCGAGCAGCTAAATCGGGGGTGGATGGACTGATAATGGTGAACCTTCCACCGGAAGAGGCGGCCCCGTTGAAATTGGCTCTTACTGCCCACGGAATAGACCTTATTTTACTGGTGGCACCGACTACCACGCCAAATAGAGCCCGACGAATTGTCAATACGGCTAGTGGTTTTGTCTACTACGTCTCTCTTAAAGG